>JBGQHF010000008.1:0-66023 GCA_041497835.1 Terriglobia bacterium
CGCTCCGGAGACATCGTCGTTGTCGCCGCAGGTGAGTTCATCCCCGGAGACGGCGAGGTCATCGAAGGCGTGGCGTCGGTCGACGAGTCGGCGATCACCGGCGAGTCCGCGCCGGTCATCCGCGAATCTGGCGGAGACCGTTCCGCGGTCACCGGTGGAACGCGGGTTCTCTCCGACGAAATCAAGGTGCGCATCACTTCGAATCCGGGCGAGACCTTTCTCGACCGCATGATCAAGCTCGTCGAAGGGGCCTCCAGGCAGAAGACTCCAAACGAGATTGCGCTGAATATCCTCCTGGCGGGTCTGACGATTATCTTTTTGCTTGCGGTCGTCACGCTGCAACCGTTCGCGGTCTATTCCGGCGCTCCTCAGAACATCTTCGTGTTGGTTTCACTTCTGGTATGCCTCATACCGACCACGATCGGGGGATTGCTCTCCGCGATAGGCATTGCAGGCATGGACCGGCTCATTCAGAGAAACGTGATCGCGATGTCCGGACGCGCCGTCGAAGCATCGGGCGACGTGGACGTGCTGCTCCTCGACAAGACAGGAACGATCACGCTCGGAAACCGCGCTGCGACCCAGTTCTATCCTGCCCCCCGCATCGAGGAGAACTATTTGGCCGACGTCGCACAGCTCTCTTCACTGGCGGATGAGACTCCGGAAGGCCGTTCGATTGTTGTTCTGGCAAAGGAGCGCTACAACTTGCGCGGCCGCGACCTTTCATCGCGCGACACCAAGTTCATTCCTTTTTCGGCGCAGACCCGAATGTCCGGCGTGGATATCGACGGGCGGGAAATTCGCAAGGGCGCTCCCGACGCAATTGCAAGTTTCATTCGTTCAACCGGCAATGGGATACCCGATGAGCTGAAGCTTCGTATCGAGGAGATCTCGAATTCTGGGGGAACACCGCTTCTCGTTGCGGAGAACCGTCGTGTCCTGGGCGCAATCGCCCTCACGGACATCGTTAAGGGTGGAATGAAGGAGCGATTCGATCATCTCCGCGCCATGGGCATTCGCACGATGATGATCACTGGTGACAATCCACTGACTGCAGCGGCCATTGCCCGCGAGGCCGGTGTCGATGACTTTCTCGCTGAAGCCAAGCCCGAAGACAAGATGGCGCTCATCAAGCGCGAACAGGCCAAGGGAAAGCTCGTTGCCATGACTGGCGATGGAACAAACGACGCTCCGGCTCTTGCTCAGGCGGACGTCGGAGTCGCCATGAACAGCGGCACGCAAGCTGCGAAGGAGGCCGGCAACATGGTCGATCTCGATTCCAACCCGACGAAGCTGATCGAGATCGTGGAAATCGGCAAGCAACTTCTCATCACTCGCGGTGCCTTGACCACCTTCTCCATCGCGAACGATGTGGCCAAGTACTTCGCCATCATCCCCGCGATGTTCGCCGGAGCCTTTCCTGTGCTCGAGGCTCTGAATGTGATGCATCTCCGCACGCCGGAATCGGCAATTCTCTCCGCGGTGATTTTCAACGCTCTGATCATCATCGCCCTGATCCCGCTGGCGCTGCGTGGCGTGCGATATCGTCCCTTGGGTGCGGCGGCTCTGCTCCAGCGCAACCTGCTGATCTATGGCTTGGGTGGAATCATTGCGCCCTTTATCGGAATCAAGTTCATCGACGTATTGCTGACGTATCTTCGAATTGTTTGAGGGACTTATGAAAAAGAATCTTCTCACCTCTCTTTGGTTCACTCTGGTGACAACGATGATCTGCGGCGTGATCTACCCGCTGGCGGTAACGGTCTTGGCGCAGTCGCTGTTTCGGGACAAGGCGAACGGTCAGTTGATCGAAAGAAACGGAAAGATCGTGGGTTCCAAGATCATCGGACAGAACTTTACTGCGGCCAGCTATTTCCGTTCGCGGCCGTCCAGCGCCGGCACCGGATACGATGCGGCTTCGAGCAGCGGCTCCAACTTTGGGCCCACGAACAAAATACTGCTTGACCGAGTAAATGCTGACGTAGAGAAAGCCCAGGCGGAGAACCGGTCTGCTTCGGTTCCGGTCGACCTGGTCACCGCCTCCGGTTCCGGCCTCGATCCCGACATCTCTCCTGCCTCCGCTGAGTTCCAGATTCCTCGCGTCGCCCGCGAGCGCCACATGGCCGAATCCGACCTACGCGCCCTGGTCGCCCGTTATACCCAGCCCCGGCAATTCGACGTCCTCGGCGAACCCCGCGTCAATGTCCTTCAACTCAACCTCACGCTTGATGCTTCCCACCCCTTGCAGTAGTTGCGTCGAATGACAAAAACACTCTCAGCGGCGCAATCAACTGCTTACACTCAAAGTGAGAATACTTGTAACTCGCCAAACTACTTCGTTACTTCCGCGTCGGAGCTTTCGTTGCTATGCTTCGAGGCGCTTGAAAGCGGTAACCCACCCACGGTTCTGTCAGGATGTATTTCGGGTGCGCCGGATCGCTCTCAATCTTCTTCCGAAGCTGGTTGATCACCACGCGCAGATTCTCGGTCTCTTCCCCATAATCCGGCCCCCACACAGCCTGCAGCAATCTTCGGTGCGTGAGCGGTTTTCCTCGGTTCGTGACTAACAGCTTCAGCACTTCGTATTCTTTCGGCGTCAGGTGAACGTCCTCGCCGCGCGCTCTCACGCTGCGGCTCTCAAAATCGATTCTCAAATCCTTCGTTTCAAGTGGCGCCAATGCTTTGACCTCTCCGTGCCGCCGCAGCGCAGCGCGAACTCGCGCCAACAACTCTTCGATACCAAACGGCTTCACGACGTAATCGTCGGCGCCCGCGTCCAGCGCGGCCACTTTGTCGCGCTCCGCGTTACGAACTGTCAGCATGATGATCGGCGCATTCGACCCTCGCCGAATTTCGCGGCACGCTTCGAGGCCTCCCATCCCCGGCATGTTTACGTCGAGCAAAATTAGGTCGGGCTTATCCTTGCGCGCTAGCTCAATTCCTTCTTCCCCCGTTGTCGCATCGACGATCACGTACCCTCGGCTCGAAAGCGTTGCACGCAAGACGCGCCGAATCTGAGGCTCATCATCGACCACCAGGATCGTCGCTTCGTTCATTGCGGCTCTTCGATCCACGCTACCGGAAGCGTAAACGAAAACACCGAACCATGCCCCAACTGACTCGTCACCGCAATCGTGCCGCCGTGCGCCGACACAATCGCCTTGGCGATTGGCAAGCCCATTCCTGTTCCCCGCACGAGATACCGCTGATCTTTTCCGCGAAAGAATTTGTCGAAGATCATCTCCTGCTCGAGGCTATCGATGCCAGGGCCCCGGTCCGCCACGTTTGTGACAACAAACTGGCCATTCGCCTCCGCGGAAATTGTGATCGGTTGATCCTTCGGCGAATACAAATTAGCGTTGTCAATCAACTTCATCAGAACGTCCACGATTCGCCCGAAATCCGCCCGCACTGGCGGCAGTTGCGCACCGACGCGTACATCCACGACCCGAGCTGCGAGTGAGCTTTTCATCCTTGTCACGGCTGTTTGGATGATTTCCCCAATCGGCACGGCTACAAAGCGCAGCTCGACCTCTCCGGCCTCCAGACGCGCCATTTCCGCCGCTTCTTCCACCAAATGATTCAGCCGGTCGCATTCCTCATTGATGATGGTCAGGAGTTCCATGCTCTGCGCGCGATCCGTTCCCTGGCTTCCGAGCAAGCAGGTGACCGCCGCCTTCATCGACGTCAGCGGCGTCCGGAAATCGTGAGTGATCGAATCCAGCAGCGCCGATTTCAATCGTTCGCCCTGCCGTTCCGCTTCCGATTGTCCCAACTGCTCGATGGCTCTCGCGCGCTCGACCGCGATCGCCACAAGACTGCTCACCGCGTCCAGCGTCTGCCGGGACATCGTTGCTCCTGAAATTCCCAGACTGCCGATGGCGCGCGCACCCAGACGCACTGGAACAAAGTGCAACCCGGCGCCGGGTTCGATCGTCACTTCATCACGCAGAAACGCGGTCTTCGTCTTTTCCTCGTCCACCAGCGCCGCGCCGTAGCCCGAACGGTAGAACTTGGCCTTCTGAGGAAGAAATAGCTCAGCGGCGCCTACTTCAAAGCTGTCCACGATGTAATTGGGAATAGCGTTCATTAGTTGAATGACGTTTCCCTCGCTCAGCAGTTTCTGGCTAAACTGATAGAGCCGCTCGATCTCATGCCGCCGGCTGTTTGCTTCGTCGGCCTCACTTCGGATGCGCGCCGAAAGCTGGCTGCCAACAATGGAGGTCACCAGGAACGCTGCCAGGGCCACCCAGTTTTGTGGGTCCGCAATCGTGAATGTCCCCACTGGAGGCAGAAAGAAATAATTGAACGCCAGCACCGCAGTCACCGACATGGAAGCGGAGACAGCCATGCCCCACACTGCGGAAACTGCTAGAATCGCGAGGAGAAATGAGAGTGCGACGGTCGTCTGATTGGCGGCCAGAATGTGGCGATAAAGGAAGGTGATGCCGGCGACGATGGCGAGCGCGCAAACAAGGCCGAACGTTCTGGCGGCGAGCACTCTTTGCATCGCATCATTCTAGCCCAGGCCACAGTTTCAGTGGGGTAAATAGCCCTTTGCCCAAAAAGCCCGAAGATTGGCTGGAGATCGCTTCGCCTCCGCAGAAGGCCAGGGGGATTTTCAAATTATTTCTCGGCTACGCGCCTGGCGTCGGCAAAACATTCAGCATGCTCAGCGAGGCGCTTCGCCGGCACAGCCGCGGCGAAGACGTCGTGATCGGGGTCATCGAAACGCACGGGCGCAAAGCGATTGAAGAGCTTCTCGATAAGCTGGAAATGGTTCCAAGAAGGAAAATCGAATACAAGGGCACAATGTTCGAGGAAATGGATGTTGACGCGATTTTGGCAAGGCGACCTGCGGTGGTGTTGGTGGACGAACTAGCTCATACGAATATTCCAGGCAGCAAGCATCGAAAACGCTACGAAGATGTGCAGGAACTGGTCGCCGCAAAAATCGATGTCATCTCGACGCTGAATATTCAACATATCGAAAGCATCGCGCCGGTGGTGCGATCGATCACCGGAATCATCGTGCGCGAGACCGTGCCCGATTGGGTTCCCCTAACCGCCTCTGAAACGGTAATGGTTGATCTAACTCCGGAAGCACTGCAAAACCGGATGAAGCGCGGTGATGTGTATAGTGCCGAAAAGGTTGAGCGGTCTTTGAAGAATTTCTTTCGCCGTGGAAATCTGATAGCGCTTCGCGAGCTCGCGTTGCGGCAGGTCGCCGAGCAGGTCGATCGCAGCCTCGAATCCTACATGGAGGCCCAGGACATCCGGAAAAACTGGGGTGTGCGCGAGCGAATGGCGGTTTGCATCTCCTCCAATCCGACGGGGCAGTACCTCATCGCGCGCGCGGCGCGTATGGCCCGCCGCATGGACGCAGAGCTCTACGTGATCCACGTGGATCGCGAGTTTGGCCCGAAGGAATCCAATCCGAATGCGCTGGCAGCGAATCTACGATTTGCAGAAAGCCTTGGTGCGCAAGTCATTAGGCTAAAAGGAAAAAGCGTGGCGGACGCGGTGGCGGATTTCGTGCGTTCGAAGCATATCACGCAGGTGATTTTCGGACGCGCGCCGGTTCACGACTGGCGGAAATACTTGTATCTCTCCGCCGTGCATCGTTTTTTGCGCGAATCACCTGCCGTAGACGTGCACATCGTAACTCATGAGGTGGAGGATTGAAGCAGTTATCGTCCGCGGCATAGCCGAAAACGCGGTTAGCGGAAAAGCGAAACTAAGAACGCGGTTCCGTTCAGGGTCCAATATGCCTTGGCAGAGGGTTCTTAGAATAACAAAGACGGGCTGTCAGTACCGTTAAGTATCACTTACTTTCAGCGGACTGCCACTCTGTCACGGCAGGGTCGCGGGTTCGAGTCCCGTCGTCCCCGCCATATTCCTCGCGCTTTTCTTTCCAACCCGGCTCTCCTGCGGGGCTTCGTTTGCGGCAGAGCCGCGGGCTTCCTCCGGCAAGCTCAGGACAAGCTCGCTCCGTCAACCCCCGTCATTCTTATTTCCTTTCGAGAAAGCGTCCGCAAAGGCCCAAAGTCCGCGTTGAAATACCCTCCCGGGGGATCCCCTGCGCGGCTATAATCGCGCTCGTCCAAGTGAATCTTGGCTGGAGGCAAGAATGATAAGACCCCTGTGGGTTGCAACTGCACTCGCAATCTGCGCGTTCGCGGCGCTCGCGGGCGCGGATAAGAAGGTCGAGCGTCGATACGTTCTGCTCGATCCGGAATCGAAACTCCCGTTCAGCAACGGCGTGCTCGTGGGCGACACGATGTACGTGGCCGGGCACATCGGATTCGAACCCAAGACCCGGAAAGTGCCGGCCGATGTGGAGCAGGAGGCGCGGCTGGTGCTCGACGGAATCCGGGATACTCTGGCGAAGGCAAACATGACGATGGACGATTTAGTGTCCGTCGAGGTGTATTGTCCAGACGTGTCGAATTATGAAAAGTTCAACGGTGTTTACCGGACGTACTTCAAGCGCGAGTTTCCGGCGCGGGCATTCCTCGGCTCGGGAGCACTGCTTTTTGGGGCACACTTTGAAGTCAAGGGGATTGCCATAAAGCGGTAGCCGGATGGCATGCGCTCAGAATGGCACTGAAGAAGACTTTCTCAGCAGCCTGAGCGGCCTTCCCGGCGTCATCGACACCCCTCTTGTACCTGAGACGCGGAAAAACAAATATAGAACGAACGCTGATGTCCGATTTCGAGACGCCTAGTCCCAGAATCGGCCAGTTTCTCACCAAAGATCAGCAGGGAAAAGCTCTAAGCTTTTGATACCACGGGATTTAGTAGATCATATGTCGGGCATCGGAGATGCACTTTCTCCAGGCGAGTCGCCCCGGACTATCGAATGGACATCGCACGCCCTTCCAACGCACGCGCCAAGATGATCCGTCGGATCGCTTACGGCACCCTTGCGATCGTTCTTCTTATCGGCGTAACCGTTGGCCTCTCGCATCTGCGGCCTGCCGCCCCCACCGTGGAGCGAGCCACAATCGTCATCGACACGGTGAAACGCGGCCCCATGCTTCGCGAGGTGCGGGGCCTCGGAACACTGATCCCGGAAGATATCCGTTGGATTCCAGCCCTTACGGACTCTCGCGTGGATCGCATCGTCATCCGCCCCGGCGCCGTGGTGAAGCCCGACAGCCTCATTCTGGAACTGAGCAATCCGGAACTGCGGCGCGACGTGCTCGACGCCGAATTTCAGCAAAAGGCCGCCGAGGCCGACTACGCCAACCTCAGGGTGCAGGTGAACAGCGAGATGCTAAATCAGAAGGCTTCCGCGGCGGCCGTCCGGAGCGACTACGAGCAGGCGCGGCTGCAGCATGACGTGGATGAAAAGTTGTTCAAGGAAGGCCTCGCCGCGGACGTGACAGCCAATCTTTCCAGAGTCCGTGCCGCGCAGCTTGCCATCCGGGTCCAGCTAGAAGACGAGCGCACGCGCATCAGCGAGGATTCGGCGAAGGCCCGCCTCGCTTCCCAGCAGGCTCGCGTCGAACAATCGCGGGCGCTGTATGGCTTGCGCCGCAGCCAGATTGAAGCCCTGCATGTGCGCGCTGGCATCCACGGCGTTCTGCAGCTTGTCCCCGTCGAGGAAGGCCAGCGCGTGACACCGGGAACCAACCTCGCCCGTGTTGCCGATCCCAAGAAACTCAAGGCGCAAATTCGCATCGCCGAGACGCAGGCGAAAGACGTCCTGATCGGCCAGAAGGCGGCCATTGACACGCGCAATGGGATTGCCGCCGGGCACGTGACGCGGATAGATCCTTCCGTGCAGAACGGCACTGTCACTGTGGACGTCTCTCTGGATAGCGCCCTGCCCCCGGGGGCCCGACCGGACCTCAGTGTGGACGGCACGATCGAGATTGAAAACCTGAAGGACATTCTATTTGTCGGGAGGCCGGTGCACGGCCAATCGGAGAGCACCATCGGAATTTTCAAGCTCGTGGATAACGACTCCGAAGCCATCCGCGTCAATGCCAAGCTGGGCCGCAGCTCGGTGAATTCGATTGAAGTCGTTCAAGGCTTGAAGGCCGGGGACAAAGTCATCCTCTCGGATATGTCGCAGTGGGACAACGTGGACCGAGTTCGCCTCAGGTGACCCTGCAGGGAAGAGGGAACATGCACACACTTTGGCAGGACGTGAGATACGGGGCCCGCTTGCTCGCGAAGAGCCCGGGATTTACCGCCATCGCCGTGATGACGCTGGCGCTGGGGATCGGCGCGAACACCGCCATCTTTTCGCTGATGCATCAAGTTCTACTTCGGCGGCTGCCCGTGCGGAATTCGAACGAACTGGTTCTTCTCCGGTCCCCGGGACCAATTACCGGACACGGCTGGAGTGACGGCGACATCGCCGAGTCTTTTTCCTATCCGATGTACAAGGGCCTGCGGGAGCGCAACACGGTTTTGTCGGGACTCCTGGCGCGATTTGCCTTCCCCGCCAGCGTCGCGACCCACGACCAGACAGAACGTGCCTTCGGTGAACTCGTCTCCGGGAATTACTTCGAAGTTCTCGGCGTGCGACCTGCGCTTGGACGAGTTTTCAGCCAGGAGGACGATCGCGTGCCCGGCGCGCATCCCCTAGTAGTTCTCAGTTATGGCTATTGGACTCGGCGCTTCGCAGGCAGTCCAGCGGTTTTGAACCAGACCATCCTGGTGAACAACACGCGGATGACCATCGTCGGCGTGTCGCAGCCCGGCTTCACGGGGATTCAAGTGGGCGAGTCAGCGGATGTTTTCGTGCCCTTCCTGATGAAGGAACAGATGCTTCCAAACTGGTCCGCTCAGACAAATGGCCACGGCTTTGAAGACTGGAATGACTATTACATCGCCCTCCTCGCGAGGCTTCGGCCCGGCGTTTCGCGGGAACAGGCGGAGGCCGGCATCACCGAGACGTACCGGCCATTGCTGGAAGAACAGCTTCCCACGATCAAAGGCTGGAACGAGGAAAAACGGCAGAAGTTCCTGGATAAAAAGATTCTGCTTTTCTCAGGTTCGCGCGGACGCCTGACCCTCCAGCGCGATTCACAGGATCCGCTGATAGTTCTCGGCGCCATGGCGGCGCTTGTCCTTCTGATTGCGTGCGCAAACGTGGCTAATCTGCTTATCGCACGGGGCGCGGCACGCGGGCGCGAATTCGCCATCCGCGCGGCGCTCGGTGCGAGCCGCTGGCGCACGATGCGGCAACTACTTGTCGAAAGCCTTCTGTGCGCGGCGCTTGGTGGCATGCTCGGCCTCGTTGTGGCCTCCTGGACGATGGATCTCTTGATCCCCACCGTTGTTTCGGGCGCTGGTATCGAGGGCCTCTCGACCAGGCTCAACGGGAGCCTCCTGCTCTTCGCGCTCGGTGCGACCGCCTTTTCGGGGATGCTCTTCGGTCTGGTTCCCGCATGGCGCCTGGCGCGCACCAGCGTATCGCAATCTTTGAAAGATCAGGGCTCCAACGCCTCGGCCGGCATGGGGCATGTGCGATTCCGTAAGTTTCTTGTCGCGGCGCAGGTCGCCTTCACGATGCTCCTGCTGGCTGGCGCGGGCCTCTATGCGCGCACCCTCTTCAACCTGCGGCACTTAGAACTAGGATTGAGAGCGGAAAACCTCCTCTCGTTTTCAATTCAGCCGGAGTTGAATGGTTATTCCAACGAACGTGCAATCGTCCTTTTCGACCAGTTGCGGGAACGGCTGGCTGCCTTGCCCGGCGTCAGCGCTGTAGGCGCCTCCAAGATCCCGACGCTGACCGGTTCGACTACGAACACGAACATCACGGTTCCCGGCGCGGAAACGATTCCTCAAGACGAGAGGCGCGTCAGCTATGACTCCGTCAGCCCCGGTTACTTTTCCACGCTCGGCGCCCCACTCCTTTCAGGGCGAGAATTCACCGCGGGTGACTCCACCGCCGCTCCGAAAGTCGCGATCATCAGCGAAGCGATGGCGCACTATTTCTTTCCGAACCGCAGCCCAATCGGCGAGCGTTTCGCATTTGGAGGCGGTAAAGTGACGCCCGACATTCAAATTGTCGGAGTCGTGAAAGATGTGAGGCAAAACAACGTCCGAAGCCCCATAGGCCGTTACGTTTATATCCCCTACGCGCAGACGAGTGGGGTCGGCAGCATGACCTTCTATGTGCGGACGCAGCAGGATCCGCTCCTTCTATCCAATACGCTGCGGAGCGAAGTCCGCCAGCTCGATGCGAATTTGCCGGTTTACCACGTCAAGACAATGCAGCACGTGGTGGACGACGATCTCCTCGGGGAGCGGATGGTTGCGGGCCTATCGGTGAGTTTTGGGGTGTTGGCCGCGCTCTTGGCTGCGCTGGGAATCTATGGCGTTCTCGCCTACACGGTGGCGCAGCGAACGCAGGAGATAGGGGTTCGCATGGCGCTGGGCGCGGAACCGCGCCACGTGCGATTTCTGATTGTCCGAGAAGTCGGATTCATGGTTCTCGCCGGGGCAGTCGTCGGCCTGCCGGCAGCCTACGGATTGGCTCGCGTGAGCGAATCTCTTCTCTTCGGAGTGCGCGCCACAGACCTCGTGGTGTATGCGACAGATCTGGCGCTGATCGCCTTCGTGGCATTGGCAGCCTGCTATCTGCCCGCAAGGCGAGCGACGCGCGTGGACCCAATCGTCGCTCTTCGGTACGAATAGGAGAATGCTCATGCGCGGCTTCTGGCAAGATTTCCGTTACGCAGTGCGAATGCTGGGCAAGAACCGCGGCATAACCGTGGTCGCGGTCTTGACGCTGGCGCTGGGGATCGGGGCGAACACCGCGATCTTCAGCGTGGTCAATGCGGTGCTGCTGCGTCCCCTGCCGTACCGAGATCCGGACCGCCTGGTGGTGCTCTCCGAGGAGACGAAACAGCGTCCCGGCATGTCCGTGTCGTACCCGAATTTTCTCGATTGGCGCGGTCAGAACCGGGTGTTCGAGCAAATCGCGGCGTTTCAGCCCGAAATTTTCAATCTGACGGGCGAACGGGAACCGGAGCGAATCCGCGGGCGCAACGTCTCCGGAAAATTCTTCACTATGCTTGGCGTGAAACCCATTGCCGGACGCGACTTCCTTCCGGAAGAGGACAAGCCAGGCGCGCATCCGGTGGTGATCGCGAGCTATGGCTTCTGGCAAACGCGGTTCGGCGGCGACCCCAATTTCGTCGGGCGCGCGCTTACGCTCAATGGCGAAAAGCTCACCGTGATCGGGATCCTGCCTCGCAGCTTCCGTTTCTATTATGGCCAGCCCGATCTTTACGCACCGATCGGCCGCGCGGCTGACCAAATGACGGATCGCGGCCAGCACCCGAGCATCTACGTGTTGGCGCGGCTCAAACGCGGTGTCACCCTGGGAGAAGCCCGCACCGACATGAATGCGATTGCAGATCAGTTGGCGAAGCAGTATCCGAAGACGAACGCGGGCCACCAGATCGGCGTCGTGACCATGTACAAGGACATCCTGGGCGACATTCAACCGGTGCTCTACCTGCTGCTTGCGGCGGTGGGCTTCGTGCTGCTGATTGCCTGCGCCAACGTGGCAAACCTCCTGTTGGCGCGCGCGACCGCACGCGCGAAGGAAATTGCCATCCGCCGGGCGCTGGGAGCCAGTGGCCCGCGCGTGTTCCAGCAGCTTCTGACCGAGTCCGTGCTGCTGGCGATCGTGGGAGGCAGTCTGGGGCTGCTTCTGGCCGAGTGGGGAACGGACGCATTGCTGGCGCTGATTCCAGCCAGCGTGCCGCGGATGCAGGAAGTGCACATGGACAGCACGCTGCTGCTGTTCACGCTGGTTGTTTCCGTGCTGACGGGCCTGTTGTTCGGTCTGGCGCCGGCCTGGCAAGCGGCGCGGGCGAACGTGAACGACACGCTCAAGGAAGGAATGCGAGGCACCAGCGGCCACCGACACGTGGTTCGCGGCGTCTTGGTCTTCGCTGAGGTGGCTCTGGTCTTCGTGCTGTTGGTGGGGGCGGGACTCGCCGCGCGCAGTTTCATTCGTTTGGAAGCAGTAAAGCCGGGATTCGATCCGCAGAACATCCTGACGATGCAGATGCTTTTGCCTGCTTCCAAGTACGCGGACGACGCCAAAGTTGCGGCGTTTTATGAACAACTGCTTCCTCGCGTCCAAGCGCTGCCCGGCGCACGCTACGCCGGAATGACGACGCCGCTTCCGTTGAGCGGCGAGGGCTGGCAAACCGACGTCATGATCGAAGGGCGCCCCGTGCCGGCGCCAAACGAGTTTCCCAACTCGGACTATCAAACGATCCGCGGCGATTACTTCCCCGCGATGGGAATACCCCTGCTCCGAGGCCGGACATTCTACGAGAACGACCGGGAGAAAACGGAGCCGGTGGCGATCATCAATGAGACCATGGCGCGGCGCTTCTGGCCCGGGGAAGACCCGGTCGGCAGGCGCTTCTGTACTTGCAATGCGGACCGTCGCGAACCCTGGCGGACGGTTGTCGGCGTAGTGGGCGACGTCAAGCAGTACGGCCTCGACCGGGAGCAGAAAACGCAGTTCTACGTGCCGCACAACCAGCGACCGCTCCGCTATGCCTCGCTCACGATAAAGACCGAAGGCGATCCGCTGCAGATGGCTTCGGCGGTCCGGGAAGCCGTGCAGTCCTTCGACGCGGACGAGCCGGTGTACAACGTCCGCACCATGGAGCAATTGTTGACGGATTCTTCGGCATCGTGGCGTCTTTCGATGCTGTTGCTGGGCGTGTTTGGGGCCGTGGCCCTAGTGCTGGCGGCGGTGGGGATTTACGGCGTGATGGCTTACGCGGTGACGCAGCGGACGCAGGAGATCGGAATCCGTATGGCGCTGGGTGCCCAGCGGGCAAACGTCCTGCGGATGGTGGTCAAGCAGGGGATGTCGTTGGTGCTGCTGGGGGCCGGATGCGGGATTGCTGTCGCGGTTCTGCTCACGCAACTGATGAAGAGCCTGCTCTTCGGCGTGAGCGCAATCGATCCGGTCACGTTCGCGCTGGTCACAATGCTGCTCGGGGCCGTGGCGTTCGCCGCTTGCTACATTCCGGCTCGGCGCGCGACGCAGGTGAATCCCATAATTGCGCTCCGGTACGAATGAGACGAGGCAGGGGAGATTGCCAGCGGCAGGGATCGGCACACTCGGCCGCGCTGGAAAGCGTTCTTGCAAGAATTGAGGAGTGAGAGGAGAAACAATGGGAGACGCCAACGGAGTTCTGATCAAGCTGGACGGTGTGAAAAAGGTCTTCTATACCGATGAAGTGGAGACTCACGCGCTCTCCGAAATCCATCTCGAGATTCAAAAGGGCGAATATATCTCAATTGCCGGACCTTCGGGCTGCGGCAAATCGACTCTGCTTTCGATCCTCGGATTGCTCGACTCGCCGACCGAAGGCAGCTATCTTCTTAACGGCCAGCCGGTCGCGAAACTCACGATCGGCGAGCGCACGAGAATCCGCAACCGGGAAATCGGCTTCATCTTCCAGGCGTTCAACCTCATCGGCGACCTCACCGTGTACGAAAATGTCGAGCTGCCGCTCACCTACCGGAGCACCGGCTCTGCCGAGCGCAAGCAGAAGGTCCAGCAGTCGCTCGAGCGCGTGGGCATGGCGCACCGAATGCGTCATTATCCTTCGCAGCTTTCGGGCGGCCAGCAGCAGCGAGTTGCCGTGGCTCGCGCGCTCGTCGGCGACCCACTCATCCTGATGGCGGACGAGCCTACCGGGAACCTCGACTCGAAGAACGGCGAAGCGGTCATGGAGCTCCTCCGCGACCTTCACCGCAACGGCGCCACCATCTGCATGGTTACGCATGACCAGCGCTACGCGAATTTCGCCGAGCGCAATATCCATCTTTTCGACGGACGCATCGTCGAGGAGAGCAAGGAAGCCCGAGCAGCGAACTGACCCCAGGAGGCGACGGTGGACAAACTCTGGCAGGATCTTCGTTACGCCGCTCGAACCGTCGTCAAGAGTCCCGGCTTCACGCTTGTGGCCGTATTGATGCTCGCGCTCGGAATCGGCGCCAATACAGCGATCTTCAGCTTGGTCAATTCAATCTTGCTCTGGCCCCTCCCATTTCCCGAGCCAAACCGGCTCGTTCGCGTCTTTGATGTGCAGCAGGACGCCGGTCTGACTCCGGCAGACTATGCTGAGTTTCTCGATTGGCGGGCGCAAAGTCAGATATTTGATCAAATGGCGGGTTATTTCTCTCAGGTTGGGACGCTTTCCGGACGGGGTGTGCCCGAGCAACTATCCGTTGCTCGCATTTCTGCAAATTTGTTTCCGATGCTGGGTATCGAGGCCGTGAAGGGACGCGGCTTTCGCCCAGAGGAAGAACTCCGAAGTGCCGAACGTGTTTGCATGATCAGTGAGGGCCTCTGGATTCGTCAATTTGGAAGCGACCCCGGCATCGTTGGGAAGAAAGTGACCCTTTCGGAAAACCCCTACACCGTCGTGGGTGTGGTCAGGAGCACATTCAACTTTCCGGTCAACCCAGAAGTATTCCAGCCGCTTCGTTTGGACGCAAACGTTGCTCCGCGCGGACTTCACTTCATCAGCGTCGTCGCCCGGCTGCGAGCCGGGCTCTTGATCCCGCAAGCCGAGCGGGAAATTCACGATGTTTCGGAGCGCCTAAGGAAGGAGCGGTCCATTCAACACGGCGTCCAAATCGCGCAGCTCAAGGAGGATACCGTCGGCGGCACGGAAACGCCGCTGAAGGTGATGCTTGGAGCCGTCGGGTTTGTTCTCCTGATAGCGTGCGCCAACTTGGCAAGTCTCTTCCTCTCCCGTGGGCAACTGCGCCGCCGCGAAGTCGCGATCCGCATGGCGCTGGGCGCAGGGCGCGCTGCGATCCTGCGGCTTCTTCTGGCCGAAAGCTTCCTCCTCGCAGGGGCAGGCGGCTTCTTGGGCCTCTTGGTAGCGCGCTGGGGGATGGATGCCCTCCTTGCTGCTGGAATGTCGCAAATTCCAAGAGCAAATGAGATTCGCATGGATGGAACAGTGTTCACGTTCACGGCTGTGTTGTCCATCCTGACGGCGCTCCTCTTCGGTCTCTCCCCTGCTCTTGAGACGCTTCGATCTGCTACATCGGACTCCCTCAAAGAGGGCGCCCGCGGCTCCGCGGGGGGTATGGGCCGGCAACGGAGCGTGCTCGTCATCGCGCAAGTGGCTCTTTCCCTCGTTTTGCTCGCTGGAGCGGGACTATTCCTGCGCAGCTTTGGCCAGCTCTTGCATGTGAATAAAGGGTTTCATCCCGAGCAGGTGCTGTCGTTTACTCTCGCACTCTCCTCGCACCGGTATGATCAACCTGCCCAGCAAGCCGCGGCCTACCGGCAAGTCCTTGAGCGGCTGCGGAGCATGCCGGGAGTCACCTCGGCAGGCCTCGTGAACAATCTCGCCTTGACCGGAGACGACACGAATGGAGGAGTTACGATTGAGGGGCGAGTCTACGTTCCGGGCACGTCCACGCACACCGGTAAACGCATTGTCAGCGCGGACTATTTCCGCACGATGGCTATTCCGCTTCTGCGCGGAAGATTTTTCTCCGAACACGACGTTTCGGGTGCAACTTCTGTAGCTATTGTCAACCAGGCTTTCGCGCGGCGCTATTTTTCGGGGGAAGAGCCGGTTGGCAAGCGGGTGGCGTTTCTGTGGGGCACGGAGGGCTTTCAGGAGATTGTCGGTGTCGTCGGAGACATTCGCCACGGCTCACTCACCCAAGGGCCTGAGCCGGAACTCTATGTACCGTTCGAACAGCGGCCGGATAGTTCCTTCAACGTCGTCGTGCGGAGCCAGGCAAATCCTGCCGCGTTGGTCGCTGCCGTACGAAAACTGGTCTTCCAGATCGATTCAAATTTGGCGGTCGCAAACGCCGCCACGCTCGAAGAAATCGTTTTGCGTTCCGTGAGCGGCGAGAGATTTCGGACCGTTCTGCTCGGCGCCTTTGCCGCAATCGCTCTGATTCTGACTGCCGTCGGCCTCTACGGCGTCGTAGCCTATTCGGTGAGCCAGCGTACGCAGGAGATCGGCATCCGCATGGCCCTGGGTGCACAGCCGCGCGATATCTCGGACATGGTCTTGCGACAAGGATTCCGGCTCGTTGCAATCGGGACCGCGATCGGCATTCTGGCGGCGCTCATTCTCGCGCGGTTTGTGGCCAGCCTGCTCTTCGAAGTCAGGCCGTACGATCCGCTGACGTTTGTTGCCATAACAATTCTGCTGGCGGGGGTCACGCTGGCAGCCGGCTATCTGCCAGCGCGTCGCGCTACCCGCGTGGACCCGCTCGTCGCCTTGCGCTACGAATGACACCCTTTTCACTGGAGCTAAATGTGGGCCCTGCACAGCCTCTGATTCAGCTTCGCAATCTGGAGAAGGCTTACGACTTGGCCGGCGGAAAATACTTCGCGCTGCGCCGCATCAATTTGAACATCACACCGGGCGAGTTCGTCACCATCATGGGGCCTTCCGGTGCCGGCAAGTCCACGCTGCTGAGCATCATCGGCATGCTCGACGGCGCCTGGACTGGCGAGTATTACTTCCTGAGCCAGCCCGTCCAGAAGCTCAGCGTAAAGCATCGCAATGAACTGCACAAAGCCAACATCGGCTTTGTTTTTCAGAGTTACCACCTCATTGACACGCTGACCGTCTTCGAAAACCTCGAGATCCCACTTTCCTACAAAAACGTCCCGAACAAAGAGCGCGTAAGTCTCGTTTGCGATGCTCTCGATCGCTTCAATATCGTCGGGAAAAAGGACCTCTTTCCGAGTCAGCTTTCCGGCGGTCAACAGCAGCTCGTTGCCGTCGCGCGCGCTGTGATCCTGAACCCCAAGCTTATCCTCGCCGACGAACCCACCGGCAATCTTCACTCTGTTCAGGGCGAGGAGATCATGCAGTTGTTCAAGAGGCTGAATGATGCGGGCACGACCATCATTCAAGTCACGCACTCGGAGAGAAACGCCGCGCATGGAAACCGGATTATCCAGCTCAAGGACGGATGGGTCGTGAGCGAAGACACGGCTGCCGCGCGCGTCGGCTAGCCTGGCATGTCTTTTAGAGGAGCTCTGAAGCGCACACCACAGAGTCCGCGAATGACTATTTTCCTCCGAGAGATGCGATCAATGGCCTTCTGCCCCGATGAACGCGATGTGGGCGGACCGTGCCTGCTGGCGAAAAGTAGTTTAGAATTCATCCTCGAACCCGAATGAAAATCCCGAACCAGCCTTCCTATCGCGTCCTGCTGGCCGACGACCAGGCCGACATCCGCGATGCTCTGCGCCTCCTGCTTCGCCGCGAGGGTTACGAAACACACGCCGTCGCTTCGCCGTCTGAAGCCCTCGCCTCGATCGAAGCGCGCGAATTCGACGCTATCCTGATGGATCTCAATTACGCGCGCGACACTACCTCCGGCCAGGAAGGGCTCGATCTCCTGAGCCGCGTCCAACTTGTGGACAGCACTCTGCCCGTCATCGTCATGACTGCCTGGGGAAACGTCGAACTGGCCGTCGAAGCCATGCGCCGCGGCGCACGCGACTTTCTTCAGAAACCCTGGGACAATCCCCGCCTCCTTACAATTCTTCGGACGCAGATCGATCTGCGCCAGGCGCTCCGCCAAGCTTCGCGTCTCGAAGCCGAAAATCGCCTCCTTCGCGCGGAGACGCGTCCGGCGTTCATCGCCGATTCTCCCATAATGCGGCCCGTCCTCGAGCTCATCGCCCGGATCGGCCCTTCCGATGCAAACGTCCTCATCACCGGTGAACACGGCACGGGCAAGGAGGTCGTCGCCTATACGCTGCATGCCATGTCGCCGCGCGCCTCGCGGCCAATGGTCACGGTCAATGCTGCTGGCCTGTCGGAAGGCGTCTTCGAGAGCGAACTTTTCGGTCACGTAAAGGGAGCCTTCACCGACGCGCGAGCCGACCGTATCGGCCGCTTCGAGCTTGCCGACGGCAGCACGCTCTTTCTCGATGAAATCGCCAATGTCCCGTTGAATCTGCAGGCGAAACTTCTTCGCGTGCTCGAAACGGGCGATCTCGAGCGCGTGGGTTCCTCCCATACGCGGCGGGTGGACGTTCGCGTACTGGCCGCCACAAATGCCGACGTAACCGCGGAAGTCTCCGCCGGCCGCTTCCGCCAGGATCTTCTCTTCCGCCTGAATACGATCGAGATTAATCTGCCGCCCCTGCGCGAGCGCCGCGAGGACATTGACCGCCTGGCGCATCATTTCCTTCGTGCCTATTGCCAGCGCTACCGAAAGAGCGTCACTGACTTCGATACTGCGGCCCTTCAGGCGCTTCACGAACATCTCTGGCCCGGAAACGTGCGAGAGCTCGATCACGCCGTCGAGCGCGGTGTCCTTCTTGCGCAGGGTCCCCAGGTCCGTGCCGCGGACCTCGGTTTGCGCGCACCGGGTCCCGGTGCCTCGGCCCGGCTTGAAGAGATGAGTTTGGACGATGTTGAGCGCTATCTCATCCGGCGAACGCTTGCTCGCCACGACGGAAACGTCAGCCAGGCTGCCAAAGCGTTGGGACTCAGCCGCAGCGGTCTGTACCGCCGACTGCAAAAGCACGGCCAGCAATGAAGCCGCTCACCTACGAACGTCGCGCCCAGGTTCTGGCTCTCGCGGCGGGTCTTCCGGGATCACTCATCGCCTTGATTCTTCTATGGACGGGCGATTTTGCTTCGCGAACCGCCTGGACGCTCACCATCCTGATCCTCAGCTTGTGGCTGGGGTTTGCTCTCTCACTCCGCCAGCGAATCGTTTTTTCCCTCCAAACCTTGTCCAACCTCTTGGCGGCGATGCGCGAAGAGGATTTCTCCATCCGCGCGCGCGGCCCCCGCAGGGATGATGCCATGGGCGAGGTCATGATCGAGGTCAACGCCCTCAGCGAAACGTTGCGGTCTCAGCGCCTCGGCGCGCTCGAAGCCACCGCGCTTCTACGCACCGTGATGGGGGAAATTGACGTGGCCATCTTCACTTTCGATGGCCAGACCAAGCTCCGCCTCGTGAATCGCGCCGGCGAGCGCCTTCTCGCACGCCCGGCCGAACGTCTGCTCGGACTCACCGCGGCCGAACTCGGCCTGGGCTTGTGTCTTGAAGGCGAGCCCGCGCGTACGCTGGATCTTGGATTTCCCGGCGGGCCCGGGCGCTGGGGTATGCGGCGTGGCTCGTTCCGCCAAGGTGGCCTGCCTCATCATCTGGTGGTCTTAAGTGACTTGAGCCGTGCCCTGCGCGACGAGGAGCGGCAAGCCTGGCAGCGCCTCATTCGCGTTCTCGGCCACGAGCTAAACAATTCATTGGCGCCGATTCAATCCGTCGCGCAGGGCCTCGAGGCAGAGTTGTTGCGAAGCACGACAATTCCGGAGCTGAACACCAGCGGTAAAGCGGCGTTTCTCGATGATGTCCGTCAAGGTCTCGCCATAATCCGCTCACGGACCGAATCACTCGGCCGCTTCACGGCCGCTTACGCAAAGCTCGCTCGTCTACCGCAGCCCACGCTCTCGCCTCTCGAGGTCACTCCCTGGATTCGCCGAGTCGTGCAGCTCGAAAACCGCGTCAAAGTGACTCTCATCGATGGCCCTGCCGTTACCCTTTCCGCCGACCCGGACCAATTGGAGCAATTGCTGATCAATCTCATCCACAATGCCGCAGACGCAGCGCTTGAAACCGGCGGAGCAGTTCAGGTCGGCTGGTCGCGCAACGGTTCCCACGTCGATCTCTGGGTTCGCGACGAAGGCCCGGGGCTCCCGCCAACGAAGAATCTCTTCGTCCCCTTTTTCACCACCAAGCCCGCCGGGTCGGGCATTGGTTTGGTCCTCAGCCGTCAGATTGCCGAGGCCCACGGCGGCACTCTCACCCTCGAAAATCGCCGCGACACGCGCGGCTGCGAAGCACGCCTTCGCCTGCCGCTATAGCCCGCTCACAACCAGCAATCACTGCGGGCTTCGATTCTCCGCGGGAGAAAATCACTCATCTTCTTGGTATCCTACTTGCCCTTTCGGATGCGGACGTTTCCCAGGGGCGGCCGTGCCGAGAGCCGAAGACAGTCCAAGCTTGAGGTTGATTGCGAATGGCGAACACCGTAGCCTCCGAGATTCGCTTTCCCAAGCCTATCGGCAGCCCTGTTCTGGAGAGTCTCCGGCCGGCCATCGAGCATTCACGGTTTGTCCGCACAGACGTTCAGAAAATCGTCGAGCACGCGAGCTGGATGGCTTACGAGGAGCTGCCTTTCCCGGATTTTGTCCTGCCGCTCGGAATCGGAAGGAACTCCGATGAGGCTGTGGATTTCATTCTGGTCTCCGGCCTTATCAACTTCGCCTTCACGGATTTCGCATCGCGCGTCAAGTTTGAAGTGGACTATGCCGGCAGGCGCTGGTCCGATTCCGAGGCGATGTTTGCGTGTTTGAAAAGAGCTTCCGAGGAAGGTATCCCCATTCTCGACGCCAAGTACCTGGCGAATATTTCTCGCGCCGATCTTGCCAGCATTTTCCGCGGAAATATTGAAATGCCGATGCTCGAAGAACGGGCTGAGGTTCTTCGTTTCGCCGGCAGGGTTGCCGCCGCGCGCTACGAAGGCCGCTTCCACAACTTCTTCCGTTCCGGCTCCCGGCGTCTCTACGACAGCGGCAAGGGCATGATCGAGCGCCTGATCGAGGAGTTTCCCCGTTTCCGCGATGTCAGCTCCTATGAGGGCCATGAGGTTAAGTTTTACAAGCTGGTTCAGCTCGCGATCTGGATTCTCCATGCTTCTCTGCGTCATATCGGCGGCTTCCGCGTGGATGATTTTGAGAAAATGACGGCCTTCGCGGACTATATCGTCCCGGTCGCCCTGCGTGTCATGAACATCATCCAATACGCCCCGTCTCTCGAAGACGCGATTGCCGCGGGAAAGCTCATTCCGCGCGACAGCCGTGAAGAGATCGAGATCCGGGCGCACACTTTGTACGCAACAGCCTTGCTTCGCGAAGAAGTCAACCTCCGCCGCCCTGCGGACAAACAGGTAATCATCCCGCAAATTGACGCGCGTCTCTGGACGCATTTCCACGCGACCCACTGGCCCCACCATCTGACGCGCACCACCATGTATTGACAGCTCGACTCTTGGAGAACTCCGGTGAAGTCTCGATACCGCGGTGTTGTGCTGCTCCTGGCCTTCCTGCTCTCTGCCCCGGACGTACTCGGCCAGGGCGCAACCATGGTCGCTGCCCTCTGGGGTGTTTTCGTGTGGAAAGAGTTCAAGGGGGTCTCCCCAGGTACCGGCACGCTGATCGCCCTCATGTTTACCTGATTCCTCGCCGGCCTCATCATGATCATTCATTCTCGCGACATCTAGACCCAATTGGCGCTTTGGGGCTTGGCAACTCACGCTCGGCATCGCCTCGCCCTTCATGCCATCATCATAGAGATAGAAGAATGCCCGCGAGATGGCCTCGCGCACAGCTATTCTGGCATTCCCTTCGAATTGGCGCGCCGCTCCTCGGCGGCAGGGTGGGCCCACGTGTGTTAGGCTACCGGACTTGACGAAATGCCTGGCACAGCGGACAAGAGCGCGAAAAAACGGCTTGAGATCCTGAGAAGCGCGGCGGCGGCCTTTCGGCGCCGCGGCTATCATGGCGCCAGCGTGGACGCCATCGCGCGCGAACTCCGCATGACCAAGGGAAATCTCTATTACTACTTCAAGGACAAGGAAGAGATCCTCTATTTTTGCCACGACTATTCGGTGAATCTACTCCTCGCGTTGCTGAAGAAAGTGGAAGCAAGCGATTCCCCGCCGAAAGAAAAACTTCGCACCCTGATCGTGGAATTTGTCCACATGATCATTGATGAACTTCATGGAACAGCCTTGACGCTTGACCTGCAAGCCCTCTCCCCGCCTCGCCTTCGGAAGATCATCGCCAAGCGCGACAAATTCGACCGCGGCATCCGCAGGATTCTTCAGGATGGCATGGACGCCGGGGTTTTCCTTCCCGGCGATCCCAAGCTCCTTGCCTTCGCGATCCTTGGCTCGGTCAATTGGATTCCCCGTTGGTTCAATCCTGGCGGGCCCGCACACTCCGGCGAAATCGCGCCTGCATTTGCGGACTATCTTATTGCCGGGTTGCTCAGTCGGAATCAGGCGGAGGGCATGCGGGTGCGGTCTTCTTCAGTCCATTCGCGGAAACGGGCTCTGCGCTGAGTTGCTCGATTGCCCGGCGGACTTTCCCGTCCGCCCATTCAACTGAGGGAAAGCAAAGCACGCTTCGTCAGTACCCGGATCATTTCCTTCCGGTACTCCGGAGTAAGCGCAGACGTCGTAAGAGGCCGTGCTGTCTTTGCCGCCATTTCCCCGGCCAATTCCGCGGTTTCTTCACAGACGGACTTTCCCGCCAGAAACGTAAGTGCATCCTTCACCACAAGTGGCGCCGGGTTTACCGCCGTGATCGCCACACGCGCATCTTCAATCATTCCGTTCTTTCGCCTCAGCGCAACTGCTAGACCCGCCAGCGGGTAATCAATGGAGCCCCGCACGCGCAGTTTCCGGTATGCGCCTTCGTATCCGGCGGACGATGCGGGAAGGAACACCTTTGCCAGGAGCTCATTCTTCTCCAGCTTCATCTGTGCTTCGCCTTCATTGGTATAGAAATCTTTGAGCGCGACACGCCGCGTGCCCTTTGGGCCGGCGATCTCCAATTCCGCGTACAGGCAGAGCAGGGCTGGAGGAGTATCGCCGGAGAAGGCCGCCCAGCACTTCGTTCCCCCGGGGGCCACATGACAGAGATCGCCGTCCTTCTTGATGCAAAAACCGCAGGACTTTCGCCAGGAAAGCGACTGGTTATACCAGAGACACCGCGTATCCAGGCAGATGTTTCCGCCGAGTGTGCCCATGTTTCGCAGCACCGGCGAGGCCACCGTCCCGGCAGCAGCGCTCAGCACGGGATATTTTCGCTGAATCATCCCGCTGTGCTCGATCACGGCGAGGGGAGTGAGCGCGCCAATCTCCATCCCGGTGTCCGTTTCCCGAATCCCGCGCAACTCGCTGATCCCGCGAATATCGAGCACGTATTTGGGCGTGAACAACCTCTGCCGCAAGGATGGGATCAGATCCGTCCCGCCCGCGACGATCTGTGTGTAACCCGCGTGCACGGCCAGAAGGTCCACGGCTTCCCGCACTGTCTGGGGCCGCAGCAGTTGGAATTCGGGGAGGCTCAATCCTCACCTCCCGGATCAGCCGCTTGCGCTCCGTGCGACATTGCCGGGTCCAGCGAATGCCGCACGGGTCCCTTGCCCTTGAAGCACAGCGCTCCGCCGTGTTCGCGGAAATTTTTCGGGTTCACCGGATCCGTGTCCCCGGCCAATCGAATCTTCTTGGAATCGATTTTCTGGGCGCGCAAAGCGGTCAGGACACGCTCGGGAGTGAACGGCGCCTCGCGCAGCCGGAGGCCAACTGCGTCATAGATTGCGTTTGCGATCGCCGGGATGACGGCCGCCAGCGAGCCTTCACTGCATTCCTTTGCGCCGAACGGCCCCTCTGGGTCAACACTTTCCACGATAATGGCCTCAATCTCAGGCGACTCGGCCGACGATGGTGAACGGTACTCGAGCATCCCGGGGTTCATGAGCAGGCCATCCTTCCAAACCATCTCCTCCTGGAGCGCCTGGCCCAGTCCCATCCACACCGAACCGATCACCTGGCCCTCGACCGCCACCGGATTCAGGGCGCGCCCACAATCGTGCGCTGCCCAGACCTTATGCACCTTGACCTCTCCGGTTTCCTCGTCAACGCTCACTTCGGCAACTTGGGCGGCGTAGGAGTACGCTGGCGACGGCCCTACCCCGGAGCCTGGGTATTTCCCTCCCCGGGCCTCCGTCGGAGGCGCGTACGATCCCGTTCCGGTGAGCGTGCCGTGGAAATCGATTGCGGCCACAATCGCTTCCTCAAAGGACATGTCGTCCTTCGGTCCCTCCTCCTTCCGCTTCTGCTGCACGGACCCGCGCAGAATCTGACCTTCCACGCGGCCGCTGGCGGACACTTCTTTTTCCGCGGCAGCCGGTCTGCCGCTCGCCCCATCCGCCGCGGTTCCCTTCCTCAACGCGCGATCACCGCGAAGGATCACTTCCTCCGTAGAACAGTTCATCCGTTTGGCCGCAGCCTCGACGATCTTCTCCTTGATGGCCTCCGCAGCGCGCAGCGTCGCGTTGCCGTTCATAAACGTCACCCGGCTGGAGTAGGATCCGATATCTACCGGCGTCAGATCGGTGTCGGCGGCAATCACCTTGATCCGGGACAGCGAACAGCCCAGCACCTCCGCCGCGATCTGCGCCACCATAGTGTCCGAGCCCTGTCCGATGTCGGAAGCTCCCGTGTACAACACCACGCCGCCGTCGCGATCGATCTTGATGTTCACCGTGGAGTGCGGCATGTCCGACCGGATGATCGAATTCGCCGCGCCGCTCACGTAGTGGCTGCAACCCAGCCCCAGGCCGCGTCCGCGAGGCAGCTTGCCTTTGCGTTCCTCCCATTGCGAACGCTCGATGACCTTCTCAATGCATTCCGGCAATCCATAACTCTGCACCCGCAGTCCGTTCACGGTGATGCACGGAGGCTTGAGGAGGTTCTTGCGTCGCACCGCGGCCGGGTCCATGCCGATCTTCACGGCGAGTTCGTCCAACTGCGATTCGAACGCAAACCGTACGTTGACCGTGCCGTGTCCTCGCATCGCCCCGCACGCAGGCTTGTTGGTGAGCACGCGATAGCCGTCATAGCGAATGTTCGGGATGTCGTAAAGCGCGCCCAGCAAGGCGCCCGAATAAAGGATAGTGACGACTCCATACGAGCAGTAAGCGCCTCCATCCTGGATCACCCTGGCCGCAACTGCGGTGATCGTCCCATCCTTTTTCACTCCTGTTTTCAGGTCAATGATCGTCCGCGGACGGCCCCGATGCGCCCAGAAAACCTCCTCACGCGTATAGGTAATCTTCACCGGAGCGTTTGCCTTGCGAGCCGCCACGGCCGCGATGATTTCCAGCGGGATGACCTCACTCTTCCCTCCGAAGCCACCGCCCACCAGCGGCTTGATCACCCGGATCTGAGACATCGGCATTTCTAGAACTATGCTCAGTTTGTGCTGCAGGTAATACGGGACCTGCGTGGACGACCATACCGTGAGCCTTCCCTGCCGCCCCGTGTGCGGGTCCAGGTCAAACGCCGCCAGCGTCGAGTGCGGCTCCATCGCCGCGTGCGTAACCTCGTTGGCCAGGTAGCGGCTCTCCGCGATTTGATCTGCCTCGGCAAATCCATTTTCCGGATCGCCGAATACGTGGTGATATTCCTTTTCCAGATTGTGCGGTTTCTCCGTATGAATGAGGTCGCTTTCTGCCAGCATGGCCTCTTCGGGATCGAAGTAGGCCGGCAGCGGCTCATATTCGACTTCAATCAGTTCCAGCGCCTGCTCCGCAATCGCCTCGGACACAGCCGCCACGCACGCGACGTTGTCGCCTACATAGCGCACCTTCTCCACCGCGAGCGCAGTCTCATCGTGCCCCACGGGAAGAATTCCATACTTGTTGGGAGCATCCTCGCCGGTCACCACGGCGACGACTCCCTTCAGCGCCAGCGCCCGGCTCGCATCCATGCGCCTGATCCGCGCGTGCGGATAGGGCGAGTGCAAAATCTTGCCGATGAGCATTCCGGAGAGGCTCAAATCGTCCGTGTATTTTCCGAGCCCCGTCGCCTTGCCGGATGCGTCCACCATCGCGGTGGATTTGCCGATTATGGTGAAGTCGCTCATCGCTGTTTCGCCGCTGGTCTTCCTCGTTGTTCCGTCTGAATCGCAGCTTTGATCGCCTCGTACATCTGGCTGTACCCCGTGCACCGGCAGAGGTTGCTGCTCAGCGCTTTGCGAATCTCCTCATCCGTCGGGGATTCGTTCTGCGCAAGCAGGGAGTGGACCGTCATGATGAACCCCGGTGTGCAGTACCCGCACTGCGATCCTCCCCAGTCCCCGTACGCCTTCTGAATGGCCGCCAAGCTGCCGTGCTCCGCGATGCCTTCGATCGTGGTGATCTCCTGCCCCTGCCAGCTTGCAGCCAACATCGCGCACGCGAGCATCGGCGCTCCATTCACCTGCACCATGCACGAACCGCACGAGGAGTCATCGCATCCGCGCTTCGAACCCGTAAGACCAAGGTCTTCCCGCAGGCACTCGAGGAGCAGCTTGTTCGGCTCGCAGGCCAACTCGTGCGTCCGGCCGTTAATATTCAGTGAGATTAGGATTTTCTGCATTCATCCGCCGTTGCTGATACAGCGTCTTTCGCTTCCTTTTGGGGTTAGCGATCGGCCTCCGAGTGCAAGGCATTGAGGACAATAAGGTTTCCTCGAAAGCGCTGGACACGAATCCTCCCTCCAAAATACCATTCCTTGAAAATTTGAACAAGCAGTCAAATTCTGTATTATCCTTACTCTGGGGCGGAGCGTGCTGGATCCTCTGCCCGGATCGCATACGTCTCTGGAGCTGCCTCGGGCGTTCCCGGAGATTCTTGCCGTTCCAGACGGGCTATAATAACAGGCGATGTTTCCTTCGGGCGCGCTTGGCCGCTGGATCGCGACAGGTTTCGCCGATTGGATTCAGCCTGGGTTCTTGGTTACTTCTAGGAGGGCGCGTGGAAGGCGCAGTCAAACAAGAGGCGCAGGCAAATCTGGAGCCCGTGGAGTACCAGACCGATCCGTCTCGCTACAAACATTGGCGCCTCTCGTTCGACGGACCTGTGGCTACGCTCCTCATGGATGTCAACGAGGAAGGGGGCATCCGGCCTGGCTACAAGCTGAAGTTGAATTCCTACGATCTCGGGGTTGACATCGAGTTGCACGATGCCTTACAGCGTATCCGGTTTGAACATCCCGAAATTCGCTCGGTCGTCCTGACTAGCGCCAAGAACCGCATTTTCTGTTCTGGCGCAAACATTTACATGCTGGGCCTTTCCTCCCACGCCTGGAAAGTCAACTTCTGCAAGTTCACCAACGAAACCCGGAATGGAATCGAAGATGCGAGCGCCTGCTCCGGCCTGAAATTTATCGCCGCCTGCAACGGGACGACGGCAGGCGGCGGCTACGAGATGGCGCTTGCTTGCGACGAAATCATTCTGGTGGATGACCGCTCCTCCGCCGTCAGCTTGCCGGAACTCCCCTTGCTCGGCGTCTTGCCCGGCACCGGAGGGCTCACGCGCGTGACCGACAAGCGCAAGGTTCGCCGCGACCACGCGGACATTTTCTGCACCACGTCCGACGGGGTGCGCGGACAGCGCGCGAAGGACTGGCGGCTCGTCGATGAAGCCGTCAAGACCCAGAAGTTTTCGGAACACGTCAAGCAGCGCGCCCTGAAGCTTGCCGAGCTAAGCGATCGCCCGGCCATCGCGCGCGGCGTAGCTCTAACTCCTCTTGCGCGGGACATTGACGACACCGGGCGTCATTACACCTACGTGGATGCCCAAGTCAACCGCGAAGCCCGAACCGTCACACTGACCGTCCGTGCTCCTGAATCCGTCCCGAACTTCACACTCGAGCAGGCTTTGGATGCGGGCGCGAACTGGTGGCCCCTGCAAATGGCTCGGGAACTGGACGATGCTATTCTGAGCCTCCGCACGAATGAGCTCGGGTGTGGACTGTGGATCATCAAGACCGCGGGAAGCCCGGACGCCGTGCTCGCCTTCGATGACTTTCTCGTGCGCCATCAGAACAATTGGTTTGTCCGCGAGGTTCTCGGCATGCTGCGCCGAACCTTTGCCCGGCTGGATGTTTCCTCCCGCTCCCTCTATGCCTTCGCAGAGCCGCGCTCCTGCTTCGCAGGCACTCTGTTGGAATTTGCGCTGGCCGCCGACCGTTTCTACATGCTGGACACGCAGGAGGGCGCCAACCCGGCCACGGTAACCCTCTCGGAGATGAATTTCGGGCCGCTCCCCATGGTCAACGGTCTTTCGCGCCTCGCTTCTCGTTTCTATCAGGATGCCCCAACCATCGGCGCACTTCGTACGCAGATGGGAGTGAAGCTTTCTGCGCGTGAAGCTCTTGCCGCCGGGCTCGTCACCGCCGCGCCGGATGATCTCGACTGGAAAGATGAGGTCCGCCAGGTGATTGAGTCGCGCGTGGCGTTTTCTCCGGACGCTCTGACCGGCCTCGAGGCCAATCTGCGCTTCGGCGTGACCGAAAGCATGCACTCGCGGGTTTTTGGCAGGCTCTCCGCTTGGCAGAACTGGATCTTCATTCGCCCGAACGCAGTGGGGCCGCACGGCGCCCTGAAGGTGTATGGCACCGGTGCGCCTGTGAAATTTGACTGGGGCCGGGTCTAAGACTTTTCGGCGAATCGGCTCACGTACCAGGGGAGACCACAGTGATTGATTACACGGAAAAGATTCCCAACAACGTGGACCTCGGCAGAGACCGGGTCCTCCAGCGCGCGCTGGAACACTGGCAGCCCGCCTACATGAACTGGTGGTACGACATGGGGCCCAGCGATAGTCACGCCCTGGAGGTCTACCTGCGCACAGCCACGAGTGTCGAGCCGGACGGCTGGGCTCAGTTTGGGTATGTCCGTATGCCGGAGTATCGGTGGGGCATTTTCCTGCAGCCGCGCGATCCCGATCGCCAGGTCAACTTTGGTGTTCACAAAGGGCAGCCTGCATGGCAGGAAGTGCCGGGTGAGTACCGCTCCACGCTGCGCCGCGTCATTGTCACCCAGGGGGATACGGAGCCCGCTTCCGTCGAGCAACAGCGCCTGCTCGGATCGTCGTGCCCCTCTCTCTACGACCTTCGGAACATCTTTCAAGTCAACGTCGAAGAAGGCCGCCACCTCTGGGCCATGGTCTATCTCCTCCATCGCTATTTCGGCCGCGACGGCCGCGAAGAAGCTGAGGCGCTGCTCGAGCGCCGCTCCGGTGATGCCGATAATCCGCGCATCCTCGGCGCCTTTAACGAGCCCACGCCTGACTGGCTCGCCTTTTACATGTTCACTTTTTTCACCGACCGCGACGGCAAGTTCCAGCTCTGCGCTCTTGCCGAATCCGGTTTCGACCCGCTCTCGCGCACCTGCCGCTTCATGCTCACCGAGGAAGCGCACCACATGTTCGTCGGAGAGACGGGAGTTTCCCGCATCATTCAGCGCACTTGTGAAGTCATGAAGGAACACAAGCTCGAAGCCCCGTCCGACGTGCGCGCTCTCGGTGTGATTGATCTGCCCACCATCCAGAAGTATCTAAACTTTCACTTTAGCGTGACCATCGATCTCTTCGGCTCCGATGCCTCCTCCAATGCCGCAAGTTACTTTACCTCCGGACTCAAGGGCCGCTACGAGGAAACCAAGATCAGCGATGATCACACGTTGGCCGATGCCCAGTACCCCACTTTAGAAGTCGTCGGAGGCAGGATTGTTGCCAGGGACGTCCCTGCATTGACCGCTCTCAATGAACGGTTACGCGATGACTACATCCATGAAATCCAGGCGGGCGTGGACCGCTGGAATCGAGTCATTGAGAACGCCGGAATTCCCTTTCGCCTCGTGCTGCCGCATAAGGGATTTCACCGGGCCATCGGTAACTTTGCCGGACGGCACATCAGTCCCGAAGGCGAAGTCTTGACCGAAGAAGCATGGAAAAATCACCGGTTCGCCTGGCTGCCGAGTGCCGCGGATGAATCCTTCGTGCAATCGCTCATGGCTGGCCGGGTAATCGAACCCGGCAAATTTGCAAACTGGATCGCGCCACCCATCCGTGGCATCAATACTCAGCCGCTCAACTTCGAATACGTCCGTTTCAACTGAACACCATTGAGCGATCCGGGCCCCAGAATTGAGGAGAGCGGGGCGATGAACGGCTGGTCGTCGCGAGAGATACGTGCCCTTCTGTAGACGACCGCAGCGCCGCTCGGCGTAGTGCCGCTGCGCTGGATTTAGTGAGAAAAGACAGGAATTTGAGATGCTAGACCTCGAAAGAGGAGCGGAGAAGGAGTGTCGACAGTGGGGCGGGTCCTCCCGCCAGATAGGGAACCCGCATCGCCTTTCCGGACTACCCCCTGCCTTACCTGCCCGGGAGCCGGGGTGTCCAAGTACACTCGTTTGACTGTGGGGGTCGAGATTCGCTGTCGCAGAGAATATCCCCGAGTTCATGAAAGGCGAGAGAGTTAGTTTGCTATCTGATCTAGAATTCAGCTAATCCCTTTGCCAGCAGGCAGGGCCAGATCGGCTCCCATCCCGGGAGGTTAAGAGTCATTGTTTAAAAGACTTGCTGAAGCTCGTTTTGCAATTCTGCTCTGGTGGGGACCGATGCAGGAACGCCGGGCGCAAGCCGAGAGAGGATCGAAGCGGAGTGGCCGCTCGCGGTCAAACACCTAAAGAAAGTCTGCGCAGCGCCCCCACCGGAGATGGAACTGGACGTACGGTGGTCCTGGCTGTGTTCGAGAGGGCCCAGGTGGCAACTGTGCGTGCCTTCTAGAGCATGGTAGCGCGGTCATTGGTGGTGACTTCCACGCTAGCGGGCGTTCCTGCAAAAGCGCCGCAAGCTTCCGCGGGCCTTCCTCGATGTCCTGCACGCCGTCCTTGAACATGATGGGCGGATTCGTAGTCACCCCGTCTACCGCCCCCTGCGCCAGCCAGCATTCAATCTGCTTCACGTTTGCCGAACCAGCGAAGATTTGCATCACATCCCTCTAACGTCGTGTTCTTCTTCTTCTTCTTCTTCTTCTTCTTCTTCTTCTTCTTCTTCTTCATCTGCTCTGCGCCAACTCGACCGTTCTTCCCTCAAGCTGTCGCAGTAATCGCTGACGGCACCGCGCTTTGCACCAGCTTCAAATCCGCTGCCACCATCATTTCGATCAGCTGCTCGAATCCAACCGTCGGCTTCCATCCCAGTCGCTGCCTGGCCTTCGCAGCGTCACCGCAGAGGTGATCTACTTCCGCCGGGCGGATAAGTTTTGGATCCATCTCCACGTGTTTTTGCCAATCCAGGCCCGCCGCGGCAAACGCCACTTCCAGACACTCGCGCACGCTGTGCGTTTCGCCCGTCGCGACAACGTAGTCTTCGGCCGTGCCTTGCTGGAGCATCAGCCACATTGCGCCTACATAGTCCCCCGCAAAACCCCAGTCGCGTTTCGCTTCCAGATTTCCCATGGGAAGTTTCCTCGCTAGTCCGTTCTTGATCCGTGCCACTTGGTAGGTGATCTTGCGGGTAACGAATTCCAACCCCCGGCGCGGCGACTCGTGGTTGAAGCTGATCGCCGAACACGCGAAGAGCCCGTAGCTCTCCCGATAGTTCACAGTAATATGGTGGCCAAACACCTTGGCCGCGCCGTATGGGCTCCGCGGATAGAAGCGCGTGCTCTCGTTTTGAGGCGATTCCTGGACCTTCCCGTACATCTCCGAGCTGGAAGCCTGCAGAAATTTCGCTTCTGGCTGGTGCTTGCGGATCGCTTCCAGGACGCGCACAACTCCCAGTCCAGTCACATCCGCTGTCAGCACTGGCTGGCTGTAGGACACCGGCACAAAGCTCTGCGCCGCGAGGTTGTAGACCTCGTCAGGCTTCACCGCCTGGATTACGTGGTCGAGTGAAGACTGGTCCGTCAGATCCCCCTCGACCAGGCTGATCCTGTCCATGCACAGTTGAATGCGGTCGAATTTCTCCAGGCTGCTCCGCCGCACCAGCCCGTATACTTCGTATCCTTTTTCCAGCAAGAACTCCGCCAGGTACGAACCGTCCTGGCCAGTTACACCCGTGATTAACGCACGCATAATGACCCTCCTTGATTGTTAGTTGGTATTTTCCGTTTGAATAGAGCCGCGTTACTTCTCTTTCGCGGCATGGAAATAGGCAGAACTTGTTTTTCTTGCCGCTTTCTCCCATGAAAAGCCGGCGGCCCGCTTCAGGGCACGCGCCTTCCGTTGCGCGCGCTCGCTCGAATCATCCAGGATCCGGCTCAGATTGCCGCGTGTGCTCCCTGAATCTGCAAGCACCCGCGCAGCCTTCTTCGCTGCCAGCCGGTAGCCAAGTGTAATCAACTATTGTCTTGACACACTGTAAATATTGAATAGGAATGGAATCAAATCATGGATGGTAACTACAACAGGACACAACACAAACCACAGCGCCACGTAAAAGGGTGAACGAAATACGTCGAGACGACCGGCGCGGCAGCGGTGCGCAAGCTCAAATTGCTCTTGAACTTAATATCTCTTCGCGTGGGCAGAACAGTCCCGAGGTGAAGGATGTAGGCCCGTCGGATACCGAAGCGAATCAAAGCGAACCCAATTGCCACCTCATCGGGCGGGTTCAGGTTAAAGAGTTCATGCTGATAACCGCAAAAGATGACGTCAACCTTCTGGGGAGGGCGGAAGGCGTGATCGTTGAAATTGAAAGCCAGGCTTTTCTTGATGGCGCCCAATCTCTCGCCATCCACCTCAAGGGAAATAGGAACCTCAATTATGGCCAAGCCTATTAATACGCTCTCGTCCGGCCTTTGGCCCCCTGATTACGAATCTTCCCCCAGGCTTCAGAACCCTCAAGCACTCCGTCAGTGCAATGATGCGTCTCGGCAAGTGTTCGAACGTATGTTCAGCCACAAGGAGATCCACGAAAGTTCCTGCCCCCACCGGAGCAAGCCGCCTTGCATCCGCAGCAAATGCGCGCCTCAGTTCTCCGAGCATTTCCGTATCGCGCGAGAGACCTGACGGAAAAACAAGCTCTTTCAGCTGTCAGTTTACCGTCTGACCGCACCTAAGGGCGGATAGCCAATCTCTCCCCGGCGAGAACTTGACGCGGTTGCCCCTTTTCATAGGAACGCTTTCGCGAGATTGGCATTGGTAATCTCACCTTCCGCTTGATGACGAGACCGAAGCCGCCAAGGCCTTGCGAGAGGTCGCTATCGAGCGACGATCCTTTATACTCGCATCGGCTTCCATAATGGCACGGTGCAGAGCGTTGGCCAGCGCCGACTGAAATCCGTCAGTGAGAAGATTTATGTCCATTAACAACGGCTTGCCGGCCAATCGTTTAAATATACAAAAGACGCCACAGTTCTCGCCAGCCCCCGTGACGAGCTTCAATTTGAGTTCCCAGCTTGGCTCCAGAGAACTGCCTACGGTCCAGCAGCGACCAAGGCTACCATCCGGAATCCAAGTTAGCGATGTCAGAATCGAATCGGGAATGCGCATCGCCGGGGCCAGATTGAAGCTGAATCCATCAAATCCCAACGGTTGCAGTGCCTCAGTCAGAATCCGGCAAAGGGCAGACACATCGGAGCACGTAATTAGGGATTCCGTGGCGCGCGAGATGTTCAGATCATTTGCAATAATACGCTTTTGGCTCGCGGCCCGCTGGACGACACGCCACATTTCAACAAATTCGAGGTACCTGAGTTGGTGAACCCCGATGCACACACTGACCCCAAGAACGACGAGTAGGAGGCCAATTGTTGCTCCCCCGTGGAGCAAGGCAAGACTCAGCAATCCAAATAGAGCTGAGACACCATAAAGGATTAGCACTGCCTCGCGATGCGACAAGCCGCGTTTCAGAAGCTTGTGGTGGATGTGCTCGTGGTCGCCCCGAAACAGCGGCTTGCCGCTCAGGAATCGGCGCACGACCGCGATTGCAACATCTAGGATTGGCAGGCCGCAGGACACCACTGGGATGGCAACCGCTACCATCGTCGGGGCCTTCTGCGATCCCGCCAACGCAAGAGCACTCAGCATGAACCCGATGAATAAACTCCCACAATCACCTAAAAAGATTGTTGCCGGATTGAAGTTGAAGCGCAGAAATCCCAGGGTCGCTCCAACCAGCACAATTGTGAGGAGGGATACCAAGTGGTTCCCCGTGAACAGCGAGACTGCAAAAACGACCAGCGTTGAAAAAAGCGCCGACCCTGCTGCCAGCCCGTCGAGCCCATCGATCAGGTTGAAGGCATTAGTGATCAACACAACCCAGAAAATGGTCAGGGGAAGGGCGACAAAACCTCGCACCGCGTGCCAAGGAAACAACAGGTCGACATTGTGGATTCCAAATCCAGCGAAGTACAGCAGCACTGCCGCCAGGACCTGAAAGCTAAATTTGGTATATGGGCCTAAGCCCCAGAGGTCATCGTAAAGTCCCGTGAGGAAAATAAGAGTGGCAGGGCCTAGAAGCCCGACAACCGTCTCGATTGAGAGCCGCTCAGGAAACCCTAGAAGCCTTCTCGAAAAAAAGTCAATTACAATAACGCTCGCCACAGAAAGGAAAAGGGCTACCCCACCCAGACGGGGTACGAGACGAGCATGTGAGTTCCGACTCGAATCTGGGACATCGACCAATCCGCGATCAATTGCAAAGTTGCGGACGTACCTAGTCAGTGCCAAAGAAAAGGCCAAACCTGCAAGAAAAGCGAGCAGATAGCTACCAGCCACCCTTTGGAACTCCAGACCGTTTTATAAGTGCTACCAAGGGAACAAAAGAGTAGGAACTTCCGATCTATGAGAGAGCCAATACCCCTTCATCAACGGGCTGCGACGACAGCCAATCAAATCGGTTTCGTGAGTACCAGCAGATACCGACTGAGCTAAAAATGGCCACATCAGCTTCTTGAACCGCAGATACGCGCCAGCAGGTTAAGATACTTTCTAGCTGATTCGCTCCCCAACCAGGGCACGCGCTCCCTGCCCTGCTATCCGGCAAAGAGCGTGTTTGTTAGCTCCCTTTGCCGAGCCAGTGAGATTAGGCTCTCCTTGTCAGCACCTTCAACGACGAGCAGTAAAGCAATCTCAGCTTCCTTCGCCGATATAAAGGATGGTAGACCGGCGAGGAATCTATTTAAGAGCACTAAAGGTCTTGATCGGTACCGCGTAGCAATCATTAATGCGCACGGATGATGCCAGTAAATCTGCAACTATTCGTTCAAAGCCGCCCGGTAGATTTCCCGCAGGCGCTCCCCGTGTCGATCCCAGTGATAGCATTCCTGCGCCCGCCTTCGGGCAGCGCGGCCCATTCGAAGGCGCAACTCCTTATCCTGGCAGAGCCGTTCCAGGGCGGCCGCCAATTCCTGGACCGTCTGTTCGGGGGAACTCGGCGTGATTTTCATCCCGCATTCAGGGGTCACGTGAAGACCCGGGCCCGCAAGGTCCAGACAGACAACCGGCTTGCCTGCGGCCATTGCCTCCACCACAACGGCGCCTCCGCCATCCCGAAGACTCGCGAAAAGAAACACATCGCTGGCATGCATTTGGGCGAGAAGTTCCTGCCTCGCCATCCAGTCCAGGAATCGCACTTGGCCCCTCAGCCCCAGTTCGTCTGTAAGGCGGCGCAATCGATGGAGTTCCGGGCCGTTGCCCACGATGACCAATTCTGCATGGCAGTGGCGCCCAGAAAATTGCTTGAAGGCGCGGAGGGCGAGCCTGTATCCCTTGATCCGGAGCAACTTCCCGGCCGAGAGCACCCGAAACGAGCCGTTGCATGTTCCCCCCGTCCGAGGCGGATCTAAGTCCTCGGATGACACACCGTTGACGGGGAACAGAGAGGCCTTCGCTCGCCATTCTTGCGGAATGGCCTCCAGCGCCTCGCGATTACATACCAGCAGAGCGCGGGCCCGGCGCTGCCCTGCAACAAAAAACGGGTCATGACGGCAGGTCCACTGGACTGTCCTGCGCAGGAGTTCCGACAACCGTCCGCTGGCCGTGTATTCTTGCAGCAATTCACGTGGCGTCTGGTGCGCTCCGCCGCCGGGGCCGCGAACGTACGGCACCGGCAGCAGCGCCCCAATGAAGCTCGCCATCCAGTCATTGGCGTAAGTGATGTGGTGGAAGATGTCGAATGGAAATCTTCGGTGCAGGCGTCCGGCCACGAAATAGGCTTTCACCTGCCACAGGTAGGCATAGATCTGAATTCCTCCTTGGATCCCCCGCAAGAATGCCATCCACGAGGGCAGGTCGAAATAGTGAAACCGCACGGTGGGAAGAGGTTCACGTGGAAGAGCAGATTCGATGTTGGCGCGATTCTGCGTAGAAGTGAGAACCACGACCTGGTGAAACCGCCCGAGCTGTTTCACCAGGTTCCAGCCCAAGACTAGCTCGCCCCCGCCGAAAGCTTCCGCGCTCCCGCCGGGAGAACACGCATAGGCGCACACCAGTACTCGCAGTTTCATACTAGTTCTTGGGCTGACAGGTTGCCTGTTTGCGCGCCAGGACGTGAAATGTGTCGAAACGGGGCCGCGAATCCAAGGACGCGAAACCAATGGAGTGCAGGAAATCCACGATGGCTTGCGGCTTCACATCCGCGGGCAGCAATCGGGGATGGATTTCGCAGCACACGATTTCACACCCAGGCTGCGCCAAGGTTCGCCGGAGTCCTTTCAAGACCGCGTATTCGTACCCTTCTACATCAATCTTGACCAACCGTGGCACGGGCAAGTTCTGACTCTCGACCAATTCATCGCCGCGGACTACTTCGACCAAGTGGTGCCCCAGGTCCTTGTTGGCGGCAGGCCGGATGAGACTCGAATCGGCATTGCCTTCGCCGCGGTAGAGTTTGGTGACCATGCGTTGCTCTCCCAACGCCATGCGCAGGGCGCGCACGTTCGTGAGTCTATTCAACGCCAGATTTTGCTGGAGGTGCAGGTAACTCTGCGGATCTGGCTCGAACGAAATCACGCAGCCCTCCGGTCCGACTACCTGGGCGAGGAGTACGGAGTAGAGGCCCACGTTGGCGCCCACGTCATAGACGACCTGCCCGCGGCGCATCTCTGCGATTAATCGCTCCAATAGATGCCGTTCGTGCTGCGCTCCGCCTGCCGGATCCAGGTTGCGAAGTTCGCCAGGCGTGCGGACATGGAAGCGGCCGGCGATCCTTCCGACGCCGAAGGTCAGGATTCCATCCGCGGGCTGCGTCCAGCGGAAGTATTGATCGCGGAGGATCCTGCGCAATCCGAGGACGCGCGCAATCATTTTCAGTTCTGTTCGATAGGTCAAGCGCCGCAAGAAGGTGTTCACTGATTCCTCCAGCAGATTTCCGCGGTTGAGGTGTCCGGCGCGCCAGGGCCGACGCACGGCTGGTGTCTCAATCTCCGCGGGCGGGATCGAGGACGGTCTGGCATCCGGGCAAGGCAAGGGCTTGGCGGTAGACATCCAGGGTTTGCTGCGCGGCTCGCTCCCAGCGAAACAGCCGCTCGACGCGCTCCCGCGCCCGGCAGCCCATCTCGGCGCGCAACGAATCGTTTTCAAGAAGCAGGGCTGTCTTGCGAACGAACTCACTCCTGTCACCCGATTCAACCAGGAAGCCCGTTCGCCCTCTTTCCACGACTTCGGAGATAGAGGAGTTGTCAAATGCGACGACCGGTTTGCCGCAGGACATTGCTTCGGCCAGTGACAATCCGAATCCTTCCAACGCCGAAGGAAACAGGAACACATCGGCGAAGTTGTAATAGTCCGCCTTGAGCCGCTCTGGTACCCGCCCTGCCAGGCAGGCGTGGGATTCCAGGCCGCGGCGCTGGATTTCCCGGCGAAGAGTTTCGGCCAGAGGCCCGGCGCCGCAGAGGACGAGCCGCACCATTTGTCCCCGTGACAAGAGATCCGCCAGCACGTCGAGAAGGAACAGGGGATTCTTTCGCGACTCCAAGCTTCCCAGGTAAAGCAGGATTCGTTCTCCGTCCTTCCATCCTATGGCTTCGAGCAACTCCCTCTTCGGTGGTGAGGGGCGAAGCTCTCGTCCGACCCCGAGATACACGACGTGGATCTTCGAAGCCTCGACGCCCAGATGTTGTACCGCCTGCTCTTTGGATGCCTGACTGGATGCGATGACTGCCTTGGCTCGACGCATCACTCGTCGAACCAGCGCATTCCGCCACGGGCTGTTATCTAGGTGGAAGAGGTGCACAACCACGGGGATGGAGAGCCGGTGGGCGGACGTGGTCCACCAAGCATCCAGACAAGAAGAAAAAAAAGCGTGCACGCGCAGAAGATCGAACTGATAACGTGTGTGGAGTGTGCGAACTACGCGTGGAAGGGCTATGATTCGCGCAGCATGAAAAGCAAATGCTGGTTGCATCGGGATCTTGACTCGATGGATGGTCACGCCGCCCCCGTTCCCATTTGATTCAATCCACTTCCTCCCCTCTGGCAAGATGGCATGCACATCCACGCCCAGCAGCGAGAGATGCTCGAGAATACTTCGATCGTACGTTGCAGCGCCGGTCATCTGATACTCGGGATTGATGCCGGTTAATGGGCAGCAGAGGCGCACTGTGATTTTCGAACGAGCCTACCCAGCGGGGACCTGTCGAGGCTCGGCGGAAACCCACCGGCAAGGAATCCAGGTCAGCAGAAGTATCCACGCGGGCAATAACAGGGCAGCGAAGTGACTTTCCAAACCCACGAGCAAGAAAGGTAGGGTCGAAGAATAAATGAAGACTCCCGAAACGGTGCGTTTCCGAGCGATCAACTGCTCGTAAAGCGCTCGCAGAAGCCAGCCTCCCACCATCGCGAACATGAGGATACCGGGAAAGTGAAAGTTCACATACGCTTCTCCAAAAATTGTAGGCGCAAAACCGACCGTGCCCGGGTCGAAGAATTCCCTAAGATATAGCGCCGGGAAGATTTGCGTGAAGGAAGGGGGTTTATCCTCCCAGACATACCGGGGCACCCACGCCACGAGGATGTATGCCATGGTCTTGCCGTACTGGTAGTCCATCAAGGCCGGAGTGTCGCGGATGATCAGGGCAAGGCTCTCAATGCCCCCGAGGCGATCCAAGAAAGAAGGTACATCGTTGCTCCCTGACACAGCGTTTGAGGTCCAGGCCTCGGCGGGATGCAGCCCCTCCCGAAAGATGATCACCAGAGGCGAGATCACCAGGGCAGCGATCAGGCCGAGAGCCACGAAGTGCCGGAGTTTCTTCGGCTTGCGGAGGTAGTGATCTATCATCAGCAGGCTGAATAGGGGAAAGAGGATGTCCGTCCTACTGCCCGCTCCAACGCCCAGGACTAGTGCGATCCCGAAGAGAAGTAGGAAAATGCGCAGGTGTTTCTTCGCACAGAGTGCGATGGCGAATGCGGCCAAAGCAGAGAGAACGACTGAGTATCTCAGTGTTTCGACGTCTCCGACTCCCGTGCCCAGGGTTGGTTCGGCTCCCTGCCTGCGGGTCAGGAACGGTCCCAAACCCCCGTATCTGCTCACGAGCACGTAATACGCGTAGAGTCCTCCGATGAACAAGAGATAAATCATCCTGCGCGCCGCGCGGTCATTCCACCCGGCCGGGAACGGCAAGAGCTTGCGCGCCAAAGCCTTCCCGAAGCTTGAGTAGTAGGCCACAAAAAAGACACCGGCTGCCAGGATCAAGTAGATCCACGCGAGGTTCCAGGCGCTGAGGGTGTCGCCAGGGAAGGGCGAGTGTCCGAATAGATAGGAACCCGCCCAGAGGACATGGAGAGAGCGCACCCAAAACATCAGGAAGAAGACCAGTGTTCCCGCATACACAGGTTCAAAAAGATCGCGCCTTCCCCTGCGGAGATATTGAAACGCGGGGACTGCGGTCAGGAGGACCAAAGACAGGGCAAGAAGAACGTAGAGCAACCCTGTGCTGTCCATTCATCGACCTCCGGTGTCAGTCCAGCAACCTAGCGAAGGGGCCTGTGGCAGATGGCATGAAACACTCGCCATCCGGAGAATGTTTCGATCCTTGTGAAGCCCAGGTTTCGGATGAGGGTCAAAACGTCTTCCGGTGTTATTCCAGCCGGCAGGAAGGTGGGATGAATCTCGCAGCAGATCACCTGACAACCGTGCTCTGCCAAGGTATGACGCAATCCGTTTAACACTGCGTATTCGTATCCCTCGACGTCGATCTTCACCAGCCTGGGTATCGGCAGCCGGTGGGCTCGCGCAAAACCGTCCCCATCTACTACCTCGATGACCTGAGCTTGCATGTCCGCTGCGTCGGGCGGAACCATGCTGAGGTTGCCTACCTTCCCCAAGTACAGTTTCGCTTTTCCGCTGTGATCGCCCAGAGCCTTGCGGAACGCCCGAACATTCTTCAACTTGTTCAGCTCCAAGTTCTCCACCAGGTGGGCATAGTTGTCCTGTTGGGGTTCAAAAGCCACCACCGCTCCTTCTGCCCCTAGGACATTTCCCAGCAAGATGCTGTAAAGACCGGTATGCGCTCCGACATCGTAGAAAATGTCTCCGGGCCGGACAATGTCGAGCAGCCGTTCAAGCACCTGGCGCTCATAAATCGCCATCGCTTCCAGGAAGCGAAGTTCTCGGTCCGTGTGCAGGCGAAATCTGCCTGCAACGCCGCCAACTGCAAGGGTGAGAACATCATCCGGCGGCCTGGTCCAGCGGCAGTACCACCTGCTGAGTACTTCGCTGAGGCCGAGTGAACTACTCAACCGTCTGAATTCGGGCCTGTAGGTCAGGGACCGAAGCGTATTCATGATTTTCCCCCGACACCAACTCCCTAATGTGACAACGCGGCATTCAGCCGGCACCCTTCACGGCCCCAGAAACGCGGCCCCTAGTGCATGCGCTTCCGTCTTCAGAATGTTCCGATCCCCCGGCTCCAGGGCATAGCACCAGGCCATCCATCCAAACAGGGCAACGAGAGAACATCCGAGGAGCATGCGGGCCGCCATGCCTGCCTTCACCCAGCCAAAAAGCGACAACGCAGAGGCCAAGCTGAACAAGAACGCAACACTCCGAACCAGACCATTCTTTGCGAGAGCGCGTGCGGGCACCAAATGCAATACAGAGCATGCGGCGAAGAGCAAAGCCGCATTCAGACAGACCCAGAAAGTCCAACTCCATGCGGCCCCAACGAGGCCCCACCTCTCTACAGAGAACCAGAGCAAGCCCACAAAAATCGGCAACTCGACGAGATGGAACTTTGCGGTCAGATCAGGGCGCCCCAACCCCCGGAGGAGAGAATGAGGACACAAAGCCAGCGAGTTCACCAAGGCGCCCCCAAGGAGGATTTGGAGGACCAAAGTGCTCTGTTCTGCGAACTCCGCCCCGAGCCAGAGACGAAGAATCGCGCGAGCGAGGAAAACCGCGAGCACGACGACCGGCCCCACCGTCAGCAAGATTGTTTTGAGTGAAAGTGCATACACTTTTGCGATGGATTCGCGGCGGTTTGACGCGTCCAAACTGCTGAAGGCGGGGAATAGAGTCGTCGTAAGACTAGAGGGAATGATCCAAACACCGTTGAGAAACTGCTGGGGCCCGGTGTAGTAGGTCAGAGCCGTTACCGAAAGAAGAGCCCCGATAAGGACTCGATCCAGATAGTGGAAAAGAGGGCCAACGACATTCGAAATCGTGGTCCAGAAGCCGTATGTGAAAAGGGACCGCAAGCTCGACACATCGCAGAAGCATCGCCGCGTCAACAAAGGAAAGCAGCGTACGCACAACATCCAGTACCACAGGAAGGCGCCCAGCCTTGAAAGGATCAGGAGAACAATGATGCCGACGATCCCCAGACCGCACAACACTCCGACGACAGGGAGAAGAAAGGTAGAAATGGCTGCAGGAACCTTGACCACGTTGACGAGATCGAACCTCTGACTTGCCTCCAGGACTCCTCGCAGACACGATGCGCCCAGGACGATCGGGAGCGACGCCGCGAGGAGATAGAAAGCGGTTCTCACATCGTGAGACATCGGCGGCGGTATCCGAAACACCTTTTCCGTCAAATAGGGAACCGAAAACGCAAGCGCAATCCCCGTGACTGCACCCAAGGAGAGCTGCACGGCCATGGAAGTCCAAACGAGACTGGTAAGCCGCTGCCGATCACCTGTTGCCATGGATTCAGCAACATACTTGGTGGTAGCAGCACCCAGTCCCAAATCGAAAAGACCGAGATAGCCCAGAACCACCAGCGCAAGGGAAAAGATGCCGAAAGCCTCCAGTCCCAGGCCTCGGATGAGAAACGGAGTGGCAGCCAGTCCGACGAGCCCGGGTAGCATCTGGCCGAGAAAATTCAGGCAGGTATTCCGCAGGAGCAAGGAGCCCCCGATCTCGAGGGGACCCTTCTGTTCGAGGCTCGAACTCCATTTGAGAATGGCCAAAGTCCCTTCTTTCACCCGGAGAGCTTCACGACGCAGTTATTCATATTTTTTCAGGCCGCCTAATTCGAGCAGTGCATGAGTGACAAATTGAGGGCCGTAAATCACCACGCGATGCCATAACCGGCGCGGCTCGTGTGCAAATCGCCATGCCCACTCGAGGCCCCAATCGCTTACCCAGGGTGGTGCGCAGTTCACCTTTCCGCTCACAAACTTGAAGGCAGCTCCCACCGCGACCACCACTGGCGCTTTCAACCGATCCCGATGCTCATTGATCCATCGCTCCTGCTTCGGCAGGCCCAGACCTACCCACAGAACATCTGGGGCTGTCAGATTGATGAGATTCGTAATCTTTGTGTCCTCTTCGGGGGTGAGCTCACGGAATGGCGGAGAGTAGGTGCCGGCAACATTCAGAACCGGAAATCGTTTTCTCAACTGGCGGGTCAAGAGACCAAGGACTTCTTTGGTATCGCCGTAAAAGAAGTTTCTGTAGCCCTTTTTGCTCGAGACCTCACAAAACTTCCACAGGAGGTCGGTCCCACGAACTTGTTGCGGCGCACACCCCCCTCGCCACCCCGCCAACTGTGCCGTCCACTTGCCATCGGGCAGCGAAAGATTAGCCGATTTGAGAATCGCCTTGAACTTGGGATACTTGTAACCCTCAACGACTCCGTGGGAACTGGTCACAGCAATCCAGTGGAACCCGTCTCGCTGCTCGATCCACTGTTCCATGATGCGAATCACTTCATCTCTTCCGATTACGTGCACTGGAACGCCTAGGAGATGCGCGATTGGAAATGTTTTGATTTCTCCCAGTCGAGTCTCTCGGTTCGTCATCCTAGAGCTCCCTCTCGCACGAAGTGTGTGAGTTTTCCAGTAGGTCGCCTGCAAGCAGTGCAGGCCAGCTAGCACCGGCAATGTGGACAGATCGAATCGTACGAAGGCTTGCTCACCAATAACGCCGGGACAGGAAGAGCCCAGATCATGCGGACGAATCGTTTCACACGCTACACTGTAGCCGCGGCCTGAACACGGGGGGCGCCCGGTGCCTCTTTGGTGCGCTCTGTTAGCAGCGTGTCCAGTATCCGACTTACACTGTCACGATTCTTTGTTGAGAAGTACCAATCTGCCGTGCGGTGCAGACCATCCACGAACTTCATTTCTGGCTCCCAACCCAACAGCTTCTTGGCCAGCGAATTGTCTGCCACGCGATTCATTGGTCCCGTAGGCATTTCAGGACAGAGATGGATGCGCGCGTTGTGTCCGGTATGGCGCAAGACCTCCTTCGCGGCGTCGATCACTCGGGTTCGTTCCATCGTGCCTAGGTTGACCGCCGTACCATCCTCAATCACTTCGGCGGCGCGCAGCGTGCCGCTTACGATGTCACCCACATAGGTCCAGTTGCGGATCTGTTCTCCGTTGCCCCAGACCTCGAACGGATCGTGCTTCACAAATGCCCGCGCGATCATGGCGATGACCGCATGGTTCTCATGGCCGCGCTCTCCATACACTGTAAAGTACCGGCACGACGCCGATTTAAGGCCGTAGTCACGATAGAATGCCTTCAGGGTCATCTCGGCCATCAGCTTCGCCCAGCCGTAAGTGTTGTCCGCATCATACGGAGGGCCAGCCTTATCTTCGGTGAGATAGAGAATTTCGTTCGGATCGGATTGCAGATAATTGGGATAAATGCACCCTGACGAGGCGAATACGACCTTACCCACGCCCGCGGTCAGACAGGCACGGAAGACCAGGCCATCCAGTGTCAAGTTCGTTGCGCAAGCTGCTTGGTGCAAATCGACATAGCCTCGGCCACCATGATCGGCCGCCAAATGAAAGACGACGTCCATGCCCTTCACAACTGCAGGTGCAACGTCGGGTTCCAGCAGATCTTCGATGACCAGTTCAATCTGACCCGATTTCAGATGGTCTTGGATGTTCTCCCGCTTGCCGCTCGAGAGGTTATCTACAACGCGCACCGTTGCGCCGCGGGCAATCAATGCGTCCACCAGATGCGATCCAATGAAAGAGCATCCGCCGGTAACTAAGACGTTAGATTGTTTCCAGTCCACGGTTCAACCTCTTTCCTCTCAAAGAGAATGAATAGATTTGAAACACTTTAGATGTCACCTAGAAAGCGCAAACCCGATAGCCAAGCCGCACCACGAGCCCTTTGGTAACCTTGTAGGCCTTCGGCGTCGTTCAGGACAATCGCCTTCGGGAGCTGGCCCTATTGGGAATTCCATTTCTTCCTCCCCATTTTAGGAAACAAGCGGCTCTACATCCGCGGTATCCATCTCGACGGACACCGAGCGCATGATCAGCTCAAGGGAGACGACGAAGCGTATCTGCTTCTTCTTCCGCACGATGATCCCTTCCATTTCCGCCAGCGGCCCGCGCACCACGCGCACGCGGCGGCCGACGGTGAGGAACGGATGCGGCTCGGCGCGCAACTGCCCGGCCAGGCCCGTGCGCAGGATTTCCACCTGTTCATCGGGGAGCGCCGTGGGCAAGCCGCCGAAGCCGACCAGCCTCACCACGCTGGGAATCTGCAGCACGCGCAAGTGGTCTCGCAGCACGAGGCGCACGAAGACGTATCCAGGAAAGAGTGGCAACTCGAGTCGCACGCGGCGCTCTTTCCACCGGCGCACGGAAGAGTACAGCGGCAGGAAGTGCTCGACCGCGCGCTCGGTGAGCTGCTCGGCCACGCGCTTTTCGTGCCGCGCGCAGGTGTAGGCGACATACCAGTGTGACTGGGCCTGCAAAACCGAATGCGCTACCGCCGCGCCTTCCGCGATACGCAGCCTTCCAGTCGATGCGATCACCCCTGTCGTCGCGCCTGTCATCACCAACCTCGTTCCTCGCGCTTGAGGCCAGATACAGCTTCGCCCCGTCACCCACAGGCCCATTTTTCCCGTAACCTATTTATCTACAACAACGTACAGCTACTTCTCCGGCTCCACAGACTCTTGCGTCGCTTCGCTTCGCCCCGCCAGCCGCAGCCAGACCTTGTGCGTCACAGCGTGAAAGCGCGAACCATTCGGCGTCGCCCAGGGCATGTGCGCGTTCACGGTCTGGAAAACTTCCGTTGCAAAGACCTTGCCGGCATCCTCGGGGCTGGTCTCTTCCCATCGCGCGCGGCCCAGGACCCACACAGCGGTCACAAGGAACGCGCAAACCGTGGAAAGCAGCATGATCAGCAGGCGCGGCGGGAAAGACTTCCTCTCCGGGGCAAGGGCCACATCGAGAACCTTGACACTGGGCGTCTCTTTTGCTTCCTGCACCTTGGCCAGTTCGCACTGTTGCGTCAGGGTTTCAAAAACAATCTCCTGGATCCGCGTGCGGCGATAGAGGTCCGCGTAAGTAACGCCGAGGAGAGGCAACTCTCGGATGGATGGGTACTGCGAACGACCGGCGCCGGGCGGCGGGGCGCTCCCCGCGGCGTTTTCGCCGCCAAGCTTCTCCAGTTGCCGCCGCAGTTCCTGGGCATGCGCCTGGACGGTGCGCACTCGAACATTGTTGGAGGTGTAGATCTGCTCCAGCCCCTTTAACTCCGATTGCGCAGCAGTGAGTTGGCCCTGGAGCGTGGCGGCAGCCTCTACCATTGCCTTGCCTTGTTCCTTGATGTCGATCGCAATGTTCTTGCTGGCAAACTGGCTGAACTCCTTGGAAGCCTGGTCGAGTTCCTGCTTGACCGCCGTCAATCGTTCTTCCAGGAACACCCGCTCGCGGTGCGCGGCGGAGGTGGAGAGCTCCGCGACCAGATGATCGAGCTCATTTACATACGATTGCGCGATGGCCGCAGCGCGCTTCGGATCGTTGTCGGTGACGGTCATCGTGATGATTCCGCTTTTGCGGTCTTCCGAAATCGTCGTATTTTCAGAGAGTTTTCGGCGGGCATCTTCCTCCAACCGGGCCCCATACACTTTTTTCAGATCAAACCTCGCAATCAGCCGATCGGCCACCGTTCTGCTGCGGAGAACCCCGATGAACAGCGCGCCGGAACTCTTTGCGCCCAGCAAATCGCCGGCCAAAGCCCCCATTCCGTTGCCGGTGCGGGCCGTCAAAGCCGCCAGCATGGCCGTTCCCGAACCGGACTGGCTGTCAGGAGGCATTAACTGCGTGGAAGCCTCAAACCGTTTGGGCAGAACGAAAGCTAAAAGCGCGCCCAGCAACAGCCCCGCGGTTATGGCGCGACCCAGAGCGCGCCGCTGGTTCCAGAGCAGACGCAGGCGCTGGAACAGAGATTCCCAGGTGCGCCCCGAGTCGAATTCCTCTCCCGTTGTTCCTTCCGCTGGAATCGGCGGCGCGCTGTCTATTTGTCGTTTTGTTGCCGTCTGCGTCACTGTCTCAATTCACTCCCGCTGATCTGCCGGCACTGGTTCCTCTGGCGCGGGCGAGTTCTTGTGTTCATGGCTTCCGCATCCCCGGCAAAAAGCGGATCTCAATGGAAGCGGAAACGTTTTTCCGGCTCCCGTTGAACAGGATCGGATAGTTCCGGATGTACTCGACCTGCAAGAAACTCGTCACCGCCAAGCCCGATGGCAAATATTTTTCGTGGCGGATGCTGTAGTCTTGCCAGTTGCCGCCTCCGGGAATGAAAGCGGGGTCCACCGTGCTGTTCTTAAAGCCAAATTGCAGGGAACTGGTCGCGGAGAAGGAATACGCGGACCAGGCCTGAAGCGCGGTTCCCTGGCGACCGACCGTATTCCCAATCAGAGATCCGTTGTTTGTGTATCCGTCGCGGTACAGAAAGTTGAAGTAATTCAGATTTCCGCGATTGCCTGTAAATCCGGGCGACTCGGAGGAGGCGGCCTCGACATGGAGATCAAGTTTCGGGATTTTCGGAACGCGTGTCACCCACAACCCGGGGCGGACCGTGGCGCGCGGAGGATTCACCAATGGAAATTCGTCGTCGTCCGCAAACAGATCGCTGTACAGAATGAGCCTGCCGCGGAGGCCGGGAACCCGAAGCGTCCAATCGAATGAAGACCGACTGTCTCCGGGAACTCCCGGGCCGTTCGGATCTCCCTGCCGCCCGAAAAAACCCCGATAGAAATTGCCAGCCGTGACCGGGTCTCCCCCCTTCCCGCCCAAAGTCACCGTGCGGGAGAACCCCAGCTCGAGGAAGCGAACCGGCTTGATGATGATCTTTTGCCCGAAGATATACGGCAGCGGAATGAAGGCGCGCCCCCGAGGCTGAGCAACAATATTCTCCAGCCGCACAAGCCCAAAATAGTGGAGCAGACCAGGGAGTTCCAGCGGCCTTGCATTCGTCAATCGCACCATATAGAGCGGCTCCGGATTTGCGCTGAACAGGAGCCCGCCGTGTACACCTGGTCCCCACTCGAGACTCTGCTTCCCGAACGTCAGCTGCCAATTCCGGAAATTCACGCCGACGTAGCTGTCGAGCAGGGTGGGCCGATGGATGGCTGCAAACGGCAGCGCGGCCTCGATTGGACGGGAATCGCGCAGTGCGACAATGTTGCGAACGCCGTCCGCCAATGCCGGGGCCGCCGTAGAATGTTGATATTCGCCGCCCAGAAGGAAGAAAAACGGTCCGTAAGAGCCGGAGACGGCCGAGCCGGCGATCGCATTCAGTCCCCTCCGAGTCGGCCGGCCGAAGTCATAGGAAATCGTCTGGCCGAAGTGGAATCCGTCGGTCAGTGGAGGGCCGGAGATGGATAACGCGCGCGCATAAATGGACTCGATGCGGATGGCGCGGTTGGTCCGTCCATCCCGAGAAGAGAGTTCAAAGGAAAATTCGCGTTGCAGCAGTGCGTAGTACTCCCCGGCGAGGGCATCTACGCTTTGATCCCGTTCCTCGATTTCCGCTAGCGAATCACCGGCCTCCTCGACGAGCCGCGCGCAATCGGACCGCGTCCAGGGGCGAATGCCAGAAAGGGCGGTGTTCACATAGCCTAGTCCCGACAGGCGGTTGATCGCGGTATACACCCAGCTATCCAGGGAAACGTACGGAGATCCAATGCTGCGCGGCCCGCCATCGGATTCTTCGTCATGGATGGATGCGTTGCCCCAGACCCCTCCGCCCAGCTCCGGGTCATGATGCGCACGATATATCTGGCGCCCGGCAAACCAGCCGATGGCGCTGCCCAGGAAGGCGTCGGAAGGAAAATGCTGCTTGGACGTGACGCGTGAAACGCTGACGGCGCTGGCCAGCCCGTAGGCCAGGATTTTTGTCAACGGTCCGGGGTACTCATGCGTGAGGACGCTGGCCACTGACCAGGCCGCAGCGGCATGATTCGAGGGGAAAGAATTCCCTCCCCGGTAGAATTTCCCGCTGGCGGAACCGCTAAGCGGCCGCCCGCGGCCTGTTGCATACTGCAGGGTTGTGTTGAACGCCAGCGCATTCACAAGCGCTTCACCGCTCAATACACCCGCTTCGCGTTTGTGAGCGTCCCGCGTGATGCGGCTCCAGAGGTACAGTCCGCCACCCGCCCCGGCGAGGGAAGCCACGGCAAGAGTCGAGAGGCGCCGGCTGCGATCGAGCCCCGCCGGCGAATCCGAAAGCCGCTTCCCCATTTCGTTGTCAATCGCTAAGAGACCCGCTGTCGCGCCGCCAAGCGGCACCAGCCAATTCATGTCGCGCCAGCGGAGTCGAGCCGGACTCGTCCAGATGGCGGCTTGGTCGATCTCCCATCGCTTGAACAATCCCATGAGCGACATCTCATTCCGCTTGCCCTCCGGCGATCCTACCGGGCGCTCGTCCGGTTCTTGCTCCACCCGCAACGTGCCGGAAGCGGATCGGGCAGGCTTCCTCGAGGAGTCCCGCTCCGCGCGAGGCGCCTGCGCGGACTCGGACTTCTGTCCTGAAGCCGCTGCGCTCGTAGCCAGACAGAAAATCAAGAGTGCCCCCGACACAGCGAAGTTGCGCCCTGCCGGCATCCGCTCACCGAATCGCGACTGCGGCGGATAAGGCTCCGGCTTGTGCAAGTTGCGCGATGGCCAGCAGGTTTTTCCAGACCACGCCGCCGCCGATGGCCTTCTCCGGCACGACGATCGTGTCGCCCGGCCCGACGGGCCGTGAAAGCACTCCCCCGCCCCACAGCCCGCTCCTCCCGCTTTCCACCGAGCCGTTCCCGCGAATGATGAAGATGTTGCCGCGGTCGGCCATGTGCGTGGGGCCGCCGGCGCGCCGCAGGTACCACCCCGCGCTCTTATGCGGTTGATAGGTAATTGCGTTCGAGTTGTAGACCTGCCCCACCACCAGAACGAATCCCGGGCGCTTGGGAATTGCGATGGTGTCCCCGGCGCGCACTTCGATGTCGCCCGGAGAGGTCGCAAAAGCGTGCAGGTCGTTCGATAGATTCACCACCAGGCGGCCCGTCGCCGGCGCTTTGCGAACTCCCTCGATCGCGCGTTCCCGCTGTTGATACGCCGCTTGCTGCATCTCCGCCTGCTCGCTCGCGGAGGAGGTAACCGCGAACTTGGTGGTTGCTGCCTCCCGTTCGAGCCGCTGGATCAGCTCTTGCCGGGCTTTCTCCTGCAACTGCCGGACTTCCACCCGTTCGAACACCGCGGCCGCGGGAAACGCTGTGGGCATGAATCCGCCGGCGCGCGCCAGCACCCCACTCAGCCGCTCGCCCGACCGGATGCCGTACGTGCCCGGGTTGCGCACTTCGCCGTCCAGCGTGATGGTGGCGCCGATGTCCTTCCATCCCGCGCGCTGTGGCACGGCCAGCACATCACCGTCGCGCAGCACCGCATCCTCGCCCTCATTTCCGGAAAGCGCCGCGGACAGATTCACGGTGAAATGTTCGGCCGCCTCCCCTTTCTGTGCCGTGTTTCCTGGCCGCGCGTAGTGCACCAAATCGCCGTTCTCCGGACTGGCGCTGCGAAGCATGCCCCCAGCAGCCTGCACGAGATCGGAAACCCGCATGTTCGCCGCCAGCGGGAATTTCCCCGGATGCGCGACGTCCCCTTGCACATACACTCGCGGCGGATCCACCCGCAGGAGCAGGCGGTGCACCACGATGCGGTCGCGCGGCTGCAAGAGCAGGTTGTCCATCACATTCCCGGCCAGCGCCTGCCGCAGCCCGATGCTGAAAACTTTTGTCGAGCCATCCGCCTGCATGCGGAAGAGCTGTGCCGCATCGAGCCACGCATCCGGCGTCACTCCCCCGGCTTGGTAAATTGCGTCGCGCACGTGCTGCTGGCCCGATGTCCGGTAGCGCCCCGGCGCGCGTACCTCTCCGGTGACCAGCACCTCTGGCGCCCCCTCGAAATCAAATCGCCCGAAAATCCGCACGGTGTCGAGCGGCTCCAGTTTCGGCGCCGACTCCGGATGCGCGAGGGCCGCCGCCAGGCTGAAGCTTTCCACGATCGGGTGGTAGTCCGGAGCGTGCAGGCGGATGACCTCCGCGTACTGCCCGGCGGGCTCCGGGAGCAGCTCCTGATAGGAGGCGACCAGATCCGTCAGCTTCATTCCTTTGTGGTAGGAATACCGTCCCGGCCGAAGCACATGCCCTTCGAGGTACACTGCGTCCGTGTTGTACGGCGCGATGGGGAAGATGTGCACTTCATCGCCATCCTGCACCGGGAATCTTCGGAGCTGCCCGCGGATCGCTTCCGGGGCGCTCGCGTCGCCGATGTCAAGGCTCAGCATGGTGCGCTTTTCGTGCACGACCAGCCGCTGCACTTCGATGTGCCGCAGCGCCGCCGCGGGGAGAATTCCGCCCGCAAGGTCGAGCACGTCCTCGAGATTCTTTTCCCGCAACAGCTCATACGTCGCCGGCCGCCGCACCATGCCATCGACGGTGACCAACGCGCCGAGCGGCGGCACGCGCAGCGAATCGCCGTTCTCTAGCCGCTGCAAGTTGCCGCGCACGCCGTGCAGCAGCAGGTCATAAGCATCCACTTCCTCGACCAGTTGCTTGCCCCGGAAATGCTCGATCCGCCGCAGCGAGCCGCGCGCCGTCACGCCTCCCGACGTGAACAGCGCGTTTAGCGGCGTCGAAAGCGAGCTCACGTCGTAAGCTCCGGGGGTCGCGACGTCGCCTACCACGTAGACGCGAACTGTGCGCAGCCGCGAGAGAGAGACGTCCGCCGAAACATCGCGGAATTGCGACCGCAGCATGTGCTGCACGGCGGCCTGAACTTCCCCGAGCGTCCTCCCGCTCACCAGCAGGGGCCCGGTTTCGGGCAGGGAGACCCGCCCTTCCCGATCCACCACGCGGATCAATCGCTGCGAGACACCGCCCCACAAGTCAATCGAGAGCCCGTCGCCGGGTCCGACGACGTAGTCCGGCCCGACGGGGAGATCCATCGGCAGATACCCAAGTTGAGGTGCTCCCTTGCGGAACACATCCAGACCAAATCGTTCGGCCGGCTTGTGGTTCACGGCGGCCTGCACGTATAGGTCGTACAATGCTGGAACATCAGCGTATGGATTCGGCCGGCGCTCCATGCGCACCGGATCGAGATTCTCACTCCCTGCCCCTGAGCCGACCGCCATCGGCGCGGCCGCCACTGGACGAGTTCCCTCGTTCGAACTTAGTTCTGGCGGCAACGCCCCGTCCGCTTCCCCCGTTGCGGCCAGTGCCCCCGGTGGCGCCGCGACCACGACGTCCATCATGGGTGAAGAGGTTTTTTGTTGCGAGTTTGTATCTCTCGGCACGACGGGGTTGCCGGAATTCACGGCGAGCAGGGTCTCCGCAGCTGGTGCGGCCGCAGGTGCCACCGCGGAGGGGCGCAACTCCGCCGCTGCACCGTCAGTCCTCTGGGGAACCTGGACGGGCGGGGGAGCCGTATCCGGCTGGCGCTTTGTCAGAACGTCGCCTTTTTCGGGCAACGCGCAATTGGAAGGAGATTTTGGATCACACGGTGCGGTTCCCCCCGAAGCGGAAGGCGCGTGTGGCTCGTGAAAGGACTTCGCCGCAGCCGGATTCGTTCCCGGATACGGCCGCGGCTGCATATATCCATAGCGCTGCAACAGTCTCGTCGCCAAAGCGCGCGTTCGAACGTCTTGCCGCAAACGCTCGGCGATTGCCGCGTCGCTCAGGTCAGACTCTTCCAGAATCTGGCCGCCGGCGGCCGCGTCCTGCGCCACCTGTCGCTTCATTTCGACCATCAGCCCAGGATCTTTGTTCAGCACAGCCAGGATTTGCTCGGCTGTCGCGGCCACGCGCTCCAGATTATCTCTTGTCAAATCCGACGGCTCCACCGCCCGGGTGCCTGATCCTCTCTCCTGCGGGTTATCCCCCCTGTCGGCTTCTTGTGCGGCCATCCGCCCGACGACGGTCAGAAAAAATAGCAGTAGCAGGCCAGCCCAAGCCCCCAACAGTTTTCCTGTGCGTACCATTCCCCCGGCCTTCCCCGAGGCGGACACTGAACCCCAGGCTAATGCTGCAAAAGACCGATATGCACAGGGGTCACCAACTCAGGCTTTTCCTGGGGCAAAGTTAACTAGTTGAAAAAAAAGAGGTAGACGGGGGGGAGCCATTCCGCGGTGTGGTCGGTCTTCCCTTTTTGATGCGACCCCAGAGGTAGCGTCCCATTCTGAAACCTCCCCCGCCCTCCTGCACTTGCCAAAATTGGACACCAAACTCCAGGGAAACCTCGAAAACGCCTGCGAATCCCCAAGACCTCTCGCACCACTCGGGAATTCCGCCAGAATCCGCCATTGAGCCATTCGGCTGCCTGGTTGTAGACTCCGCAGGCCGGTTCTCGGACGCATGGCAATTCTAAGTTGATTTAGTACCGCACTCTGGTGAGTCCCGGGGCAGGCACAGGGTAGATTCGGAGGAAACCTCTGTCCGGACCGCGCCAGTTCCCCCAGGGCACAGGCCATCTAGGCAGGAGGGAAGAACACTCATTGCTTCAGTTCAGGCCTTGGCGCGACGAACTCTGGCTCCCTTGGATCTCGCCATCATCGGGACCTACTTCGCCATCGCCTTCGGGATCGGTTTCTATTTCTTCCGCAATGAGAGAACCTCGAGATCCAAGCGAGCGTGGAACGCGGGAATCGCGTCATTGAGAAGGCCGGAATTTCCTTCCGCCTCAGGCTGCCGCATAAGGGATTCCACCGGGCCATCGGCAACTTCGGCGGACGGTACATTAGCCCCGAAGGCGAAGTCTTGCCCGAAGAAGCATGGAAAACTCACCAGTCCGCCTGGCTGCCGAGTGCCGCGGATGAATCCTTCGTGCAATCGCTCATGGCTGGCCGGGTAATCGAACCCGGCAAATCTGCAAACTGGATCGCGCCACCCATCCGTGGCATCAATACTCAGCCGCTCAACTTCGAATACGTCCGTTTCAACTGAACACCTTGGAGCGAAAACGCGCATAGGGATTGTTTTCCTTGGCTGCCTGGTCCTACTTGAATTCCTGCAGGCCGAGGAGTTCACTCAGGAGGGTGCCCCATGTTTCGTAAAGCGGAGCGCTGGTAATTCTTCTTTCGTTATCCCAAATGCTGTGAAAGGAGTGGCGCGCGTTAGGGTTCAATTTTAGAACCCTGGCGGCAAGCTCCGATTCTGGTTGCGAAATTAGTTGTGCCCAGACTTCACTTCTCTAACGACTTCATTCACGGCCTTTTTCCTCTGTCACTTCAAGGTGTACCGCACGAACAAGCACCTTCCCCCAGATGAGAGGATTCTGCATTTCCTGGCTTTCGGAAGACGGGATAGGCTCGCCACTGAACATACGCATATGCCTTTGCGCCACCGGGCGCTGTCTTCAGAGTTCCAGCACGCTGGAGAACTCTTGCCATGGGACAAACGCAATAAGATCTCGAAGCCCTAGGTGTCGCTCCGCGGAGCGCCTTCTCCGGGTGAGGAGAAGTTTTCTGTGTGCGACTGGTTTCGGTCGCGCCGGTACCCGGATTGTTCGGTCCCGATTCTCGATGGAATCACGGAGTTGCGGGCCGGACTCCGTACCATGGCAAAGGCAGGCCGCGTTCGAGCGCGCCTAAATCTGGTCCATTACCCGTAAAGGTGTCGTTGATGTTCGGCAGGCGTGCTCCGGTGTCGATCGCATTCGAGGTTGCCGTCAGGCTCGCATCCAATGGCTGCACGAAGGTCGTATAGCTCACCGGAATCGTCAGCGGCGCAGCGAACGGCATCCCATTCAGGATCAAGCCGTGATGTTCGTAAGGGGAATTCTGCCGTAGGTTGTTGAAGCCAACCCAGGTCGTTGTGAATCGGAACTGTCCATCGGGCAACCACCCGTCATAATCAATCTGTGCCAGGCTGATGTCCGTGCTCATGTCCACGGCGTCCGTCGTTCCAACCGTGATGTTGTTGAAAAATTGAAAATTGGAAGCCACTCCCCCATACTGCCCCCAAGCCCATCCGGGACGCACGGCTGTATTGTGGAAAATCAAAAAGCCCGTGGGGTCGTTGTTGAGTTTGTATGGTGCCGTACCAGAATTGTAGATGACATTGCGGAACGCATATGCCGGTCCGCCCCAGATCGGCTGGAAGCTGATAGAATGATTGCCTCCGTTGGTGAACCGGTTACGGAAGACGCGCACATTCCGCTCGGTGAAGTCCATTTCGACCCCGTTATCGCCTGTCCACAAGACTTCATTCCCGTAGAAGTCGATCGCCCGGTTCGGGATCGCCGTGTCGTGACTCAGGCCGAGGGCGTCGCCGAATCCTGAGAGTGTGTTGTAGCAAACCACGTGCCCGCTGCCTGTCACCACGATGCCCTCGAAATCCCAAACGGCGTTGCTCGTGTCCGGCCAGACCGCGCCTTTTCCTTCCAGGGTGTTGTCGCAAATGTAGTAGTTCTGGTTCGTGCCACCCCTCGCATCGATTCCGAAGAAGACGTTGGTGATCTTCACACGCCGAACGACGGCATCGCTCGTGCTGGCCAGCCGCATCCCCCAACTGCTGCTTCGCACGGTCAAGTTTTCCACGGTCACATTCGTTCCGCCGACCGTGATTCCGTATGTGGAACCCGTGGCATCCAGGATCACTCCGCTCTGGCTCTGTCCACGGACAAAAATCGGGTTTGCTGCCGTTCCGCTTCTGGAGACGCTGATCGCTCCGCCATAAGTACCGTTTGCCAGCGTGATGATGTCGCCCGGATTTGCGCCGCTCAGCGCCGTCTGGAGCTGGCTCATGTTGGACACGTTCACAACCCGTGGCGTTGCGGGATTTGCTAGCGGCACCGACCGCGTCCGAATCGAGTCCAGTTTGGTGGCGTTTCCACCGTCCGGGTCCTGCACCTCGAGCCGCACGTCATAGAGCGTATCGGGCTGTAAGTCAAAGATGCTGCCCGCAAACTGCTCTCCAACGGGAAACGGCGAAGGATCCTCCGTGGAGAGGTTCTCGGGACGCACCCGCAGCAGCGGCAGCGCTTCATTCCACGCGGTGTCTCCCAACTTGCGGTAGAACACTTGGACCTTGGCGTTGTAGTTCGTATCCCCGCTCAGAATTGGCAGAGACACTCCGATCGTCTCGAGCGTCGGCGGATCTACGATCACCTGGCCGATGGTGATTGGGCCTCCCGGCGGGGGAGCCCCATTATTCACCGTCACCGTGACCCCGGCGGACGTTGTATGATTGCCCGCCGCATCCCGGGCCTCGGCCGCAATCGCGTGGCTGCCGTTGCTTAGCGCCGTCGTATCTAGCGAAGCGGAGTAGGGTGCTGTGGTGTCTTCGGCGCCCGAGTTCGTGCCGTCCACCTTGAACTTCACGCCGGCCACACCTTTGTTGTCTGACGCATTCGCGGTGAGGGTAATCGTCCCGGACACAGCAGCTCCCGCCACAGGCGAGGTGATCGAAACGGTCGGCGGAGTCGTATCAGGCAGTACAGCGGTCATCAACGCGGCGTCACCGCTCGTTGCCAGATTTCCTGCCGCATCGCGGGACTTCGCCCGATAGTGATACAGCGTTGAGGACGCCAGCCCAGTCAGGGGTACCGTGTGCGTGGTCCCCCTCGTCGAATCTAGGGGCGTGCTCTGCCCATAGCCGGTCGTCGTCCCGTACTCCACCTGCGAGTCTGCCGCTTCATTCGTCGCCCACGCAATGTTAGCGCTTGTTGCGGTAATGCCATTCGCACTCAAAGACGAAATCACAGGAGGCGTCGTATCCGGCGCCGCCGTGGTCGTGAATGTGAAATCACCGCTCGTCGCCAGATTTCCCGCAGCGTCTCGGGACCTCACGCGGAAATGATAAAGAGTCGAGGCTACTAGGCTGTTCAAGCTCACCGAATGATTGGTCAGGAGAGCTGGACTCAGTGAAGTGCTCTGACCGTAGTTGGTCGTTGTCCCGAACTCAGCTTGTGAGTCGGAGGGCTCGTTCGTAGTCCACGAAATCGTAGCGCCGGTAGGATTGGGGCTCGAACTGATCGCGCTCATGGACGGCGGGACCGTATCGGTGCCGCCGCCACTCGGCGGGGTGCTCCCCACTACGCCGCCGCAACCGCTGCACGCCACGCTAAGCCACACGAACCACCCCAGGAGAAGAGTTGGCTTCGCTGAGCCGTGCACTGGTCTTCTACTGTCTGTTGAACCGACCACTCGGATCCCCCATCGCCCCTATCTGGACTGCCATATCCCCCATCCTAAGGCCCCATCGAGCAGCCAATCACCGTGACTTGGTCGGTGCAATCAAGTGTGCACCTGTCCGCTTGGACAGGGGCATCAGCAAGCTGAATGAAACTACGCCGCAGTGGAAGAGGAGCTGCGGTGAGCCAGCCGGGCCTGATGCCGATCAGAAGCTTCGCCACGGAGATCGGATGCGACGGCGGGTGGCACACGCTTTTTCATTCGTCTCTTATTGGCGAAGATCACGGATGTGAGGGCACCGTCTCTATAATTCACCGGGGAGTTCAGACACAAGGATGTCCCATTCTTCGCGAAGCGCGGATAATTCTTCTCTCGATTTCCCGCATGTTCTGAAAGAAGTGGCGCGCCCTGGGGACGATTTTAGAACTCGTCCGGTTCTGGAGACTTTGTCAACTCCGCCACCTCAGGTCGGTGTTCCCCTTGTGTGACGGAAAAGGGGACCGATCAACAAATGCGAAATCACATACACTTTTGCGCAGAATGAGGGGAGCAGGTCACGGGGCAAGAGTGCCAAAGGATCTTCTTCAGACCCATGAGTTCGTTTTCTCTTCTCGGCATTCGATTTTCCAGGCTGCCCGAGACACGCAGGCAGGGTCCGCCCCAGCAGGTGCCGCCGACGAGGACTAGAGATCTCCTGAATAGACAACCGTGTCAAGAATGAGGTCGAATCCGATGTCACTCTGAATCCTGAAGCTTTGTATATTCTGCCATTTGATCGGAATGGGGTTATCTACCATAAGAGAAGTCAACGCCTGAGTGATCGGCATGTTGGTTCCCGATGGGTCCGAAATCGTAATGGAACCGGGGCTCTTCGGAAAAACGGTGATCGATGTGAGGCCCCTCATGCCGTTCTGAAAAGTGACATCGCCCGTGCCCGGCCCTGGAGCACCGAGATTGAACGTGATGCCGTTGGGGCCGCCCGAAGCAGCCGTGTCCAGCCACATCCAGGTGCCATTCCCAAAGTCGAGGTTTTTGTAGGGGACTGTCAGAGGGTCACGCGCCTGGGTGACTCCATCGGGTTTGTCGTTGAAAGTCACGACGTGCGTACTGTCAGGAGGAACCTCGTCAATTCGAAACACCTTGTCGCAACCGACAAACCGCAGAAGGCCGATCACACCCAAAAGAAGCACGGGAGCCAGAAGCACAAATGGATCGATCATCGTCTATCGCTCCTTCGAGGAGCGCCCTGCAGGACGAGCCACTCCGCTGATTGAATTCCTCGAGGATTCATGCCGAATTCCTTTCTCCCTTCGAGGCGGAAGGGATTCCCTGAGCGGGCGTTCCCACCGGCGCGGCCGGCGAGCTTCCATACTGAATCTTTCTCACCGCGCCGGCGTCATCGAGATGAACGACCGTGGGCCAGAACCGGACTCCATAGGCGCGTGAAATATCGCCGCGGGGATCGGGGAGCAAAATGGCCGGCAGACGGTTTTCCGCCGCGACTTTCGAGGCGAAATCTGGAGGATCTCCGTCATTGATTGCGATCACGGCCGGCGCGCGTGCCCCGGATTTCTTCGCAGAGTCGTGCATCTCCCGTACCTGATCGATGCTGGGCTTGGAGGAACTCTTCCAGAAAACGAGGATGGCCGGGCGGCCTGCGAGCTTGCGGAGTGTCAACCCGTGGCCGGGCTCAAGGTCAAAGACAAAGTTTGGCGCGAGACGGCCAAGTTTCAGAGTCGGGCTCATGAAGCGCGGCCGGGGAGGCGCCGCAGCGACAAGGCTCTTCCGTAGCGCAGCGGCGAGATTCGCTCGGTTGAGCTCGCCTTCCTGCTGCCAGACGATTTTCCCGGCCGGATTGACGATGAGCGTTACCGGCCTGGCGGTCTTGCCATACCCAAAAGAGCGCATCCAGGCGTCTCCCAGCTCTTCGGCATAGATGATATCCGGCACGTGACGCACTGCGGACAGTTGGGCGGATTTGAGGACGGCAATAACGGCGGTGGCGGCATCTGCCCGCCCGCTCTCGCGCAGCGCTTGAGTCAAAATTTCAAGTGAAGCCGATGACGCTTCACCGGCAAAGTGGACAAGCCGGTTCGGGGCTCCGGCGAGGTCGCCGGTGGGCCGCGCCGCCGCGTAACCGGTCACTTCGACCAGCCCCCCGGGACCGGGCTGGGTCAGTGCGATCATCGGAGACGTTCCCGCGCTTCCGGTAAAGAGGCCGTCGAAAATTGGATACGCGTTGTATCCACCAGCCGTGCCCGTGACGGGCTGCTTTACCACCGGTCCCGAGGGCGACCACCTCCAGCCCCTGACAATCAGAACCATCGGCCCGAATGCAGGCACCGGGCCTGCGGCGACAGCGCTATCGAGGACCGCGGGTGGCGGCTGCTCATACACAAACCGGTTTTTTTCGACGAGTAAGGGCGGGCCCTGGCCCAGGTGCCGCCACTCGTAGTCCTCAACGGTGCCCCCCGGGATCCAGGTCTTTAGCGCCGTATATTCCGGACCGTCACTGAAAAGGTCGCCCGTCGCTAATCCTCCCGGACCGGATCCGTGGGGCTTCGGAATCTCTTCAAATTCGACATGCGCCGGAGGCCACTCCGGGACACTGATCGAGCCGTAGAGCACGATGCCGGAAGAGGTTATCTCGACGGAGGTGTAGGCAATGACGAGAGGAATGTCCGGCGGAGGTGGAACGCCGGGCTTCGGATGGGAAGGGTTCAGGAGGGATTTGAGGAAATCTCCCAGATTTGTTTTCGCGCTCAGCTTCTGGCGGACCGATGGATTCACACTGTCCAGAGAACTCTGGATCTGCGCCCGGATGGTTGGCACTGCGCTTCCGGTGAACAACCCAATCAGCCACCCCAAACCCCACCCGAAGTCAATGCTCAGGTCAGGGTCTCCTTGCATGGCCAGCTGAACGGTATCGAGATGCCCTCCTGGGGTGGTTGCGACGAGCTGCAGGGTGAATGCCTGCTTGACGGTAAAATCGGCGCTGACTCTGGGCCAGCTCTTATGCTTTGTGGAACCCTGAATCGTCAAAAGGATCTGCCCGTCCTGGAAATCGAGCGTGTAGCTCCTGATCGAGAAATCCCAATTCGGGTCCCGGTGGTCCCTGATCAGGGGCAACTGCAGCATCGCCTGGACGAATTCCTTGCCGACTCCGAGAGCAAAATCATCGCCGGGGCGGACGAAGAGGTTGTTCATGCTGGAGGAATGGCCGCGAGGACTGGCCAGGTTGAGGAGAACGGCGAGAGCGCCAGGATTTGCAGCCAGTGTTTTGATCTGCAGGAAGTGAACCAGGGAGGGCAGGGGAGCATTGGAGGGTAGAAAGCTGGTGTTCAGTGCATTCCTCATCAGCAGATTGACCGCCGCGAAATCCGAATCGGTGAGGGGCCGGCTCGAGAAGGATGGGCTAAAACTGATGTCGACGTTTTCGCCTTTTATGTTGATATCAACTATGCTCACGGGGAATTGCTGCGAAGTAACTTGTGAAACATCCGCCGTAATCTGAAGTTCGCCCCGCACAAACTCAGCGAGTGGACTGGTTTGCGGATCGGGAAAGTAGCGTGCCATGACCTGCATCCTGGCCCGAATTCTTGCGCCGGAGGCATCCGGGACTTGGAGCGTCGGCGGCGAGACCTGGAGCTGGGCGCGGCCCTTTAGATTGCTGGGAGTAACCGGCGGTTCAAATACGCCGGCGAAATTCGAATTCGCCAAGACGTCCAGGCCCAGCAGTTGCGGATTCGCGGCCGTGAGCTGGCCCAAAAGCTGACCACGTGTTCCGATCGCATTGTGATTGGCGGTAGGGTCTCCAGAGGCGTCCACGCTTCCAACAACTACCGGCTCAAGTCCAGCGGGCCCAATCGGGAGAGTGTCGTTGACGCGCATGGAACAGGAGTGAGAAAACCTCTCGTAGCGGTGCATCGCGGCGAGGACGCGGTTTGCCGCGGGGATTGCAAACTCCAAAACAATGTCAAATTCACCTGTGAGAACGTTCGCCATGAAAACATCTCCTTAAACCTTGACTCGGCCGGCGATCTGATTGTCCCGCCGCCGGGTGGAGACCCAAGCGCGGGAATCAGATTCGCAAACTACGCCGGACCCCGGTAATCAATCTCGAGAAGGAGTAAATCGTACCCGATGTTCGTTTGAGCAGTGAATATGCTCGCTGGGCTGGTCCAGGGGATGTCCACAATTTGAACCGTCCCAATATCGCCCGGGCCGAAGTCTTTGCTTACTTTTGCATTTGTTCCGCCCGTGATCGTGATGTTGGCAACATTCGTCGCCGGGTCCAGGCTCTTGGGGAGGACTCTGAGCCTTTTGAGCAGCCGCGGACCATTGACAAACGTGACATCGCCGGAGACGACGCCCGGCGGTGCATTGTTGATGACCACGGAATTCGAGGGTCCTCCTCCCGCCGCGGCGTCCAGCCAGATCCAGGCGGAACTGAATCGCAGGTTTTTGTAGGGAGCCGGGATCGGATCGCGGGGAATTCCCGGAGGCGGCGGAGTATCGAACGTTACGCTGATGGTCGGGGCCGCCACGATCGTGAAAGTCTGCGCGTTGGACGTCTGATTGTCTGGCGGGTTGAATACCGTGACCTGCGCGGTCCCCGCATTGGCGATGTCCCCAGCGGTGATCGTCGCGGTCAACTCCGCGTCCGAAACAAATGTCGTCGCCTTGTCGACGCCATTCCAACGCACAACAGATCCGGGGTTCACGAAGCCCGTCCCTTTCACCGTCAGCGAGAAGTCCGGGTCGCCCTCCGTCTTCGACGTCGGGACGAGGCTCGAAATCGTCGGTTGGGGGAGGTCAGGGGCTGTACCAAAGGGGTCGCAGCCGACAAACCGCAGCAGCGCAATGACGGCCAACAGAAGAACGGGCGCCAGGATTACAAACGGATCAATCATCGCGGCTACTCCTTCCCACTCCGTCGAATTTCCCCCGGCCTCGTACTCCCAGGTTTGTCGGTCTTCTCGGGCTGGCCTCTCCGAGGCTCTGCCGGGTGCCGAGGCGCTGTTTCCGCTTCCGAGGATTCGCCGGCCTGCTCGGGGGAGAAAAGCCCATACCAGATGTAGCTGACCAAGCCCGCCGCATCAACCCAGACGGTCGTCGGCCAGATGTTCACGCCGTATGCGAGGGAAATGGTCCTCTGCGAATCGGTGACTAGCGTCGCCAAAAATCCGCTTTGCCCAGCGGCCCTTCTGGCTTCCTCCGGGGCGTCCCCGTCATTAATGGCCAGCACCACGGGCCGGAGCTCGTCGGTACTTTCAAACCATCCCTGCAGGCGGCGCACCATCTCCATACTCGGGCGCGATGACGACTTCCAGAACACGAGCGCAACGGGGCGTCCCACAAGCTTGCGCAGCGTAAACTCCACGCCGGGCGCGGCTTCAAAGAGAAAGTCCGGCGGAGCCTGCCCTACGATCACGTTCAGTTCCAGCAACCGCGGGCTGAAAACGCCCCCGGCAGCAAGATGCTTCCGGAGCGCCTCCGCAAGCTCCTGCGGCGGAAGTTCGCCCTCGTGCCGCCACAGCAGCTTTCCCGACGGGCTCACCAGGATGGTTGCGGGCCGGCGTTTGACCTCGAACAAGGCTTCCCACGCTCCGTCTTGGTCCTCGGCGAACAATATCCCGTCCACAGGCTTCGTCCTCGCCAAGCCCCCGCCGGGAAGCACGGTTAGGATGGCCGCTGCCGTGTCGTCGCGCCTGCTCTCGATCAGCGCCTGAGGCAAGTGATCCAGATCATAAGGAGATTCTCCGCCAGCAAAGTAAAGGATGGCGTTGGTGCTGCCCTCGCCGGCCCTCTTCACGACAGCCCACGGAGACGTATGTCCCACCACCTCGAGGGATCCGGAGGCGTTCCGTTGAGTCAAAGCCATGTCCGGAAGCTTGCGGGCCAGTTGGCTCATCACCGTTTGAAGACTTCCCAGCGGGAAAGCATGCCATCTACAGAACATTCCGTTGGCGTTCTGGTAGTACACCGGGCCGGCCGCCGAGATCCGAGTTCCTTTGACCATGACACACGATGGGTTGCGTCTCAGCGGCATCGCGTAATCCATGATGTGACTGGTTGACAATGGAACCTCAGCGGACTGAAGCGTCACCCTGGCGCCCTCGACGGCCAGCCTCCCCGCGACGAGTCCCCAGTGCGGTCCATATACGAACGTATTTTCGTCCCTCCGGAGTAATTGGTGGTTCTGCTCGGTCCACTCGTACACTTTAATGGTTCCACCGGGTATCCAACTGTTCAGCGCGCTATATTCCCCCGTATAGTCCAGGGCAAACTCGGCGTGGACCGCGGGCCACGGCTGCACGTCCAGCGACCCATGCAGGACCAAGCCGGACGGGCTGATTTCGAATGACGTATAGGCCAGCCCCGGCCGGTCGATGGCCTCAGGCTGCGGGCCGCCCGGCTTCGGGAGCGGGTTCATTAGCCGGGTGAGAAATTCGCCGATGTTCTGGTCGGCGCTCAGCATATTTCTGATGTCGTTCTGCGCCGAGGCTAGGATCTGATCGCGTACGGGTCTGAAGTTGTTGGTCGCGGTGGTTTCGAAGGAAGGTATGAATGGACCGAACACACTGTCTCTCAGGTCGCCAAAATCCTTGATATGCACCGAGAGGTCTCCCAGGAGGGCGAGTCCGGCCGTGGCTTCAACCAGGTTCAAGGTGAACGCCTGAGTCGCGACGAACTCGAAATTCGGCAGCGCCGAACTCGTATCTGCATGCCCGTCAATGGTGAGCAGGATTCGCCCATCCAGGAGTTGAACTGTCACCGTATCGAGGGAGACGTCATAGGTATACTTGGTCCTCGACACAACATAGCCAAGGAACTTCACAACCACCTCAAACGTGAAGGGGAAATTGCGCTGGCCGGACTTAGTGAGCGTCCGGTTCACCATCCTTCCGATGCTGTCGATCACGAAATCAGCGCCCGCAGCGAAGGCAAAAAGGTCGCCGTCGTTCAGGAACACCTCGTTCACGCTGCCGGAATCGGCCCATCCTTCGTCCCTTTTCAAGAGAAAACTCACAGCGGGCAAAGCCCCCGCCATTGTCTTGAATCGCATTTGTTTGATTGCAGCGGGGAGAGACGCATTCGAAGGCTGGAAGCTCGTCATTATCGAATTACGAATGGCTTTCTTGATGGCTTCCTCGTCGGAACCGCCCACTGGCGCGCTCGCCCACGCCGTAGTGAAGTCCACGTCCACGTTCCCATGCAAATCGACATTTACGATGCTACCGGCTTGGGCGGCTACCTGGTTCACGCCTACCGTGATCCGCATTTCGCCGCGCATGTACTCCGGCAGCATGCGGGTTCCCGCGTCGGGAAAGTAGCGCGCCATCATTTGGATAACCAGTGTCAGGCGCGCGCCCGAAGCATCCGGTACACTCACAATTGGCGTGGACAACTGCAGTTGCGCGCGCCCTTGCAAGTGAGAGCGTTGCGCGATTTCAACATTCATGCGCGACATGTCGGGACTGACCAGCGGGCTGTCGAGGATAAGCTGGGGACCCGGAGAGGAAACGCGCGGTCGTGGAGGTTGCACTTGTGCCAACCGTCCCGCCGAAGCAATTGCGTTCCCGTAGCGGTCTACAAGCGACGTGATTGCGTGGGTCAGGACGTCCCAGGGATGGAGCTTGGGACCGGGAACGTCGTTCACAAGAATGGACAGCGAGTGCGGAAATCGTTTAGCGCGATGCATGGCTGCAAGCACTCTGTCCGCCGCGCCTTTGCTGAACTGGACGACAACGTCGAAATCGCCGGTGAGATCGTTAGCCATCGAACCATCTCCTCTTACTTCGGCCAGCGGGCCGTCAACGCTGCGAGCGACAACACAATCATGAGCACCGAGATCGCACGGTGAATCGTGAGCCGATAGGCTCTGAGACGCGGCTCAAGCGTAGATAGCAGCACGAGGCGTCCGGAGGCATAGACAGCCGTGACCATCAAAAACAATGCACCAGGAAAGGGCAGCCCCCGCCAAGCGGCAATCGCAGAAACCAGCAGAACGCCAGCCCACCCTGCCTCCAGGCACTGCGTCGGGATGCGCCTCTCCCAAACGCCTTGATGATTGGGCAGGTTCGCGCTGATCCACCCTCTGGAAGGGCGGCCCGAGCAACAACCGTTCAGCAAGCACCCGACACGCCCGAAAATCAACGTGACCAGCATCGTGAACGTGGTCACGTCCCAGAAGGCACCCAAAGGGACCTGGAGTGCCGCGAGCAAGGGCACTGAGAGTGGAAGAACTACGGCCAGCCCGCCATAGTGCGCGGCGCCGCCCTCATTGCGATTCCAAATTCGCCGAAGGTCTTGTCGATACACTCGCCAATGAGAGGCTACGTAAGCCAGCCTTGCGCCGACCAGCCCGAGGACAATCAGAATAAGGGTTGTCACAAAGACGCGGAAAGCATCGATCCCGGCGGCGTGCGCCGCAACATTCCCAACCACAACTCCGGTCACCAGCCCGACGTATACCATGGCTGGATAGCTCCAGACCGTAAGGCCCCGCCACTGAAACAGAATAGGTCGCATCGAATGCTCAGATGTGGGGCCAGAGGGCCACCACCAAACCTACGAATATGGCCGCATCGGCTAAGTTGAAAACGGGCCACCAACGCAGGTCAATGAAATCGACAACGTAGCGCCACCGCAGTATGTCCAACAGGTTTCCCATCGCGCCGCCAAATGCCAAACCGAGGCCGCACTGGGCTGCGCGACTCTGGAACCAAGCGCCGGAGCGATGCAAGAGGATCGCGGAGATGAGCGCCGTAAGCCAGACCAGCACCAGCGCCGCTCGGGCGCCATCGCGTCTGTAGATAGCCTTCAGACTGGTTACGCACCGGATCCGAAGCACAGGCCCCCAGAAGATACATCGGCCCCGAACATGCACCTGGACCGTTCTCTTGCTCCACTGGTCCAAGAGCAAGAGCAGGCCACCTGAAGCGAATGTATGCAGCATACTAACTCCGACTGTAGTTACTTCCGCGGTAAGGGCGATCTTGGTGCCCTTCGTTTACAGGACATGGAAAAGCAAGTCAAGGGAATTCAAACGGGCGATACGGAAAGGAACCTCGTTCTGGTTCAGCGGGTCTGTCGCGGCAAATGCCAGCTTCGCCGACAACTCGATAGAAGAACCTCCGGTTAGAAGATGAGAGACCCAAGGACAGTGACAACAAGGGCTATCTGCAATCGTAGATACATCTTTATCCAGAGTGCCGGTGCCATCGCGCCCAAATAGAAGATAAGCCCCGTGTGGATGATTGCGAAGAATGCTGGCCAGCCGGGATTTAGGAACAGATGGCCAACAACCAATAACCAAAGGACTGACGCCCACACAGCGAGATTAACTACTGTGAGTATTACTCCCGTCGGTTTGCGTCCGAGAAATATGGGTACAGTCACTAATCCAACTCTTTGATCGCCCTCTATATCTCGAACGTCCATCATAATTTCCTTTTCCAATGACCACAGCACGAGTGCGAGGACCAGAAGCCAATTCGTTCCCGCAAATGGGACGCGGGCGCTTGAACTTGCCATGAGGGGAA
>JBGQHF010000009.1:0-65692 GCA_041497835.1 Terriglobia bacterium
GACGACGTTGGCATCGCGCGGGTCCACCAGGATGCGGCTGATCTGCCGCGAGTCGCGCAGGCCGATGTGCGTCCACGTCTTGCCCGCGTCGGTGGACTTGTACATGCCGTTGCCGTAGCCGATATCCGAGCGCATGTCGGCTTCGCCGGACCCGACATAGACGACGTTGGCGTCGGAGGGCGCGACCGCCATCGCGCCAATGGACGCGATGGGCTGCGAATCAAAGATGGGCTTCCAGGTTCGTCCGGCGTCATTCGTTTTCCAAACGCCGCCGCCGACCGCCCCGAAATAGAAAACGTTGGGCTGGCCGGGCACGCCGGTCACGGCAAGCACCCGCCCGGCGCGATGCGGTCCGATCGAGCGCCAGCGCAGGCCGCTGAAGAGCCGCTGGTCGTATTGCTGCGGATAGGCCGCCGGCGCCCACGCGGCGAATAGGCACAGCCCGAGAAGGCCCGCGCAGAAAACCTGTAGAGAGAAAAATGAGGTTGAGCGGCTCACGGATGACTCCGAACGGTGAAGTCGTGTTTCTTTCGAAGGCGGAGTATACACCCCGCTCGGACGTTTGGCCGCTTGCGGCGGGCGGCCGGCCCGCGCAAGCGATGCGCAATTTGGATGGCTTTGAGATTTAGGTGCGGGATTTGGATCAGGCGGCTTCGGCCTTTTCCCCAACCCTGGCCCGCGCCCGGCCTCGGCGGAGACCCGCCGTGGCCAGGTAGGCGATGAATCCTGCCCCGATGATCAGCGCGCCGAAGAACAGGCCATTCATGCCGAGGATTTCCTCGCGCTGGCTGCGCACGACGGAGAGGCTCAGCAGGAGCATCGGAAAAACACCGGCCAGCACCGCGCCGGGAAGACCTCCGGGCACGCGGAAAGATCTCTCCAGGTTTGGCTCGCGAATGCGCAGCGCCACCAGGGTGATGAACTCGAGCAGGAGGCTCGCGCCGTAGAGCATCACGTCGAGCGTCACCAGGCGCTCGAAACCCAAGCCGAGGCAGAGCGCCCAGCCCGTCGCGCAGACCAGAATCGCGACCCACGGCGCCCGCGTCTTCGGATGTGTCTTCGCGAAAATTTTCGGCAGCATGCCGTCCCGCGCCATGGCCAGCGGCAGCCGCGAATAGCTCATCACCAGCGCGTTGAACATGCCAAACCCGCTCATCATCCCTCCGAGGACCAACGCCACGCGCAGCCAGTTGCCGCCGATCAATCCGGCGAGGTCGGCCCAGGAGCCGGTTTCGAAGGCGCCCGCCGGGATTGCGGTCATGTACACGGCGAGGACGGGCAGGATGTAGGTGAGGGAGACCAGGATCACCGCGGCGATCATCGCTCGCGGATAGGTTCGCTGCGGGCGCTCCACCTCCTGCGCGATCGTCGAAGCGTTGTCCCATCCCATGTAGTTCCACATGGCGATGAGCGTTCCGCCCAGGAGCCCCACCGTCGAAGTGACCGGCGCGGTGTGCGCGCCCGCCAGCGCGCCCGCCTGGAACGGCGAGAGGAGCACGATCAGCGCAAACGGCGCCGACAGGAGAAAGAAAAGCCAGAGCGAAGTCATGCCGACGATGCGGATCCCCGCCACGTTCAGCAGTGCGCACGTAACGACCACACCGAGCGCGACGAGCACTCCTCTATTTCCCACCCCGAACCAGGGAACGAGCCGCGTGAGATAGGCGACGAAGAGGGTCGGATAGATGGCCATATCGAAGATGCTGGCAATGAGCGAAAGCCACGCTTCCTGAAATCCCCAGAAATTGCCCAGGCCGCGGCGCACCCAGGCGTAATAGCCGCCTTCGGCGGGCAGCGCGCTCGAAAGCTCGCCGATCATGAACGCCGTCGGCAGGCTCCAGAGCAGCGGCGTGAACAGCAGAATCAGAATCGCGCGGCCATAGCCCGCGCCGTGGACAATCTCCTCCGTGCCGTAGGTGCCGCCGGACACCATGAAAAATGTCGCCGCGACGAGCGGCCAGAGAGTCAGCTTCGCTATGCGTTTCTTTTCTACGGAAATTGCGCGGGAAGGTAGCGGGGCAGGAAGCGATATCGAGCTCAATTTTTACTCTTTCGTCCTCCCGGAGCGAAGATCGCTCTCGTCGCCGCGGTGAAGCGAATTCGCAAACGCAGAATACAAGTTTCTCTCCGCCTTGCAAGAGAAAAATGAATCCGCGAGAAACATTTTTCTTAACTCTATGAGGCTTTTGAACGGCCCCGCGGCCGGCCCCGAACCGATCGTTTTTTCGGTCACGCTCCCTGACCCCTCTGCTACACTACGCCACCGGTTCGCGCTCCATCGCCACACCGAGGAGTAATCCGCATGAGATTTACGTCTTGCATCGCATTCGCTCTTATTACGCTGGGTTCTTCAGCTCCCGCGTACGCTCAGGATCCGCCGCCCAAGGCACCATCCGCCCCGGCTGCAACCGCTCCGCGCAGCATTACCATTGACGACTTTTTCCAGATCCGCGACGTCTCCCAGCCGGAGTTGAGTCCCGATGGCCAATGGGTGGCCTACTCCGTGAGGACCCGTCTGCTCAAAGATGACAAGAACGAGCAGCGCATCTGGATGATCGCGGCTCGTGGCGGCGACCCGCTCCCCATGACCGCCGAAGGTGTATCGTCGTCTCACCCCCGCTGGAGTCCGGACGGCAAATATCTTGCCTTCCTCTCGGCCCGCAGTGGCGGCAAGAGCCAGGTGTGGCTCCTCAACCGCTTCGGCGGGGAAGCGCAGCGCCTCACCGAAACGCCGCAGAGCGTAGGGGACTTTGAGTGGTCGCCGGACAGCCGCCGTCTTGTGCTGGCTCTCCAGGACCCCACGCCGGAGGAGATCGAAGCCGCGAAAGAGAAGGACAAGCCCGCCGCAAAGCCGAAGACGCCGCGCCCCTGGATTATTGACCGTCTCCAGTTCAAACGAGACACGGTCGGCTATCTCGATCGCCGCCGCACGCATCTCTACGTCTTCGATGTCGCTGCGCGCAGCCTTACCCAAGTCACTTCGGGAGACTACGACGACAACGAGCCCGCCTGGTCGCCCGATGGCCGTTCGCTGGCCTTCGCCAGCAATCGCACGGCGGACCCCGACCGCAACTTCAACACCGACATCTGGGTCGTGCCGGCGGACAACACCGACAAGGGAAAGAGCCTCACGCGTATCACGGCGAACCCAGGCGCAGATCGCTCTCCCGAATGGTCGCCCGACGGCAAGTGGATTGCTTTTGTCAGCCAGATAGACGCCCGCGCCATTGACTACGCTACCCATCATCTTGCCATCGCTTCATCCTCCGGCGGACAGGAGAAGGTCCTGACGCTCGCGCTCGACCGCAGCGCGAGCCGCCCGAAATTTTCCGCCGATGGCCGCTGGATTTATTTCATCGCCGATGACGACGGCACGGAAAATCTCTGCCGTATCGCTGTTACCGGGGGAGACATTGCGCGCCCCATCGGCGGGCGCCGCCGCGTGGCTGCCTATTCGCTGGGCAAGGACGGCGGCATCGCCGCGCAGATCAGCGACCTAGAGCGCCCCGACGAAATCTACATGCTCGCCGGCAATGACCTCGTCCGCCTGACCAAGACGAATGACGCGCTGCTCTCGCAGTTGCGCCTCGCCCACGCCGACTATATCCGCTTCAAGAGCAAGGACGGCACCGAGGTCGCCGGCTATCTCTACCAGCCCGTTGGCTACGAGCCCGGGAAGAAAGTCCCCGCGCTGCTGCGCCCGCATGGAGGGCCCGTTGGCCAATACACGGCTTCCTTCGACCATCAGGCCCAGCTCTTTGCCGCCAATGGATATGCAGTCCTCCTGCCGAACCCGCGCGGTTCTTCGGGTTACGGCCAGAAGTTCTGCCAGGCGATTTTCGCCGACTGGGGAAACAAGGACTATCAGGACGACATGGCCATGGTGGACTACGCCCTTGCCCAGGGCATCGCCGACCCGGATAAGCTCGGCGTCGGCGGCTGGTCCTACGGCGGAATCTCCACGAACTTCATCATCACCCAGACCACGCGCTTCAAAGCGGCCATCACCGGCGCGAGCGAAGTCCTCTACGTCACGAATTACGGCCATGACCACTATCAGAAGCTCTGGGAGCTGGAGCTCGGCTTGCCCTGGGAAAATCGCGCGCTGTGGGAGAAAATGTCGCCTTTCAACAAAGTGACAAACATCACGACTCCAACGCTCATCATGGGCGGCGAGATCGACTGGAACGTCCCCATCATCAACTCCGAGCAGCTCTATCAGGCTTTGAAGCGGCTTGGCCGCACGACCGAGCTGGTGGTCTATCCCGGCGAGTACCACGGGTTCACGGTTCCGTCGCATATCAAAGACCGGCTGGAGCGCTACCTCGCCTGGTACGCCCAGTATGTCAAGGGCGAAACGCCTGCTCCGCCATCTTCCGCAACCGTGAAGCCTGCGGACTGAATCCAGGTGGCGCGCGTCGTTCGCGTTATATTCGACCGCTCTGAGGAGGCCCTATGCTTCGAGCCTTGCGCCTGTTTGTCGCGACTGTCGTCGGGTTGCTTCCGTTTTCTGCTCGCTCTCAGCAATCCCCTTTCACCGTGGGCACGGCCACTGCCGCTTCCGGCCAGAAGGCCACCGGCTTTCTGGAAGTGCTTCCTGCTGTGGACCCGGGGACGATGATTCCGGTGGTTGTCGTGCGCGGGGCGAAGCCCGGCCCGACTCTGGCGCTCGTCTCCGGCGCGCACGGCACGGAATACACCTCCATCATCGCTGTGGAAAAACTGATCGCCGAGCTCGATCCATCACAGCTATCCGGCACTGTGATTCTCCTCCCGCTCGTAAACGTCGCTTCCTTCCTGCAGAAGGTTCCTCACGTCAATCCCGTTGACGGCAAGAGCATGAACCGCTTTTACCCCGGCAAGGCGGACGGCACGCAGACCGAGCGCGCCCTATTCCTGATCACCCGCGACGTCGTGGACCGCTCCGACTATGTGATCGATTTCCACGGCGGCGACCTTGACGAAAGCCTCCGCCCTTACAGCTACTGGGTCCTCAGCGGCAATGCCAAGCAGGACGCCGTCTCCCGCGAAATGGTCCTGGCCTTCGGCCTCGACCACATCATCATCTCCGCCGACCGCCCCAAGGACCTGAACGCAACCCGGTATCTCGACAACACCGCGGCCATGCGCGGAAAGCCCGCCATCGCCGTGGAGGCGGGCTACGCCGGAACCGCCGAGACCGACGACGTCGCATTGCTCGTGCGTGGCTCGCTAAGCGTCCTGCGCCTCTTGAAGATGCTCCCGGGAGAACCACAATTTGTCGAGCATCCCGTCTGGATCGAAAGTGTTTCGGACGTGCCCAGTCCGGTGAGCGGCATTTTCTATCCGCTCGCGAAGCGCGGCACGTTCGTCGCGGCGGGCATGAAGCTCGGCTACGTCACCGATTACTTCGGCCAGACGATCTTCGAAGCCCGCGCCCCCGCCTCCGGCGTGGTCCTCTACATCTGCGCGGTGCCATCCATGAAGAAGGGCGACAACATCGCCAACGTCGGCCTCCCCGCCGCCAAAGCTCCCTAATGGGGAATGATTGACAATGAGGAGTACGGACTGCTGCAGTTTGCGGACACCGTGGACGAAGCATTTTCGCGCGTGCGCGAGGGCCCCGAGAAGTGCCATATGAAGCTCGATTCCGACCTGCAAGAGTAGCCGAGCCCGATCCGCCGAGAGTAAGCTTACGCTGATGCTCGGCCGGCTCTTTCTCGCGAACGAGCGACGATCGGCTGTGTCCGGTGTGGCCCTTTTCCTCTTTCTGATTCTGTCACCAGGTCAGACGGCACACGCCAACGCCGTCGCCAGCGTCGTTGTGGCCCCGAACGGCACGATCTATTTTTCGGATTACATTCGCGACCGCATCTGGCGTCTTGATCCGCAGCGACGTCTGAGTGTTTTCCTCGATGGCAAGCACACTCACCATCTGGTTCTCGATGCACAAGGAAATCTTTACGGCGAGCATCGCCCGAAGGCTGGTGGGCGTCGAGAAGCTGACCTATGGCGCGCTACGCCTGGCGGGCAAGTCACGAACTTGTCGGTGCCTGGTTACGAAGGCTCCGTCTTCCTTCGTGGCGATGACGGCACCATCTATTTTCTGCAGCGCTGCCAGCTCGTCCGCGTCGCGCCGGACGGTAAGCGAGAGGTTCTGGCCGGCAAAGATTGCGACGACAAGGCTTGGACCGACGCGACTCTCCGCTACGGCCACCTGCACGGCTCGCTTGCTTGGGCCCCGGATGGATCCATCATTTTCACCGATGCGTGGCTGCTTCGGAAGATCACGCCGCAGGGCAAAGTACTCTCGATAGCAGAGGGTTCTCCTGCCAACCTGTTTGAGCCACTTCCCAACGAGCTCCAACCGAAACGCGGCGCAGGGTTGGCCGTCAATTCGCAAGGCGAAATCTTCATCCTCGAATCTCACTTTGATGGTTGTATCGAAAAACTCCCGAGAAAGGAGGACGAATCGATAAGCTATTTGGCCTGTGCCGGGCACTTTTGGACGCGCAATGGGTTGAGTTTTGCCCACGACAAATTTTACGTCGTCGAGGAGCGCGGTCCTCTCCCGAAGATCCTGGCCGACATCATCGGCTCTCCGCGAATCCGAAGGATTTCACTCGACGGGAAACAGGAAACTCTGGCCATCATCAGTTCGCCTGACACCCGCGTTGCCGCTGCTGCAGCAATCATGGCTCTCATCGCAGCGATCACTCTCACGTGGAAACGCCGACGGCGGGTGGCGCACCCTTAACGCGCTAAGACGAATTTGGGTGGCCTACCCTTTGCGGTTTTGGTTCTTGCAAAGGGTGGGTCCTGTTTCTCTCTTCCCGCTTGTTGCTCTGTGGCGGGTGGCCTGGGCGTGATGCGCCAAATGGATTCGGGTGCTCCATACGCGGATTTTGCGTGTGGGGCTTTTGACTTCTGGCGGGCGGCAAATCCTCAATGCTTCGGCAACCCGGGGGTGCCCCTTCAGACCTCGTGACCTTCGCGCTCAAGTGATCGAGGAATGTGCATCACCACCACGGACACAAGGGACACAATGGATCGCTCGAGACACTTGAGCGGGTCCAGCCTCTGTGTCCCTAGTATCCTCTGTGGTGATCTGCCAAGGTCGAACTTAGCCGCTGCAATATTTGCCGTAGATCCTCACCGCGACCCCAAGCACGAAATCGCGAACCGGCCCCGGATTCAGCGCTTGGATCTTGGCGATGTAGTCCGCGAGCACTGGGCAGAAGCTGGGGCTGCTGGTAGTAATTGTGGCGCCGGGAGTAGCGGCGTACGCCACTGTACTCGCGCTGCCCAAGCACAAGCAGGCCGCAAGCAATCCAACAAGAGCCACAACCACCGTGATACGTCCCATCGATTTCATATAGACTCCTCTGTGGGAAAAATCCCGAAAGATAGATAGCGCACTGGGCTCGCGCCGTCCGTGACCTAGGTCACGGCTGTCAGTATTGTATGTCACAACCCCGCTCCGCCACCACAGAGGGGCGGGTGGGCCGCCTTTTGAATCCTGAATTGTTTTTGACGGGGCGGCGCGGTAGGTGCGTGCCCCTCCCGGCTCTCATTCCTCCGGTCGCGTGCTGTCGTCGTCCGATTGCTCCCTTTCGGCAGGCAGAGTATGCTCTCCCATTTCGGGCCCATTTCAGGCCCATTTCAGGGAGGTGCCGAATGAGCGGCCGAATGCGTTTTGGTCCTGCAGGGAAGTGGGTGATCGCCGGGGTTCTCGTTGTTCTCACATCCGCGATTCCGGCAACCGCGCAACAGCTCGACCAGAAACTCTTCTCCGAAATGCAGTGGCGCTGCATCGGGCCATTTCGCGGCGGGCGGACCGTGGCGATCAGCGGCGTCCCCGGCAAGGCCAATGTATTTTACACGGCCGCGGTGAACGGCGGCATCTGGAAGACCACCGATTTCGGCAATACCTGGCAGCCCATCTTTGATGACCAGCCCACCGGCTCGATTGGCGCGCTGGCCATCGCCCCGTCCAACCCCGATTTGATTTACGCCGGCAGCGGCGAAGGACTCCAACGGCCCGATCTTTCCGTCGGCGACGGCATGTACAAGTCCTCCGACGGCGGCAAAACCTGGCAGCATCTCGGGCTGAACGACGCGCAGCAAATCACCGCGATTCTCGTGGACCCAAAAGACGCGGAGCGCGTTTTCGTCGCCGTGCTCGGCCACCCCTACGGGCCAAACCAGGAGCGCGGCGTGTTCCGCTCCACCGATGGCGGCAAGAGCTGGAAGAAAGTTCTGTATCGCGACGAAAACACCGGCGCGGCCGACCTCGTTTTCGATCCCTCCAATTCGCAAACGATTTATGCCGATTTGTGGGCCGCGCGGGTCGCGCCGTGGGAAGTCCGCGACGGCCGCTCCATCAACGGTCCCGGCAGCGGACTTTTCAAATCCACCGACGGCGGCAACACTTGGAAGCCGCTGACTCAGGGCCTTCCGGCGAATTCGGACGGGCTCGGCCGGATCGGGCTGGGCGTCTCCCCCAGCCGCCCCAGCCGCCTCTACGCCTCGGTCGAAGCAAGGAAGGGCAACGGTGTTTATCGCTCGGAAGATGGCGGTGCATCCTGGGCGCTGGTGAACGATGACCGCCGCATCGGCGGGCGTGGCCCGGGGGCGTTGGGAGTTGCCGTGGCGCCGGACAATCCGGACGTCGTCTACGTTGCGAACACCACAACGTGGCGCTCGGCCGACGGCGGCAAGACCTTCACCGGCTTCCGGGGCGCGCCCGGCGGCGACGACTACCAGCGCATCTGGATCAATCCGGAAAACCCGCAGATCATCGCGCTCAGCGCGGACCAGGGAACCATCATCTCCGTAAATGGCGGCCAGACGTGGAGCAGCTGGTACAACCAGCCGACAGCGCAGTTCTATCACGTCACCACGGACAACCGCTTCCCCTACTGGGTCTACGGCGCGCAGCAGGAAAGCGGTTCCGCGGGCACCATGAGCCGCAGCGACTACGGCGAAATCACTTTTCGCGAGTGGCATTCGGTGGGAGTTTTTGAATACGGCTATATTGCCGTTGATCCCCTCGACTCCAACTTGGTGTACGGCGCGCGCCTCACGCGCACCAATCAGGAACTCGGGGAAGCCGCGGAGATTTCGCCCGAGCCGGTGCGCCGCGGCGAATACCGCTACGACCGCACGTTACCCGTCGTTTATTCGCCGCTGAATCCGCACGCGCTGTATTTCGCGGCCAATGTCCTCTTCAAGACCACGGATGCCGGACGGAGCTGGAGCATCGTCAGCCCCGACCTGACGCGAGAATCCTACGATGTGCCCGCAAATCTCGGCGCGTTCACGGCGCTGGACCCGGAAAAGGGCAAACACCGTGGCGTGATTTACGCCGTGGCCGCCTCGTTCAAAGAGGCGGACCTCATCTGGGCCGGGACCGACGATGGCCTCATCCACATCACGCGCGACGCCGGGAAGACCTGGCAAAACGTCACGCCGCCGCCGCTCACGCCCTGGAGCAAAGTATCCATCCTCGAAGCGTCGCACTTCGATGCAGGCACGGCCTACGCGGCCATCAACCGCTTCCGGCTGGACGACCTGCGCCCGCACATCTACCGCACGCGCGATTTCGGGAAAACGTGGCAGGAAATCACCAAGGGTCTCGCGGACAACGCGCCGGTCAACGCCGTGCGCGAAGATCCCGAGCACAAGGGGTTGCTGTTCGCTGGAACCGAAACATCCGTGTACGTTTCGTTCAACGATGGAGACGACTGGCAGCCCATGCAGCTCAATCTGCCGCACACCTCGATGCGCGACCTGGCCATCCACGGCGACGACCTCATCGCAGGCACGCACGGCCGCTCGTTCTGGATCCTCGATGACATCACGCCGCTGCGTCAGTTTTCGGGGGATGTAGCCAAAGCCGACGCGCATCTCTACGCGCCGCAGGTAGCCACGCGCTTCCGCTGGAACCGCAACACCGATACGCCGCTTCCGCCGGAAATCCCCGCGGGGAAAAATCCCCCGGACGGCGCCATCATCGACTATTACCTGAAAGCTTACGCCACCGAACCGGCGACGCTCGAAATTCAGGATGCGGACGGAGAGCTCGTCCGCCGCTATTCGAGCACGGACAAGCCCGAGGCCATCGAGAAGCTGGCGAAGGAGCATCCGATTCCAATGTATTGGGTGCGTGAGGAAAAGATCCTGTCGGCGGAGGCGGGCATGCACCGTTTCGTTTGGGATCTGCACTATCCGCGGCCCGACGCGCTCGATTCGGAATTCCCCATCTCGGCGATCTATCACGATACGCCGAAGTACCCATTGGGCGCGTGGGCCATGCCCGGACCTTACACGGCGAAGCTGACCGTCGCCGGAAAGAGCTACACGCAGCCCTTCGTCGTGCGCATGGATCCGCGCAACAAGGCGGCCCATGCGGACCTCGCCAAACAGTTCGAGATGGAAACGGGCTGCGTCGCGGGGATGAACGCGAGTTTTGCAGCTTTGCAGCAGGTGAAATCCCTGCGCACACAGCTCAAGGACAGAGCCGCGAAGGCCGGTAAGGGCAAGCTCGCGGATTCCATCGCGGTGCTGGATAAACTGGCCGCCGAACTCGAAGGCGGAGCGACGAGCGCCTTCTCCGGCTTGCCGCCGGCTGGAAAGCAGCCGGAAAACATGACCAGCATCAATCAACACTTCGGCGGTCTGCTGAACGTTGTGGATAGCGCGGATGCCGCTCCCACGACGCAGGCTGCGGCTCTCTATAACGAACTGCAGGACGCGCTGAAGGGGCTGCTGGCACGTTGGGAACACCTGAAACAGGATGCCGTGCCCGCTCTCAATCAGGAAGCAAAGGCCCACGGTCTTTCCCCCGCTGATCCCGATCGTATTCGCAGGGAGGACCGGCCCACGGTTACTGCGGGCAGTGCCGACCTGCCCTGAAGCGCTCTGGCCCACACTCTGCTTGAACTGTCTCGACGAAATCTGCATGCAGGCAACGCGGAATCGCGACCGGCCATCTAAGCTAGGGCCCAGAACCCTAAAACGTGTCCTCGCTGGATGCGTTTGACCAATCCCCCCGGAAGCAATTCTCAGCAGGCTTCCCAGCACGCAGCCAGCCCGTGGCAAAGCCACGGCGTGGAAGGTTCGACTCCAAGGAGGATATGGATGAAGCGCATTGCATTATTACTCGTATTCATTGCAGGCCTAGTTCCGGCGGCTTCAGCGCAGAAAATCGGTCAGGTCAGCGTCTACGTGGACTATTTCCGTCTGTCGCAGACGAGCTCAAATTTTGCCGGTCTGGGAGGGCGTTTCTCCACCAGTGCGAAGCACCGTCTCCAGTTGGAAGGGGAGCTCAATTATGATTTCAACCAGGTGTTCACGGAGGGTTTCACAAACACGGGAACAGGCACGGTTACTCTCCAGCGGTCTAATCTTCGCATTCTTCACGGATTGTTCGGGCCGAAGTTCGAGGCCGGTCACGGGATCGTGCGGCCCTTCCTCACGCTGAAGGGGGGTTTCGTCAATTTCCGACTCGACCCGCGCCCCGCTACCTTTAACACCTTTTTGAGCTCAGTGGATAACCTCCGTTCGCGCGACCTGAGCGCGGTTCTCTATCCCGGCGCCGGATTCGAGGCCCACCTGGGCCCCGTGGGACTGCGGCTGGACGCTGGTGACGAAATCTATTTCAGCAACGGCACCCACCACAACGTCCGCGTCGCTTTCGGTCCCGTCCTTCGTTTCTAACGATTCGTTTCAGGCTGGCGGGTCTGCCACGGCCCCGGTGGAAGATATTTCCGCCGTCCGGGCAGGCCTTTCCGGGCCGAGCGAATCTTCCAGCCGCAAGAACGGCTCCTCGAAATAGGGCCGCGAAAGATCGGACACCGCGATCGCTGCCACCGCCGCGATGGATCGGTTCGACTGCGCAATGGTTTCCGGGAACTTGCCTGCCCCCTTTGCGGTGCCGCACCCGCTTCTCGGTCTGGAATTTTTAGCGCAGGCTCTTGCGCCCCGGAGTATTTGCTTCCGCCCGCGCGGCGTGCCGTATCTGTTACCTCCTCCCCGTAATTACTTGCGCAAGGATTCCTGCGCCCGCGTCCGCGCGGCTCTCCGCTTCTGCTAGCCTGTAAGCAGAGTTCAATCGTGCCTCCGGATTTTCCGGTGTGAATGCCGTTCCCACCGCGGGAGCGGAATTATCGTTGGATTGGCCGCCGTTTCCGGCGCCAAGGGAGCAGGACGTGAAAACATCAGCCCTCATTCTTGGTCTCACAGGACTCCTGGCGGCTTCCGCCGCCGCGGCGCAGGCGCCGCCGCAGGGCGATCCCCAAAAACAGGAATCCAGCCCGCTCTATCGCATCACCGTTGTGGCGCGCACGACCAAGGCGATCAATTACCGCCATCTGAGCGGGCCGACACAAATCGATTTTCGCGGCACGATCCTGCAGCCATTTGCCAAAGGTCACGCCAAGGTTGAAGGGAAACGCAGCGCCGTGCGCATCCAGGCGCAATTCGAGAAGCTCGAGCCTCCCTCGCGCTTCGGCCCGGAGTTTCTGACCTACGTTTTGTGGGCCATCTCGCCGGAGGGCCGCGCCGATAACCTGGGCGAGGTGCAGCTCGACGGACACAAGAGCAAACTGGACGTTACGGCGCAACTGCAAGCCTTCGCGCTCATCGTGACGGCAGAGCCCTATTTCGCGGTGATCCAGCCGAGCGAAGTCGTGGTGCTCGAAAACGTCGTCCGCCCGGACACCGTCGGCAACGTCGAAGAGATCGACGCCAAGTTTGACCTGCTCCAGCGCGGGCAGTATTCCTACGTGCAGGCCAACGCGCAACCACGGGTGCTGGATGCCAGGACCCCGCTCGCGCTGTACGAAGCGCGCAACGCCGTGCAGATTGCCAAAGCGGCGGGCGCGGAGCACTACGCCCCCGACAGTATCCGGAAGGCATCGCAGCTTCTCCAGCAGGCGGAGAGCTCCCATGCCCGCAAGGGCGAGAAAAAACAGATCGAGATGACCGCTCGCGAAGCGGTGCAGACGGCCGAAGATGCGCGCGCGATTACCGCCAAGCGCCGCGATGAGGAGAGACAATCGCAGGAGCGGCAGGCCGCGTTGGAACGCGAAGCTCGCGCAAAGGCTCAGGCGGAATCTGCGGAGCGCGCCAAGCTCGAAGCGCAATTGGCCGCGGAGCGCGCAGGCCGCGAGAGGGCGGAGGCGGAAGCCGCTCGCGCCGCAGCTTTCGCGCAGCAGCAGTCGGCCCAGGCCCAGGCGGAACAATCGCGGCTAGCGGCGGAACGCGCGGCGCGCGACAAGGCGGAAGCCGAATCGGCCCGTGCCGCAGCTCAGGTCCAGCAACAGGCGGCCCAGGCGGATGCGGAACGCTCGCGTCTGTCCGCGGAGCAGGCGGCTCGGGATCGCGCAGCAGCGGAAGCCGCTCGCGCCGCTGCGCAAAGGCAGGCGCAGGAAGCCGAGCGCGCCCGCCAGCAGGCCGAAACCGAGAAGGGCGAGCTTCGCTCACGCCTGCTCAACCAATTGAATTCCATCTTGCAGACGCGTGACTCCGCGCGAGGGCTCATCGTGAATATGTCGGACGTTTTGTTCGACACGGGCAGCTCGACGCTCAAGCCCGGCGCGCGCGAAAAGCTCGCGAAAATCTCCGGAATCGTCCTCGCGCATCCCGGTCTGAATCTTCAGATCGAAGGACACACGGACAGCGTGGGCGGCGACGAATTCAACCAGCAGCTTTCCGAGCGGCGCGCCGATTCCGTGCGCGATTTTCTCCTGCAGCAGGGTGTTCAGCCGTCGGCGGTGCTCGCGCGCGGATTTGGCAAGACGCAGCCCGTCGCGACCAACGAAACGCCCGAAGGCCGCCAGCGCAATCGCCGCGTCGAGCTTGTCGTCAACGGCGAGGCCATCGGCACGTCCGCTGATGCGTCCACCTCGCCGCGATAGGCTTCGGCGCATTCCGGCTCGCCCCGGGAACCCCGGATAATTATGCGCTCCGTCCGCGCCCCTTTTTACTGCTCGGAGCGCGGCGCGCCTCCGCCCGGAAAATACTTCTCGTACCATTTGATCGAGCGGTCGATCATGTCCACCACGTGTTTCGGCTCGCGCAGCCCGTGGCCCTCGCGCGGGTACCGGACCATGACCGTATCCACTCCGACGTCTTTCAGCGCAACGTAAAATTGTTCCGCCTCCGCGATGGGCACGTCGTTGTCGTTCTCGCCGTGGATCAGCAGCGTCGGCGTGGCCACCTGCGCCACGTAGCGCAATGCAGAGCGCTTCCATAACTCATCGAAAAGCGTGCCCTGGTGCGGGAAGATGCCGAATTCCATCTGTTCATACTGGTTGTAATAGGTCATGTAGTTGTAGCTGACCAGATTGACGATGGCCGCTTGAGGGATCGCCGCTTTGAAGATGCGCGTCTGCGTGATCAGCCAGGCCGTGAGCTGTCCGCCATAGCTCGTGCCCTCGCAGCCGATGCGGTCGCGGTCGATCCATAGATTCCTGCGCATCGCGGCAAACACTCCGTAGAGCACGTCCTGTGCCTCGTTGCCGTTCTGGTCGCCAAACACGGCGTCGGCGAACGCCTGCCCGTAGCTCGTCGAGCCGCGGAAGTTCACCGCCAGAGTCGCCCAACCGCGCGCGGCATACACCTGGCTCTTGAAGTCGATCCACGGTCCCTGCGCGCCGTGCGGCCCGCCGTGAATCATCACGATCAAGGGATGTTTCGACGTGGCGGTCATGCCGAGGGGCTTTGTCAGAAAGGCTTCCACTTCGTATTTGTTGTCGTTGCTGATGAAGGTGAAGGATTCGATGGGAGCGAGCTGCTTTCCGCCGAGAACCTCCGCATTCAGGTCGGTGAGTTTCTTCGACGCCTCGTTGCCGGTGCGGAGAAATAGCTGGGCAAGGTCCTCGGGGGTGCGCATGGCATAGGCGAGTTTTCCGCCTCGGGCCACGGACCAGGAAAAGACCAGGCCGGGACCACCCACGATGGTTTCCCCCGCGCCGCCGGTGAGCGGTATGCGCCGGAGGAGGCGATTGCCACGCTCCTGCTGCACGAAATACACGGAGTTGCCGTCGGGGGCCCAGCCGGCGGATGCCTGGCGGTTGTCGATCTTCGCGCCCAGTTCGGTCCGCCCGCTGCCGTCCGCGTTCATCACGTAAACGTGGGTGTCCTCCATCGTCGTTTCGAGGTCGGTCAGCCCGCGCCTCGATGCGAGGAACAGGATCTTTTTCCCGTCCGGCGACCACTCTGGCTGATACTCCGCCGATTCCGTCGTCGTCAGCCGCCGCAACGAGCCATCCGCCACCCTCACCGCGAAGATGTCGTGATTGAAAAACTGGTCCTCATTTTCCTCACGGTTGGAGACGAACAGGATCTCGTCGCCCTTCGGCGACCAGTCAATCGAGTGCTCGTAGTGCGTCCCCGCCGTCAGTTGCTGCACCGGCCCTCCCGCAGCATCCACTGCAAAAATGTGCAGGCGCCGGTTGTCGTTGAAGTGCGTCATGCCCTCGCCGGCGTCCGGCCGGTACAAGTAGCGGGAGATGACCATCGGATCGCCCGATGCGTCCGCCGTCTCCGGGCCAGGCACCGAGCTCACGAACGCGAGGCGCTTCGAATCCGGCGACCACGTGATGGAGTTCCCCTCGAACTGGGTCGGGCTGTTTGTCCCTGACATCTCCGCGAGAAACTTTGGGCTGCTGCCGTCCGGCCGCGCGACAACGAGTCCCGCCTTGTCGCCTGCTCGGCCCCGGTAGGCGAGCCACTGGCCGTTCGGCGACCACACCCCGCCGCCCGAAGGTTCTTTCTCGCCGCCGATTCGCGCCGTCTTCCCATCCGCCAGGTTCAGGATCCAGATCTGTCCGTAGGGCCGCCCCGCTCCGTCATTGTTGCTCACCGTATAAGCGATCCGCGTTCCGTCCGGCGAAAGCCGGACCGCGCCAACTTCCCGCAGCTTGAAGAGATCGCTGCTCTGGAGCCGGTCGGTCTGCGCGGCGGCCGTTTGCGGCGTCGCGGTGAACGCCGTCAGCGCTAGGAATGCAGCACGCAACACAGAACTGTAATTCCTCTTCATAAATCGCCTCCCCTGAGGACCTGCGGAGAATTGTTCAGGCTGTTTGCCGCACGGAGCATAGCCAATCCCGGTCTTGTTCACAACGAGAAGGCTCCGCATAGGCGTGAGGTCGTCGGACCGTTTTTTCCAGCGTGCAGCCGGACAATGGGGTGATGGAGGAGAATTCCGCCTTTGCTCGTCGAGGCAGGTCTGTGGAGTTGCCTGACTGAAGTGAACTGCGAACCTGTTCGCCGAAGCCCGCGTCAGCGGGCAAAGGCAAATGGAGGCGGGGGGAGTCGGAATACGCACGCCTATTGAAAACACGCAACTTATTGATTTTTCTAGCCGCCAAAAGCGCTAAAACCTCAAAATAAGCGGCTAACTGGAACGTATCTGGAACGCGGGATTTTTCATTTGCCAAACGAACTTCGGGGTAACGCGTCGCGTTTGTTTCCGAGTTTGCGACAATACTAGAGTTATCGCGTTCTGGCTTAGATAGAAATACCCAGTGCTGCTGCTTCTACGGGTGGTGCGACATACGTTCATGTGGATCCCGCTGCTGGGCGGCGGATCAACGGGATTTAATCAACCCTCGCTTAATCCTGCTGTGAAAAACTCCCGGTGTCCGCTCATCTCCAGCTAAATGCATGTTGTGTTCTCTGCATTTGCTAGTCACTCGAAAGCACAATGCCTAGTTTCCCCTCATCATCGTTGTAGCCCTCCGGCAGGCCCATGATGAAATCATAAACCCCGCCAACTTGGCGGAATTGCGAATCCAGCTGTGTCATAGCCAACAGAGGTGCCGCACCCCCGAGTGCGTCCCGCTTTGCGAATTTTACTGAGGTAAACCTACACGGCGGGTCAGGTCTTTGAAACGAGGGTCAGATCTCAAGGGGTTCAAAATCGGATCGGCGTTTAAAGTAATGAGGCCACCGTCGCGCAGGCGGTAGCACTTTTCCAGAGCCTGAAAGGCGAGATTAGAGTTTCCGGAGGCCGCATAGATTTCCCCAATTGTGATTCCTGACGGCAGATCTCGGGTTACGCTAACGTTTGCAACACGTGATAGACAGTGGTGCATTTCGGGCTTCTTCCCAGCAGCGGCGTAGGTGTTCGCCAGTTCCAGGAGCATCCAGGGATCTTCTCCAGTGAGCGCGACAGCCCGCTCGCCTTCGGCGATGGCCTCCGGAAACATCCGCTTCTGAGCATAAACACGCTCCATCATGCGGTGCGCCATCGCAAAGTTCGGGTCCATCTCCAGGGTCGCGTGCGCCTGCTGCAATGCTTCATCGTATCTGCGGGCAAAATAGAGGAATTCCGCCAGGTCCGTGTTGATGATGCCCGAAAGGGGATCACTCTGCCGCGCGCGATTTATTTCGGAAAGGGCCTCATCTAGCCTCCCCATCGCCGCCAGGTCGAATGCGTACCACTGATGGGCGGTCGCGTAGTTGGCGTTAAGCTCGATGGCGCGGCGGAATTCGCGCTCTGCTTCCGCGAACTTCCACTCATAGTGCATCTCCACGAAAGCAAGTGACGTGTGCGCCTCGGCCAATGAATCGTCCAGGCGCAGCGCGGCAAGTGCAGCCTCTTTCGCCCGTGGCATGGCCACTCCGCGCGTAATTTGTGAACTGGGCAAAGAGCCAAGCAGGGCATAGGCATCCGCCAGACCGGCGTAAGCCTGGGCATAATTGGGATCTTCACTCACGGCAAGCTGGAAATATTCGATGGCTTTCAAGTAAGCCGGCTCATTGCGGCGGTTCCAGAAATACCGGCCTTTCAAATAATTTTCGCGAGCTTCCAGATTGGCCTCGTCTGAAGTGGTAAGCTGCACGAATCCCCGCGGTGCGATTTCCTTTCGAATGTGCTCCGCGATGCTGCGAGCCACATCGTCTTGCAAAGAGACCAGATCACTGACATCGCGTTCGTAAGACTCTGCCCAGATGTGTTGATCCGTAGCGGCGCGTACAAGCTGCGCGGTGATGCGGACCCGATTTCCAGAGCGCAGCACGGCGCCTTCTACAATCGCATCGACCCCTAGTTCCTGCGCAATCTGCGGCAGATGCTTGTGCGATTCCTTGTACTGCATGATCGAAGTGCGGGAGATGACCTTCAGGCCGGGAAGTTTCGCCAGGTCGGTAATCATGGCCTCGGTCAGGCCATCGGCGAAGTACTCCTGTGCGGGATCGCCGGAGAGGTTTTTGAGAGGCAGGACAGCTAGCGACTCGATGGCTGGGGGTCCTGAATTCTTCCGGCCATTCCATCTGGAGCGCGTTACCCACCCAAGCGACAGCAATAGGGCAAATCCAGCGATCGCGAAGGCGGAAACCCATAAACTTCGATTCGAATGGGAGCTCGGAGCAACGGGGGAAACCGGCGGCCGGTTCGCTGCTTGCCCGGCCCAGTTCGGTGCAGAATCGAGGCTATCCTGGTTCACTTCGCGGACTTCCGCAATGAAGCGATAGCCTCGGCTGGGCACGGTCTCGATGTATTTCGGCCCATGTCCCTCGTCACCGTCCCGCAAAACTTTGCGCAGAAGGGAGATGTGCTGCGCGAGGCTGGACTCCTCCACGAAGGAGTCAGGCCAGACCTTCTTTAGCAACTCTTCTTTCTCCAGCAGATGTCCTTGGTTTTCGACCAGCAAGACCAGGGAATCAAAGGCTTTAGGAGGGAGATGGATCTGCTCGTGGCCGCGCATCAATCGCCGCTCCGAAGGATTCAGCCGGAAGGGGCCGAACTCGAAGAGCGGCTTTGATTCGTTTGACATACAGCATTCAAACAAACTTTAGAAAAACTTCAAGGAATCCAAAAGACAGCGGGCCCGCTTTCCGGAGAGACTCCGGGCCTGATTTGCGGAAATCAGGCGCGCCGGCAGCGTCCGGAAGTAGAGCATATTTTACATGGATGCCCGGGTGCGCGAAAGACAAGAAATCCACGGAGATGGATGGGCTCCAGGCCAATCCGTTTTTCCTGCCACGCAAGCTCTTGAACTGAAAGAGGTAGCCGCCATGAGGAAGCACTTCTTCGGATTTGTTTCGCTTCTGGTTCTATGCGCTGCAGCTGTATTCGCGCAAAAATCCGGTCCAGCACCGTGCTGCTCAGTCACCGGTCTTGATCCGGCTAAGAATCTTGTGACCGCACGAGAGAACGCCAATGGCCGGGTCTTCCGCTTTTCCGTCCCAGATAAATTAGAGATGGAGAAGGTAAGAGTGGGGCAGCCCGTCTACGCGAATTTCAAGACGCGAGAGGTATCCCTCAATGGAACTTCATCCTGCTGCAAGATTGTCGAATTGGGTGCACCACCCAGCCAGCTGCAGGGTTCCTTAGCAAGTGGTGCGGGCGAGCCCGTTCGACTGACCTACAATTCCCCCTCGATCGGAGAACTCGCTCATGTTCAACTGCCGCCAGGACATCAGCTCCATCCTCTCCCTGATCTGGTCGCGGAATTTCCGTCGGCGCAAGCGATTTGCGCCTACTATCCCTCCCAAGGGCAGACCTGTCAAAATACGTGCGCTTCCAAGACGATTACGCGCGCGATTGGAGTATGGAATCGGACGGCAGTTCCAGCCGCCGGCCCAATCACAATCAAGCTGTTGGACAATTCCAACAATAGCGTCGCCGGTCCATGGACGATCGATGGATTAGCAGGAAATGCGTCTAACTTCGTAGCCCACATCAATTATCCATTCCCTTGCCCCGCACCAAACACGGACACGGTTGGTCCCTCCCACAACCCCAACCGCAAGGTCGTGATTGAAGCCCCTGGTGTGCATGAGTTCTCAACGGATAACAACATCCTGAAGACCTACATTGACCCCGGCCTACAGATTCTAAATGGGCCGCATTGATGACCATCGAGCAGTAGCCATGAAAATTTTCTTGGAGGAGATGCTTACATGACGCACAACGGAAGAAACCAATGGCTATTTCAAGGCGTTTGCGCGATCGCCGGGCTGCTGGCTTGTGCTCTTACATCTGCGGCACAGAAGCCCCCCGCCCAGCGCCCCGGCGCGAAAGGCCAGGCTGCGCCGGCGAAGAAGCCGGCAGCCGCGGCGGCCGCGCCACAGCCGAAATTCAAAGGCATTTGGGAGCCCGCGAACTATCCGGAGGACATCGAGTTCATTAGCGCGTATTTCGTATCTGGCGACGAGGGTTGGGTCAGCGGCGGGGTAGGAAACAACTATGTGAGAGGCGGCGTGATCCTGCACACCGCGGACGGCGGCGACCATTGGGACGTTCAGTATGGTGATTCGCAATCGGCCGATGGCGCGCCGCAAAAATTGCACTTTCTCAGCCCCAGACAAGGCTGGGCCCTTGGGCCGGACCACAGTTTATTGCACACGCGCGACGGCAAGCACTGGATCCTGGCCGGAACCGTTCCTTATCGAAATAACTTTGATGACTACACGTTTACCTCAGAAACGCACGGAGTGGGCCAGAGCGAAGGAAGCATCTCGATAACCAATGACGGCGGCAAAACATGGAAAGAAGTTTTTGCTTGCCCCGTCATCAAGGTGCGAGTAAACGGGCTGACTCGGGATTCGAACTGTTTCTTCCGCCGCCTGCAGTTTGTCACCTCCACACTTGGCTATGCGATTGGAGGAGCGTCCGAGGACGACAAGACAATGGTCTTGGCGAAGACGACGGACGGCGGCGCGACTTGGTCACTAACCGTCAGCCCCGGCAACGGCAGCCCCTGGGATTGTTTCTTCATCGACGAGCAGCTTGGTTTCGAGACGGAGAACGATTCTGGGAACTATCACCTTTACCAGACGACCGATGGCGGAGTCACTTGGAACGGCATACCTGCCGCCCCCGGCCTTCATATGAAACTCCAGTTTGCTGACCCTGAAGTTGCTTGGACACTTCCCGACGGGAGGACAATGACTTTTACCTCCGACGGGGGATCGCGCTGGACTTCCCGCCAGTTCGCATTCCCGGAATACGTGGAAGCCTTCAGTTTGCCGCGGCGTGACCGCGCGTATGTAGTGGGCAAGCACGGCATGGTTTATCGCTATCGCGTCGTTCCCTCCGATTACACGGCAAAGGGCATGCTCGACGGCCCGCCGATGACCGCTTACGGCGGCCAAATGAATACCGACCTCGATAATATGAAGGTTCAGGTCAAGGCGCTCCAGGACAAGCTGGCCAGTGCCGCCGTTCCACAGCGCCCCGCGGTTCAGTCCGTGGCGTTCCGCGTGCCTTCGAGGGGTCCCGCAGAGGCCCAGCAGAACCCCGCGGCGGGAGCGGGTTTTACTCAGGACACCATGGATGCTCCCATGAGCCCGGCCATGCAGAGTTGTTGTGCGGCGGAGATTCAAGGTCTTCAAACCAACGTGGGTTCCTTTTCACAGCAGGCGCCCCTTTTTGCCGGTAAGTTCCGCAACCTGAACCTCCTCTTCGTGGGCATGAACATGCTCTCGGATCTGATGGGGAGAGCGCAGGCCATGCGTGGCTCCTTTGTGGCGTTAAAGAAGGCTCCCGATCGCCAGGCGGCCATCCTTGCGCTGCAAAATTTCGCCAGCCAGCTTCAGGGCACGTCGCAAGCAGTCTCATCCGGATTCCAAAATCTCTTTGCGGGCGGCACTGCGCAGGGAGCCGCTGGAACGGTCAGCAATGCGGTGGGATCGGGGATTCCCAACGGCCCCGGCTCTACCTCGGGCGCGGCGAATCCCGATCCCAATGCAGCGCCCGCAACACAAACCACGCCTCAGGACCCGAAAAAGAAAGACAGCAAATTGGACGAAGCGAAAAAGAAATTGAAGAAGATTCCCTGGCCGCATTGATTCACGCGCATGCAGTAACGGATTTGAGTTTGTTGCACAGCAGGTTCCAGGAGACAAAGATTTAGACGGAAGGAAAAAATATGAAACGCCTGCTCTTTTTTATTGTCGCGCTGATCGCATTTAGTCAGCCGCTGCGCGCGTCGACTCCATGCTGCAACGTGACTGCGGTGGATGTGCGCACGGGAACGGTCACCGCCATCGAGACCGCGACCGGCCGCACGTTTGAGTTTCACGTCACGAATGCCAAGCTGCTTGCCACACTCCATGCTGGCTCGCCGGTGTATGCCAACTTCAGCGCCAAGCAGGTTTCTCTGGACGGCAAGACGCCGTTCGGTGTGATCACCAAGATCACCCTGGCTCCTCCGCGGGCCGGTGCCGGCGCGGTGGCGCCGGTAGCTCCGCCCGCCAGCGCTGCTCCGAGGGCGGCTCCGGCTCCAAGCCAACCATGCTGCAATATCACGGCGATTGATAGGACTACGGGCGTGGTGACCGCGACAGAGAGCGCCACGGGGCGCATCATCACCTTCCGGATCGCGCACTTTCAGCCGGTTGACGGAGCAAAGCTGTCCCAGACCTTCACCGTGGGCGGCAAGGTCGATTTCCAACCGGTGGACGGCGCAGCGCTGACATCGGGATCCAACGTGCGTCTCACGGTGCAGGGGTTCTCGCCCGTGGACGGAATCGTCGCCTCGATTAGCACGGCGGCTACGTCCGCAGCGGCGCCCATGGCTGCCGGCCAAATCCAGAACAAGCTAAAGCCTTCTCAGCCGTGCTGCAACATCACGGCGATTGATAGCAATACGGGCGTGGTGACCGCGAAAGAGAACGCCAGCGGAAAGATGTTTCAGTTCAAGGTCACTGATGCTGCGCTGCTAAGAACACTACAGGCTGGCCAGGGAATTTACGCTAACTTTGGCGCTCGCAAGGTCTCTGTGAATGGCGCAGTCCCCTGCTGCACCATCCTCAGTGAGGCGGCCGCGCCAACTCCGGGCATGGCGCCGCCTCCCCAAGCATCCGCAGCACCCCCGGGCGGTTCGGGCGCGGGAAGCAAGACCGGCCAGCAGAAACCCACCACGCAACAAACGCCCTCCAGGAGCAACACGGACAAGCCCAATACAGACACCTCGCAAATCAAGCCGTCCGAACCCAACGACACAGCCATGGCAATCCGCGGCGCCACGGCGCCGGCATCTCCGCCACCTAGCGCTGCTCCGCACGCGGCACCGCCTGCGCGACCCTCCGCTGCGCTACCCGTGGTCGTTGCTAAACCGGCGCCTGCGGGTGCGATAAACAAATCTCAACGAGGCAAAGGTCTGACGCTGCCGCCGCTCGATTACATCGTCAAGCAGGTCGCTCATCAGAATGCAATTGCCACCGAAATTCTCAAGCTCGAGCGCGCGGCGATGGAAGCGTTTGAAAAGGTGGAAGCCGCGGTTGGGCGACCGCCATTGCCGGAAACAGTGCTTAGGCGAAGCTTGCCGCCAGCTTCGGCCCGCTCCTTTGACTGGTTCAAGTTAGGCAAGGTTACGGAGGTCCGCGCTCAGGGAGACTGCGGGAGTTGCTGGGACTTTGGCGCCGTGGGTGCGCTGGAGAGCAGCATTCTGATGCGCTACAACCGCACTGCGGACCTTTCTGAACAATACGTATTGGACAACGTCATTTTCGGCGGCTGCAAAGGCGGATGGACCCCGGAAGCGGCAACTCAAATGATGCTGATGGGAACCGTCAAAGAATCCGAACTGCCATACGCGGGGAGAAAGCAAGGCCCGCGGCTGATCCTGGACAATCCGTATCGAGCTCTAATCTGGGGCTTCGTGGGCGACGGCATTTCGCCCTCCAATTCGCAGCTCAAAGAAGCGCTACTCGAGCACGGTCCTCTTGCTGTGAGCGTGCTGGCTGACGGTTGTAATGCCAATCCTCCGCCTGACACTCCTGGAAGTTTCTGCGACTACTTCGACAATTACCAGACGTACCTGCAGAAGCATCCGGACGGAGTCTTCAGGGAGCGTGCAAAAGGCCTACCGGACCACGTAGTTCTCTTGGTCGGATGGGATGACAATAGAGGTGCTTGGCGGATCAAAAACTCTTGGGGGATCGACAGGGGTGACAACGGCTTCGGCTGGATCGCTTACGGCTCAAACAGTATCGGTTTCGGCGCCGTCTGGGTGGAAGCCTGGAACAACATGTTTTCCCTGCCCGCAGAACTTCTGGAGTGGCTGAACAAGGCGAAGAAACTGGCACAAGAAGCGGCGCAGGAAGAAAAGGCGGCAGCGGAACGAGCCGCTCAAGCACTCGCGCAAGCGCAAGCGGCCGCCGACCACGCGAAGTCGCAAGCGGAAAAGGCCGCTCAAGAGGCGGCCGCGAAAGCAGCTTTCGCCGCTCAGCAAGCCAAGGTTGCAGCTGAAAAGCAAAAAGAAATTGCAACAGCCGTGAACGGCGCGGACCGAAGAGCAAAGCAAGCCGCTGCCCGAGAGGCCAAGGAAGCCTCGGATCGAGCCAATGCAGAGGCGTCGCAAGCCAAGGCTGCAGCGAATCATGCTGCCCAACAGGCACAGGACGCGGTGAGTTCCGCGGCCAAAGTTATTGCCGCGAACATTCCCGTGCCGTCGAACCCGTTAAAGCATCTTCCTCACTTTCCGTGATTGAGTGTGTCTTCGGTCTGGTTTAGCGCAACGGATAATCCAAAGCCACGAACAGTCGTTGCCTAGACCATAGAGATCTTTCAGCACTCGGAGGAATTTCACTGCGGATCATTTCTAACTGGACCTATGCGGCGAGAGCTCGGCCCGGGCGCCCACTTTTGAGACGAGGACGCTGCGCTGCCGAAACACGGCAAGCGGGCCAGGGAATTTACTCTAACTTTGGCGCTCGCAAAGTCTCCGTGGATGGCGTAACTCCCTGCTGCACCATCGTCAGTATGACGGCCGCGCCAGCTACGGGCATGGCGCCGCCTCCAACATCATCCGCAAAACTATCGAGCGGTCCGGCGAGCGCGAAGGGATTTGGTCTCATCGCCCGGAAGGCAATTGCGGCACAGAAATCATAGAGATCGCAAGGAATCAAGAATTCCAACAAAACCCGGCGGACCTACGAATAGTCTCTATAAGTTATCGAATACATTCTAAGTGTAACTATGGAGGCGGGGGGAGTCGAACCCCCGTCCGAAAAGCGCTACGGCCAGAAGACTACATGCTTAGCTCAGTTCCGTTGGGTTCGCCCGCCGCGCTTAGAATGAGCAAGAAACGCGGCCGGCTAGTCCGATGAGTCTCGCCCGGGCATTACGGACCGAAACGCCCCGGCCAGCCTGCTGTGTGACGCCTCATCTCAAGCCCGCAGGCGAAGCCTGAGGAGACGTTGCGCCTAATTACTTAGGCTGCAAGTGCCAATTCAGAGTTGGCATTTATCAGTTTCCACCCGGTTGCGGGCAGGTGGCGCCCGGCATGCCTTCGGGTCGCGACAGCTTCCGTCGAAACCGTGTCGCCCCCTCGGTACCCTTCTATTCTACCCCTATCCGCCCTCGGCTGTAAGTAAGATGGATGCGCAGAAGGGCGTTCCGAAGGGGTATTTCTCGGCACACGCATACCGATGGGCGGTTGACTCTCCACGGTTTGGAATCCAATATGCCCTTACGGGGAATCCGGTAAAACACCCCGAAAACAGGTATGGCACAAGAACAAAACCCGGTCGAGCAGGCGGTCTCCCGCGCGCTGCGGGAAAACCTCGAGCGCATCCAGCGGACCGCGGAGGACCTGCATCAGGCGGTGAACGACGTGGTCTCCGCCTGCGCCAGCAGCAAGCCGACCAACGCTCTGCCTCCGATGCTCCGTGCACAGTCGGCGGCGGCGGCGCTCTCCGCCTCCCTTGAAGTTCTCTCGCGTTTTGTAACCGCAGCTCTCCAGCCCACCCAGCGCAGCTCGCTCGAAGCGGAGATGACGCGGCTGGTCAGCCTGCCCATGAGCGTCCCGGCAGTCGAGCCCGGCCCCGAGCCCGCGCGGCCGGCGCCGGGGATTCCGACTCCCATGGCCGCTGCGCCCGCGCAGGTGGCGCCGCAACCCCAGCCGGCGATGGAAGCGATGTCCGGCGCGGATGTGACCACCGCCACGGACGAGGGCTTTGACTTGAACCAGCTCTCCACGGAAGAGCAGGAATTGCACCGCCGCGCAAATCGAGTTGCCAAAGTTTCGATGCAGGACATTAGAATGTTGAGACCGGAGCAGGTCAGGCTGGGCCGCGAAAACAGAGATATCTGCATCCGATTGCGTGATGACATTGAGAAAGCTCACAGAGAATACGACCGCAGGTTTCGGCCGATCATGGCCCATCCGGTGGATTACTTCTATCACTGGATGGTGCAGATTCTCGCCGAGGGAGATCCCCGCGCCCTCGGGGAATATCCCTACGGCTCACCGGCCCATCACGCCTAGCCTTCGCATTCATCCGCTCAGCAATCAGGCGGCGCATCGCGGCGCGCTCCGCAGGCTCGCGCGAGCGCCCGCGGCGTGTCTCCTCATCGCGAGTCTGCTCTTCGGTGGGACACCGGATGCATTCGCCCAGTCGCGCCGCAGCAAGAAAAAAGCGCCGAAACCAAAGTCCGCTCCCTGCCGGACTGGATGCAAGCCCGACACAACCGCGCCGGAGATCACCGCCGCGACCCCCGCGGACGAGGCGGCACAGAGAGAACTCGCGGACCTCTCGCGGGCGCTGCCCAACGGCACGGGAAACGCCTACACCCTGCTGGCTGCTTACGCGGCGAAGAATGCCGCCAGCGTGTGGGGAGCGCGCGCCGCGCTCGCCCTCGGTTACGCCGACTACTTGAAGAAACGCAACAAGGAGGCGCTGGCCTGGTTCTCAAAGGCAAAGCAGGACAAGCTTCTCGGCGACTACGTGCTGTATTGGAGCGCGCAAACGCACCGCGCGATGAAGCGCCAGGCCGAAGCCCTTGAGGAGTTGCGCGCCATCCAGCGCGACTATCCCAGCACGGCGATGCGCGAACAGTTGCTCGACGCACTGGCCACTACCGCCACGGATCTCGGCAAGCCTCTGGAAGCGCTGGCTGCCCTCGACGCCTACTCCGTGACCGCCAGCAAGCCCGAACTGCTTCTGGATCGCGCGCGGGCCAAACAAGTGGCCAAGCAACTGGCGCGGGCCGCGGTGGACTATCAGACCCTGTACTACAAATTTCCGTTGAGCGATGAAGCCAAAGTGGCGGGTTCGGCGCTGGGACAACTGCAGCGCGCCATGCGCGGCGAATATCCGCGACCCTCGCTCGAGCTGATGGAAAAGCGCGCGCAGGCTTTTTACGATGCTAAGAAGTGGCGCGAAGCCCGCTCGGAATTCGAGAAACTTCTGTCCCAGGCGCCTCGTGACGCTGCCATCCCCGTACGCCAGCGCGCGGAGCTTCGCATCGCGGAGGCGCGCGTCCAGCTCGGAGCGTCTCCTTCGCTGATAGCGGGGCTGAGTCTGAGCGATCCGGAGACCGACGCCGAGCGAATGTACGCGCTTGCTCAGTTCTGGCGCTCCAAGAAACACGAAAGCGAATCTCAACTGCTGGCCGCATCCAGCGCGCTCCTCCAGAAATATCCCAAGAGCCGCTGGGCCGAAGAAGCTTTGATGGGCGCGGGAAACTATTTCTGGGTGCAACTGGATCGCACGCGCGCCGCGGAATACTACAAGCGCATCCTGGACGATTTTCCAGGGGGCAGAAATGCGCAGATCGCGGAGTGGCGCATCGCCTGGGTGGCGTATCTGAACCGCCGCCCGGAGACGGACGAACTGCTGCAGGCGTTCATTCTGAAATACCCAGTCTCGCCCTACACCGCGAATGCGCTCTATTGGCTCGGCCGCAACGCCGAGCGGGAAGGGAATCCCGCACATGCGCGGAGTTTCTTCAGCAAAGCGGTGAGCCGCTACCCGCAGACCTACTTCGGCCTGACGGCCGCGCAGCGTCTTGCAAAGATGGGTGCCGGCGAGGAAAATCCCGCGGACTATCTCGAAAAAATTCCGCCCGCTCCGCCGCTGCGCCCCGTTGACGAGCCCATCCCGGCGGCCGCCACCGAGCGCTGGGCGCGCGCGCAGGCGTTGCGCACGATTGCCTTCGACGCATCGGCGGAGCAGGAATTGAAATTCGCCTATTTCGCCACCGCTTCGCCGCGGCTGATGGTCGAAGCGGCTCAGGCGGCCTTCGATCAGGGGCATTTTGCCGTGGGGATGGTCTACGGCCGCCTGGCCATGCCGAATTTCGAGGCGCGCAAGAGAGAAGACGCGCCGTTGGCCGCGTGGAAAGCGCTCTATCCGCTTCCCTACGAGTCCGCGCTGCGCCGCGAGTCCGCGAAGAACGGCCTGGACCCGGCGCTCGTCGCGGGGTTGATCCGGCAGGAGTCCACTTTTCAGGCGGACGCCGTCTCGCATGCCGGGGCCTATGGCTTGATGCAGGTGCTGCCGCAGACAGGAAAGCTCCTTTCGAAACAGCTTCATCTGCGGTATTCACTGAACAAACTCTTCGATCCGGAATTCAATCTCACTCTCGGCACGGTTTACCTCAAGGGATTGCTTCAGTTGACCGGCGGACCGGAACAGGCCCTGGCGGCATTCAACGCCGGGGAGGACCGCATCGCGGCGTGGGGCGCCGAGCGCAAGTATGAAGAGGTCGCCGAGCTGGTCGAATCCATTCCTTTCACGGAAACGCGCGAGTACATACAAATCGTCTTGCGAAATGCCGATGCCTACCGGATGATTTACGGCGCGGCCGGCCAGGAGTCTCCCGCAGCGCACTTGCCGGCGCGGCAAGATTGAGTCCACAACAATGACCTCTTCCGATTCCCGCATGGCGCAGGCGGCGCGGCGGATGCTCTCCGCCAAGGCGGAGCAGTTTACCGAGTCGGTGATCCGCGAAATGACGCGTCTGGCCATGAAGCACGGCGCGGTCAATCTTTCGCAGGGGTTCCCGGATTTCCCCGCTCCCGCCGAGATCAAGGAAGCCGCGCGGCAGGCCATCGCGGACGACATCAATCAGTACGCCATCACCTGGGGCGCTAAGCCGCTGCGCGACGCGGTTGTCGAGAAATTCGAGCGCACCCAAGGCGTGCAATACGATCCCGAGCGGGAAATCACCGTCTGCTGCGGCTCGACCGAGGCCATGATGTCCGCGATGATGGCGATCATCAATCCCGGCGATGAGATCGTCGTCTTCGAGCCTTTTTATGAGAATTACGGCCCCGATGCCATCCTCTCCGGGGCCACGCCGCGTTTCGTGAAATTGCGGCCCCCGGATTGGAGCTACGATGAAAACGAGCTGGCGGCGGCATTCGGCCCGCACACCAAAGCGATCATCCTGAATACTCCGAATAATCCGACGGGGAAAGTGTTCACGCGCGGGGAACTGGTGTTCATCGGCGGCCTGTGCGCGCGCTGGAACGCCTTCTGCATCACCGACGAAATCTACGAGCACATCCTGTACGACGGGGCGGAGCACCTCTCCATGGCGCGCATCGACGGGATGCGCAACCGTACGATCGTCATCAATGGCATGTCGAAAACCTACAGCGTGACGGGGTGGCGCGTGGGCTGGGCGCTGGCTCCGCCGGAGGCCACTTCCTCCATCCGCAAGGTGCACGACTTTCTGACCGTCGGCGCGGCGGCTCCGCTGCAGCAGGCCGGTGCGTCGGCGCTGCGCCTGCCGCAGAGTTACTACGCCAAGCTGGCGAGCGACTATCTCGAACGGCGCAACCGGCTGCTGGGCATTCTCGAGCCCGCGGGATTCACCGTCTATAGGCCGCGCGGGGCCTACTACATCATGACGGACATTTCGCGCTTCGGCCATCCCGACGATGTGACGTTTGCGAAGTATCTGGTGGAGAAGATCGGCGTCGCGGTCGTTCCCGGTTCAAGCTTCTACAATGATGCGCGCGACGGCGCGAAGCAGGTCCGCTTCACCTTCTGCAAGAAGGAATCGACCCTCGCTGCCGCCGAGGAACGCCTCGCCCGTTTGCCCGGGCTATTGCCCAACCCCTAGAACGCGCGCGCGAATCCTGTGCTAGAATCCGCCGCCAGCAAGGCCAAACGAAAAAAGGGGCCGGGGACGCGAATGGCGATGGATCTGGCAATGATTCCCGCGGGGACGCGCATGGAAGCCAACGGCGACGGCGCAGCGTTCGACATTTCTGCGAGCGGGACACGCACGTTTCTGTGCCGCATGGAGATTACCAATCAGATCGAGCAGGAGTCGCTCGACGTCTCCATCTGGGGTTCGCCCGACGGGGAGAACTGGGGAAGCAAGCCGCTTCTGAAGCTGCCGCAAAGCTTTTATCGCGGAGAAGTGAAGATGATCCTCGACCTGACGCTTCGCCCGGAGTTCAAATTCATTCGTGCGCGGTGGGAATTGAACCGCTGGGGGAGAGTCGCGCCAACTCCGATGTTCGTCGCCGGCCTCAGCTTGTCCGAGGTTCCGCCCATGTCCCGCGAGACACCCACGCGGCGCAGGGTCGTGGTCCAATAAGCGTTTACTTTCCAATTGTTTGTGGGAAACCCGGAATAGGAAGCCTGGAAAGGAAAGGGGCAGGAGACTGACGGTCGGTTGCCCTGTGGTGGTTAGTCTCCCGCCCCGCGAGTGGTCTTGCTTGTATAGACGTTACCCACCCGGGAAAAGTTTCCTCGCCGCTGAATAAAGTTTGCCCCGATAGTCCGAATCGCGACACAAAAGAGGGTGATGCGCGTTGGCACGCTGCTCTGACAGCGCAACGTTCTCTCAAGCTCCGGCTCTTAACCCGTATTTCCGATTTGAGAGTCGGCCATGAAAGTATGAATGTCTTTCTGGAAGGTCACCCAGGGGGTGAGTGTCAGCGGCAAGGCAGTTCGGAGGCCGGGTACACGCCGGATAAGTCAGCGGAACGGCCAAAAAGAACTGCGATGCCAGCCCAAGGAGACCATCTTGATCTGCGCTTGACAGGAGGGGGGCTGCATTATGGGTTTGTGCCGGGTTAAAGCTGAAATCGGAAATTCCAAATAAACACTATCTGACCTAGAACTAAAGAGGGCCTACAACTACTCTGAGCCACATCAGATGGTTACGATAGTGCTGCGTCTAAATCCAGTCTTCTCATCGGATTGGAGTTCCATTTTTTGGAAGCCAAGAGGCAATCATCTACTGAATTTGGTATCTGCCATATCAAGATATAAATCAAATCTAATTCCACATTCCTACAACCATCCTGTTTTCTTAGTAATCCAGCAAATCTAAACTGCGTATAAACTTTGGTCTCAAAAATGCCAATTAACTTTTAAACTGTGACTGTGGTGGCCATGGCTCAGTTTTTCGGTGTGTCAATCTTTATGTCAACTTGGAGGTGTCCATGAGCTTGCGCACTATCCGCACGTTCTTCTGCTCGAACATAAACCTAAGGAATCTGGTTCGGTTGGGAATCGTGCTATTCATTTTGCTGCAGTTTGGCGCGGCATCGTTAATTGGCCAAGGTATTGTCACTGGCTCCATAGCTGGCACCGTCCAGGATCAGCAGGGCGCAATCGTTGTAGGCGCGGCTGTGAATGCCGTGGGGGTAGCCACAGGCGCAAAGTTCTCGAGCAAGTCGGACTCGCAGGGCTACTTTGAGTTCAAGGGTCTTCCGATCGGCCCGTACAGTGTCACCATCGAGGCGACCGGATTTCGCAAGCTGCAACTGAGCGACGTCATTGTTGTGGCCGGCAAGACCAACATGCTGGCGGGGCAGACGTTGGAGGTCGGCAGCGCTTCGGAAGTGGTGACCGTGGAAGCCTCGACACCTTTGATCGAGAGCACCAGCTCGCAGATCGGCGGCAACTTCGACACCAAAATTGTGGGGTCTCTGCCCAATGCGGGCGGGGGCTTCGATAACCTCGTGCTCTTCGTTCCTGGTGTGGCTAACAATGGTTCCACCAACTTCAGCAACACCAATGGAGCGGCTGTCGCCAACAACGGCCTGCGCGGCCGCTCGAACAACTTCCAGATTGACGGCCAGGCAAACAACGATAACTCCGTGGCCGGTCCGTTGGTCTTCCTCTCCAACCCAGACGTGCTGGGCGAGCTCCAAGTCGTAAGCAACAACTTCAGTGCTGAATACGGGCGCAACTCGGGAACAGTCGTCAACTACATTACCAAGTCGGGCTCCAACGCATTCCACGGCAGCGGCTACGAATTCTACGAAGGCAATTGGGACCGCTCGCTCACGAACGGCCAGAAGAACGTGCTGTTGGGCTTTTGTCCTCCAGGCGCGGCCGCTGCCACGCCGACGCCATTCGCTGCCGCTCCCAAGGGCTGCAGCGCAGCGGTGATTCCCCGCTTCGCGGAAAACCGCTTTGGCGGCACCTTCGGTGGACCCGTTCTCAAGAATCGCATCTTTTTCTTTGCCAGCTATCAGCAAGACCTGCAGCGAGCCCTGAGCAGCGCTACTTCTTCCAGCCTCACTCCCACGCCGGACGGCCTGACTGCCCTGGCCGCAGCGTTCCCCACCAACACTGCTGTAACCGCTCTGAAGCAGTTCGGACCTTTTGGCATCACCGCGGGAAATCCGAAGATTGCCGGTACACCGCAAAATGTCGTGGTTTCCAACGGCACGACCTCTGTGACCGTGCCCTTCTCATTTGTAAACCGCGTCGTCGGGAACAATTTTGACGACAAGCAGATCACAGGCCGGGGCGACTGGGAGATTAGCCCCAAGGACCGTTTCTTCTTCCGGTTCATCTACCAGAACAGCAACACCGCCCTGGGGTCTGGCACCATCTCCAGCGGCGCCTTTGTGGCTGTCCCGGCGCAAGACCGGCAGTACGGCTGGGACTACGCGCGCACCTGGACGACCAATTTCATTACGCAAACCCGTGTGAGCTACGGCACTGGATTTTTCAAATTTGCCGCCGGGCAGGCATTTCCACAATGCACCATCGAAGACGTGAAGTCGTGCCCGCCGAACATCGGATTCGTCGACAACGTCAACTCGTACACAACCTTCGGACTGGCCACAAACCTCCCACAAGACCGCCAGGTGCACAACACCCAGTTTCAGAGCAATTCCACTTGGACGCGCGGGCGGCATACCTTCAAGTTCGGCGGTGAGTTCGATCGTCAGAATTCGCCAAACCACTTCCTGCCCAGCATTAACGGTGGGTTCACCTTTTTCTCCAGTCCTACCGGTTCCACGGATTGTGTAGCCACAACGGGGGCTGTGCCGTGCAGCGCGTTTAGCAACTTCATCAAGAATGCCTCAGGCTGTCCCGGCACTGCCACGTGCAGCCAACTCTCGCTCACCGATGGCCCCTTCAACTTCAACTTCGCCGAGAAAGACTTGGCTTTCTATGCGCAAGATGACTGGCGCATAAAGAGCAATCTCACGCTCAACTTCGGCCTGCGCTGGGAGTGGAACCAGCAGGCCATTAACCTGCTCCATGACATCTCGGTTCAGAACGTGGCCAATGGCTTCTGGGCTTCGGGTCTCTCGCCTGATGTAACGGAAATCCCGAAAATCCCGGAAGACTTTAACAACTTTGGGCCGAACATTGGCTTTGCTTGGACGCCAGGCATCATGAAGAAAGTGTTTGGAGAAGGCAAGACGGTCATCCGCGGGGGTTACCGCATCGCGTATGACCCAGCCTACTACAATATCTTCCTGAACGTTGCTACGGTCGCGCCGGTAGTGAACGCTGGAATTATTAACAATGTTGGTGTGCCGGCGAATGCCACCGGGACGGTCGTGCAGGGGGCTTATTTGGGCTCCATCCCGCGCGGCGGGAACCCCGGCGCCCGCAACCAGACGCGCGTCAGCACCGACTTCCACAACCCTTACGTCGAGCAGTGGTCGTTGGGTGTGCAGCGATCTATCACCTCGCGAATCTCGTTTGAGGTCCGCTATGTGGGCAACCATGGCGTCGGCAATTTCCAGACTGTCAACAGCAACCCGCTCATTTGCTCTGCCATGACAGGGGCCACGTGTACGGCCGGTCTGGCCGTGCAAGCGCCGCAGGCGATTCCTTCCGGCGTGACCCCATGCACTGCCGCTGGGGCTGCGGCTGGGTCGGGATCAATAACGAGCATTGGACGGCCAGACTGCAGATTCGGCCTGCTTCGCACTCGTAACAACGGGGCCTTTTCCGCTTACCACGGCCTCCAGAATGAACTCAAGATCCGTGCGTTCCGTGGCTTGACCGCAGATGTCGCCTACACCTGGAGCAAGGCCCTGGACAACACCAGCGAGATCTTCGCCAGCGCCGGCGGCAACTCTACGCCCATCGCCCCGAATCCCTTCAATCCCAATAAGGGGGAGCGCGGTGTATCGGCGCAGTCGTATCCGCATGTGGTCACCACCTACTGGGTGTACGAACTGCCCTTTAAGAGCAGTCAGCGGGGCATGCTCGGTCGTGTGGTGGGTGGCTGGCAGATCAGCGGCACGCATCGTTACCAATCCGGTGTTGCCGTCACTCCCACCCAGAACACCAACAACGGCGACCCCTACTGCGACCTCGGCTTCAACAACGGCTTCGGCTTTGTTGACTCCTGCCGCCCGATTCTCAGCAATCCCAACGCTCCGTTTAACACCTCGGGCCGCTACCTGAATGCGACTCAGTTGATCAACGTTACCACGTGCATGAATGCCGGTACCGCATTCGTGAATACGCCTGCGTGCCCGTTGATCAGCCCCACGGACGTTCATTTCATCGTCAACAACACCTTTGCGGTCAATGCGCTGTGCGGCGGGAACCCGTTTGCCTGCGCTGTCAGCCGCAACGTGACTCGCACCCAGCCACGTAACCAGGTGGACCTGAGTCTCGCGAAGAGTTTCAGGCTCACCGAGCGCATTAGCTTGGCTCTCCGTGGCGATGCCCTGAACGTCTTTAACTACCAGTTCTACGGCGTGCCGGGCCTGAACGTCAACAACAGGAACGCGAGCGGCCTTGTGTGTCCCACTCCTGTCAGCGCTACAACTTGTACCGGCCCTTCGGTTGGAGTGCCAGCACCGAATACGTTCGGAGAGACCTTTGCCAACAACGGGAACAACCGGAGCATCCTGATCTCGGGGCGCATTAGCTTCTAAACTCCGCTTCTGAGGCAGCTCAGAAAGCGGACCGATACTTCAAACTCAAAGAGGCCAGTCCTAGGACTGGCCTCTTTTGTTTGGCTCTCCGGAGACACGGAAGAGGCAGATTGAAAGTTTTCCGTGTCTGATTTCTTAGAGATGTCGCGAAATCGTTGCGGCAAGGCACAGCATTGCGCTTCTTGTCATCGCCTACCCACCCGGCGATTTAGCAGTTGTACGGTTCTTCCTGCCCGAAGCCCGGCCTCGTCGCCGAGCACCAGAATCTCGGCGCAGCCCTCGTGGAAACCGACCAATTTGACGAAGCCCATTTAGATGCTGTTCTCACGAGCTTAAGCTCCGGTAAGCTCAACTGTATCTAAATAACGCGCCACCGAAACATTCCAGCGCAATTGCGACTGCATGGCCGCCTGCAGGGACTGCGCCGCAGCCGGTTCTCCGTGCGTCAAGAAGGTCTGCTTCGGCGGGGCCGTGAACGTGGCGGCCCAGCGAAGCAGCTCGCTCTTGCCGGCGTGCGCCGAGAATTGCCCCAACTCCACGATTTCGGCCTTCACCGCAACTTCTTCGCCGAAGATGTGCAACAGTTTTGCGCCCTCCAGGAGCGCGCGGCCGCGCGTGCCTTCCGCCTGAAACCCGGCCAGGATTACCGCGTTGCGGGAGTCCGGGAGCCGCCGCGCCAGGTGATGGAGCACGCGCCCGCCCGTGGCCATCCCGCTCGCCGAAATAATGATGCAGGGCGTGGTCACGTTGTTAATCTGCTTGGACTCCTCCACCGCGCGCGCCAGGTGGAATTCGTGGACGTTCAGCGGGTCGCCCTTGCCATTGTTTTCTTCGCGCGTGAACTCCAGGTCGTGGTCTTCATGGTGGCGCAGATAGAGGTCCGTCGCGCTCAGCGCCATCGGGCTGTCAACGTAAACGGGGATTCGTGGAATGCGCTGCTGGTCTTCGAGTTGGCGGAGATAGAACATCAGCGTCTGCGTGCGGCCGATGGCGAAGGCCGGGAAGACCATCGAGCCGCCGCGCTTTACCACGCGATTGACCACCTCCGCGAGCACGTCCGCCGGCGCGCCGTCCTGATGCTCGCGGTCGCCGTACGTGGATTCGCAAACGAGATAGTCCGCGCGGGGCGGCGTCGCCGGATCGTTCAGGATCGGCTGGTTGTAGCGGCCAACGTCGCCGGACATCACCAGGACGAACTTCTTGCCGTTCTCGCTCACCGTCAATTCCAGGCTGGACGAGCCGAGGATGTGCCCCGCATCATAAGAAACAACGTGAAATTCCGCCGCGATGTCGAACGCGCCCGTGCGCGGCATCTCCTTCAGGAGTTTGAGTACCGGTTCCACATCCTCGGGGGTGTAGAGAGACATGGGCTCGGGATGGCGGCTGTATTTCTTGAACCGCGCATGCTCCGTTTCTTCCGCCTGCAGGTGTGCCGAATCTTTCAGGAGGATGCCGGTCAGCTCCATCGTCGCGGCATTCGCGAAAATCGGGCCGCGGTAGCCGTCCTTGACGAGCTTGGGCAGCCAGCCCGTGTGGTCGAGATGCGCGTGCGTGAGCACGGCGTAATCAATCGTCTTCGGATCAATCGGCAGCGGCTTCCAGTTGCGGTCCTTCAGCTCGTTGGAGCCCTGGAAGAGCCCGCAATCAATCAGCAGCCGCTTCCCATTCGCCTCCAGCAGATACTTCGACCCGGTGACGCACCCCGCCGCCCCGAGAAACGTAAGTTTTGCCATAGGAAGAGTATTCTACAGATTCATGCGACAACAGAACCGGATTTTGCTGGTTCGGGAAACGTGGTCGCGCCGGGGAGCCCACGACAATTGGTGGAGCCGATGGGATTCGAACCCACGACCTCCTCGATGCCATCGAGGCGCGCTCCCAACTGCGCCACGGCCCCACCGATAGGACTACCAAATTTATAGCATCCCCCCATCCAGGCGTCAAAGGCCCCTCTGCCTCGGATTGCCCCCGCCACCCGCTCGCCTCGCCCAACTCCGCGGTCCGCCGAAAAACTCCCCTTACCCGAACGCCCTGTCCCTCACCGTCATTCCGAAGAGCGAAGCGACGAGGAATCTCTCTTAATCTTAATGTTGTGACGAAGATGGATTCCTCAGTTCACTCACCATGACGTTACCAGAGACTCTTTGAGCAAGCTCCTGCAGGCTAGCGTCGTTCATTCGCTTTGCCCAGCGAGAAAAGCCCGCGCGATCATCCTTTTCTCATTCGTCATCAGAACCGAAAAAGGATTCCGCTGCTGAACTGAAAGTTGTGTAGCGTTATCCCTGGCGATACGGGAGAAGGAGGCGGGAAGAATTGTTCCTGCCCGTAAAACACCATCGTGTCCCCCAGGTCGTAGCGGATACTGATGTGCCGCGAGGCGTAGATCTCTACAACCCCGCCGACGTCCAGCGCAAACTGTGTTCTCCTCCCAAACTGGACCGCGGGAGGAGAAAAAGTAATGGATTTGGCTACGTCGTCAAAACTCACAAAGCCCGGCCTCAATTTTCCAAAAATGCCGAACTTCGATTTCCGCAAGCCGGCCTTGGCTCCGAAGAATCCCTGCCGCACTTGTCCACCCGTCGAGCTGCTTCCAAAGGGGGGACGCGTGACCGTTTGGTTCAGTTCAGTCTCCAGAGACAAATGTCGGAACGGGTTGTACACGAACCGGACGCCCAGCCCGACTGTGTTCTCCTTCACGTCGGCGAGGTGAATTGCCGTGAACTGGGCTCCGGCTTCAAATTTCGGTGGCGCAGTTTGCGCGCCTGTGGAGGCCAAGAGGAGAAATGACAACCACAACACGGCTGCGAATCGCTGCATTTGCCTCCTTCCGTGGCAAAGAAGGAACGTCAGTCCCTCGGCTGGGCCCGGACCGCCATGCCCATCTGCCTGTGTTTCCCAGATAGAAGATCCCGAGATTCTGCGTTTCATTCCCATCTTAAAATCGAAAAAGGATTCCGCTGCTGAATTGAAAGTTGTGCTGCGCCAGCCCAGGAAACTCCGGAAAAGGTGGCGGAAAAATCACCTGCCGTCCATAAAATACGATCGTGTCTCCCATGTCGTAGCGTAGACTGACGCGCCGCGATGCATAGATCTCTACAACCCCTCCGACATCCAGCGCAAACTGTGTTCTCCTCCCCGTCTGAACCGTGAAAGTAGAAGGGTCAACGGACTTGACTACGTCACTAAAACTCGCAAACCCGGGCCTGATTTTTCCAAAAACCCCAAACTTGGATTTCCGCAAGCCGGCCTTGGGCCCGAAGAATCCCTCCAGGACATGCCCGCCGGTCAGGCTGGTCGCAAAGGGGGGGCGGGTAACCGTGTAGTTCACTTCAGATTCGAGGGAGAGATAGCGGACCGGGTTATACACGAATCGGATGCCGAACCCAAATGTGTTTTCCTTCACGTCGGTGAGATGGATTGTGGTGAATTGGGCTCCAGCCTCGAATTTGGGTGGCGCGGTTTGCGCATCCGCTCTCGGCGAGAGGAGAAAGGACAACCACACGACGGCTGCGAGTCGCTGCATTCGCCTCCTTCTCTTGTATACAGGATATGCGATAACGGCGGCTGGGCTCGGGACACCGAGCCAAGCCGCATTGTGCACCTCATCTTGAGCGTTACGGTATTATGAGACAGGGCTGACCGCCGCACGGATCAGGAGGAGGTGGAGGTGGCGGTGGCGGATCGTTATTGATTACATTGACGGAGGCCCCTCCCGCAATCGTCTGCGCCCCGCCTGCCTGGACGTTTCGCACCACGATCGCATACGTCCCCGTGAACATATTTAACCCCAGGCTCAACGGTACGGTCAAGGAGTTCCCGTCGACCGAAACCCAGTTGGCCGAAGCGTCGGACATCAAAGTTCCAGTCTCGTCGAAGATCGAAACCGTTGGCATGCCGTAAATAACAGAAAACAGATTCTGATTATTTGAGATTGTCAGAGTTCCCGGAGGATTAAGAAAATCAACCGTAGTCGGCGCAACAAACAAGAATACGGAAGTTTCCCCGCAGATGAGGAAGGGTGTCGCCGGATTCCCCAGACCAGGTGCTGCATACGTATCGAAGCGGTTACAATTTGGCGTGGCGAATCGCTGGAAGCCCCACGACGCAGGTAAAATAACACCCAGTTCAATCAGTACTCCGGTAGAATCGGTCGTGCCTATGAAGGACGATTTAGTGTTGATTTGATCTCCAGGAAAAGGCGGATCTAGAGTGGCGCCTTGGACGGCCGCGTTGGGATCGGTCAACCTGATCCCGCCCGCGATATACTGCGTGGTCAACGTCATCCGTGTAGTATTTCCGGGGTTGCTGCCAGAACCACACCCTGCTACGAACAGTCCTACGACAGCCACTACGAGAATCATTCGGCAATTCTTGCTCATTTTGCCTCCTTCGCCAGCGGCTCGATTCCGAGCGATGTCAGGAACTCGTCCGCTTCGGTCAACATATCTCGAAGACTTGCCTGGCTCGCGCTTCTCTGAATGCCATCCCGGATCTCTCTTGTTCGCTCGCCTTCAGGAATGGGCTGTTGGGATTGGGATCGGGCACGCTTGCTTGCCTGGTGCTCCTGCTCGGTTACTTGGAAAGTAGGATTACTGAGTTTTTGCTGGATCAGAACTGCAGCGGCAAATGCGGCCTGCACGGGGCTCATCACCTCGTCCACAGCCTCGAAAGTGCCATCCGCCTTTGGAGGGGCATCGCTCGCGATAAAGTGCGGAAATACCGTTAACAAACGCACTCGCAAGCGACGCACCTCGCTTTTTGAGGTATGGGCGTAGGGAGGGAGAGACATCTTTGTCGCCAGCCGATTGATGGCCTCGGCGACGTCCTTCTCTGCGATGGCCTTGTGGTTTCCCTGCCGAAATTTGAGCTCCGCGGAAACTACTCTTTGCTTGAGATCGAAAGCGTTTCCGACGTCCGACAGCACGGATGCTTGGGCGAGAAGCGCATCCGTGAGGTCTCTTACATCCTGTTCCGTGCCCTCTTTCGCTCTTTTCGCCAGGTTATCGATTTGCTCCGGCGTGGTCGCCTTCACCGACCGATCGGGCTGATTCTGCTGAGAATACGCCGCCATACTTCCTGGCAATAGCGCCACCAGAGTCATCACAACTCCGAATGATCCCATCCGGTACCTGAGTTTGAAATGCACGCTACACCTCCTGTTCACTGCGCCCATGCGCCCACAATACTCGGGAAGAGTGCAGCGGAACCAAAGAGGCGTCAACGTACGCGGTTGGACGCGCTTATACATCCTTGTATTGTTTTGGAACAATTCTTGGAGCAGGTTTCCGGGATCCCGCAAGTTTCGCCACGGAAAGGTGGGAAACTCATTACCGAGTAAGACTACTACTCAACGCGGCAGCGTCTGTCCTGTTGGCGCCTAACAGGGATGCGCGGCAGATCATTCGCCTTCCGCTAGGCAACTGGTTCCAGTGGATCCATCCCTTGTCAATCCAGTAGTAGATTGTGGCGCGGCAGACTCCTGCCAGACTCTGTGCTCGGTAGATGGGAAGGAACTCCATCTCTTTCTTGCAGCCAGGGCAGAAAAGGACCGCCATGTTGATCACCTGAGATCAGCGGCCGCAGAGTTGCCGATGAGGTCTTGGGCAGGCCGGATGGGCTGGTGTGGGCCTGAGGGCGATCCAACTCCACGGCGTAATGATCCAACCTGGAAATTGGCAACTATCTCCCTTATACTAATAACAGTTTATAATAACTGTTGTCAACTACCTCCTTAACTAACCTTGAGGAAGGATTCTAGGGTTGACGGTCGCCGCCATAGTGCCCCGCTCGTCCCGACGTGCGCGGGCGGCCCGGTTCGGAATTGGACAGATCGTGGGTTCGAATCCCATCGGCTCCACCAAGTTTGCAGCATACCTTTTTATGCTTACAACCTGCCGAGCAAATCCTCCGGCCGATTCTACATTAGTCAGACCAAGGACGTTGAGGAGCGCATCGCGTACCAGAATTCGAATTATTCCTTCACCCGCGCGCCATTCCCTTCTTCCCTCAATAGTTTATTGACATAGATGTACTCACGTGCTACCATGTACCGTGATTCGTCGCTGCATCCTCCGTCTATCCCCCACCAGTCACGAACTTGCCTCGGACGCAGCGCGCCCTAAGAGCCCTGATCCCCGCCTTCTCCTTCCCAATCCGATCCTCGCTTCTTTGCCTCCCTGCTTCATTGCTTCTTTTTCGTCCCTTTCTTTTCATACTCTTACGCACTCCTGCTCGTTCAGCGCAAAAATCCGCCCTTTGTTTTCATACTCTTACAAACTCCTTTTCCCGCAACTCTTTTCCTTTGACACTCTTACAAATTACCCGGGGGTGTACCCCCCTTGTGGAAATCTCAATGCCTCCTCCGCGACCCTGTTCAACCCTCAACTATCAACTGCGTACCCGGCCTCCGGTACTCTTGCAGTGGCGATTTTGGAGTGGGAGAATGGCAACAGCCGGGAAACATTTGGCTTGGTGCCGGTGTCTAACCAAGTAGAACGGACACCGGAGGTCACGCGGTAAGCGTGACAAAGAAAGAAGCCACGTGGCGAGCGTGGCAGTGGAAATAACCCGGTAAGGCAACAAGGTCCGGCAGTGAACGCGCTCCGGGCCGGAAAGGCCGGCAGTGTCCGAATGGGCGAGCGCCCTCCCGTGGGCCCAGGACGAATCCGAACTGGTGACAGAGCTTCAGTCGGGTTCCGAAGCGGCCTTCGACTGGCTGGTCACGCACTACCACGGCCCCGTCTATAACCTCGCTCTGGGAATGCTGGGCGATGTTTCGGACGCCGCCGACGCCACGCAGGAAGTTTTTTTGAAAGCGTTTCGCGGGATTCGCGGGTTCCGGCAGGGCAGCTCGCTGAAGACGTGGCTCTACCGCATCGCCATTCGCGAAGCCCTCAATCAGATGCGCTGGTTCAAGCGCCACCACCGCAATGAGACCTCGATTGATGCGGATCGCGAAGAATCTTCCGCGGCGCTGCAACTGAAAGATCTCGGCGCGACGCCCTTCGAGCAGCTTGCCGCGCGCGAGATTCAGGAAACGGTGCAGGGCGCGCTCTTGCTGGTGCCCGAGGCATTCCGCAGCGCGGTGATCCTGCGCGACCTGGAAGGATTGAGCTACGAGGAAGTGGCCGAAATTCTGGACTGCCACGTGGGCACCGTGAAATCGCGCATCCTGCGCGGGCGCCGCGCCCTGAAGGAAATTCTGGAGCCGCTTCTGGCGGAGCGCGAAGCGCCGAAGCGGCAGAACGCACCGGCAAGAATCACTTTGAAAGCGCGTCCCGCCTATTCGCCGGTCGTGATGGCGCGGCGGGAAACGGGTTTCGCAGTACGAAGTTCCCTGCGGCGGGGTGCCGCGGGGGAGGGTCTGCCATGAAGTGCACAACGGTTCGGGAAAAGCTGGCGGGATATCTGGACGGGGCGGTGCGCCCAACGGAGCGCGTGCGCGTCCAGGAGCATCTGACGGTTTGCGGAGGGTGCCGCGAAGATCTCGAGCGCTATCGCAAGCTGTCCATGCTGCTTTCGCGCGCGACTCCGGCCGCGCCGCCTGCCGATCTGGGCGTGAGGATTCGGGTGGCTGCGGCTCAGGCGCGCGGCACGCAGGACGCAAGCGTCCGCCTGCGCGAGTGGTGGGGGCATCTCGAGGTTCGGCTGGAGAACGCGTTTCGTCCCCTGGCCGTGCCCGCAACCGGCGGACTTTTCTCTGCCATGCTTGTTTTCATCTTCGTTCTGCAGTTGATCGCGCCGGGAATCACCGTGCGCGCCGTGCAGAACGACGTTCCCACGAATCTGATGCGCCCGGCGGCAGTGCTTTCGCTCTCCGAGTATCCCCTCGCGTTCTCCGCCGAGAAAAACGACGTGGAACTCGCATTGCCCCACGGGTTGCTCGTGGATGTCACCGTGGATGCGCAGGGCCAGATGGCCGACTACCAGATTCTCTCCGGGCCCAGCGATCGCTCGGTTCGGCGAGAGCTCGATCAGTTGCTGTTGTTCTCCCGGTTCCGCCCCATGATGAGCTTCGGCAAGCCCACTTCGGGCGGCCACGTGGTCCTCAGCTTCAGCCAGGTCCGCGTCAAGGGCTAGCCAACAAAATAAAAATGTACATCGTCAGTGCGGGGCGGGCGGATTCGTCTGCACCGTGCTGATTGCAAAACGCACCGCGGCTTCAAACAACGCCACGCGCGGGTACCGATTGTGGTCGGCGGCCGAGCGAATGGTCGAGTCGCTGGAAGATTCGTAACTGAGCGCGACCGCCAGATGGTCTCCACGAAGAACGCCGAGGAAATTCCCGCCGGGCACGAGCGTGTCTTCCTGTAAAAGTTGGCTGTCGGTGCGCGGATCGTACGCCGTCAGCAGTTTCCACGCCTGCAGCAGCATCTTCGACGTGGTCGAAGCTTCAGAGACAGCGGCGAGGGAGAATGCCGGGACGCCGAGGTCCGGATGGTCGGCGAGGAACGCCTTGCGGACGTCTTGCCGCAGACTCTTGAAGGCTTCCCCGATATTGCCATCGCAAGAGCCGAGCTTGAGCGATGCCGCGTAGCGTTCGGCGATGGCCGGCATGGTCTCCGCAATGGGCGAGCCACCGACTGCGCCCGCGACCGTGATATACGCGGCGACCGCGGCGCGCGCCTCGGAGTCCCTCGAAAGTCCTTCCATCAGGTCCGGCGATCCTTTGCTGTAGGTCACGACGATATATTTCCGGGAATCCTTCTGTTTGGCGCTGCGCAGATAAGCGGCGATGCGCTGGCCGTTGGCAATGCTTGTTTCGTTGGGCATCTGGAGAAACTCCACGGTCAAACCGTGGGCTTTCCGGAGATGCTCCTGTCCCTCGTGAAATGCCTGCGTATTCGCCTGGCAGGAGCTCAGCACGCCGGGAATCACAAGCACGCGATAATTGGATGGAATCGGGCCGGGGTCTTTTGCTGGCAAGGGCGCGACAGAGGATGCGATTTGTAAGTACTCACTGCAGGGGCCCCAATCACCTCCGTCCGGCGTCTCCTTTTGCAGCACGTTGCAGAATGTTTCGGCGAAGGCGGCAGAGAGATCGCGTCCGGTCTCGGCGAGCTGCAGGATGAGAACTTTTCCGTTCGAGTGAAACGCGCCGCCGGTAGCGGTCTTCGCTTCGAGGATCGGACTGGGTGGCAGGAGATAGGTGCGCTGGGTGACGAGGCCCGTCTCGCTGAGCGTATTTCCGACGTAGTCGCGTTCCAGGTCAATATCGGGGTCGATCTTGTGGGTGACGCCGTTCGTGCGTTTGTCCCGCTCAAGTCCGATGTCGTGGGTGGCGGCGCCGGCCCACACGGTCTGGCCCTTAATTTGAAAAGGGGCCTTCCAGATTCGCAGGTGATGGCGCTGCGCGACGACCTTGAGAGGCTCCGTGTGGGCGAAGCCGAAGTCCTGAAACCGTCCGAAGAGGTACAGCTCGCTCATCGGCATCTGAACATAGGATTCCTTGGAAAGACTCGCGATGAGGCCGTGAAGGATTGCGTCCTTGGACGTGCGGTCCACTTTCACCCAGCCGGCGAGTTCGAAGGCCCGGCGCATGCCCGTTTCCGTGCCGATGATCATGAAATTGACCATATCGCCGGCATTGCCGTCCTTGTCGCTGATGCGCCGAGGAATTTTCGAGAACAATGCGGCATCCACACCGGGGATTTTGGCGACTTCGCGGGCAGCGGCGAAGAGAGCGGGTACAGAGCCGATGTCCGGCGCGTAAATTTCCACCCGAATGTGATAGGTGCCTTCCGCGGAGTCGTCGCCGGTCTGATTGATACCGAGAAAAAGACGGCCATGTGAGCGGGAAGTGAGATCCCGGCGCTGGCCCACGGCAAATGCTTGGCCGGATTCTGCGCCGCCGATGCGAGCGAGCACGGCGCCGCGACCCGCGTCATTGAAGGGAAGAATTCGGAGAAGGTCTTTCCATCCGCGCGGACGGCCCTCCGGTCCGTTGTCGTCGTGTGCATCCGCGTAGCGCATCTTCCCAAAAGCGCTGAGGATGACGCGCTCGCCGGCCTTGACGTCGATAGTGTGTCGATCCAATGCTGGTCTCCCGTGATCTGAATTTCCTGGGAGATGCGGCGCTTGCCGGTGGGAGCGTCCGGTGGTGTTTGCGGCGCCGCGGGCGCCGGAGGAGGCGGCGCATTTTCACGGACAAGCTGAGCGGCGAGGCTGTGCGCGGAGAAAACGAACCCAACGAGATTCAGAAAGAGAAAGAGCCCGTGTGGGGACGATTTGCGCATGACCGGCCAGCCATCCTGCGAGAGGTGTGGACGCATCTTCAGAGTAAGCGGATGGCTGTTGGGACGCAAGGTGAAGCAGGCGAGTGATTCGGTCTTCGCAGACGCGCCGAATCTTCGCTAGATGGACGATTCCTTGACTCGCTGGGAGCGCCACTGTAAATTGGCAGATTGCCGCAGAGATGTGCAAAGCCGCAGTAGGCTGGGCGGAAATTTGCTGCGGCGGTTCGCACTCCCTTCCGGGAAGGGGAGAATCCGGCCTGTAATCCAGAAGCAGGTGCAGGCCGCTGGGGCGGAAAATCGGGCGTGAAATCGGGATCGCAGACAAAACTTCTCCGTACGGGCTATCTCCTGCCGGGATTCCTGAGCCTGCTCCTCTGGCAAGCCCCCGCCGCGGCGCAGGTGCCGCTGCCGCGGCCGCGTCCGCAAGCCGCGCCGGCGACAAACATTACCGTGGACGGCAGCGAGGCCATGTTCGCGACGATGTGCGCGCTGCACGCCGCGGGGTTCGAGCAGGATATCAGCGCTACGGGCTGGCACCCGCTCCGGGCACGGCTGCGGGAGATGCTGCAGAAGCAGCAGGGACCCGCGGTGGACGCGATCCGGGAGTTTTATCAGCAGCACGAGCTGACGGATCCCGCCGCCACGCTCTCCCGTTACATCTGGTTCGGGCTGGTGTCCGGGCCGGCTCCGGAATTCAAGCCAGTCTTGCGCCGCGATGAACTGCCGCCGGACGTCCTCGCGCTGGAAGGTTTCAGCGACCTCCTTTCCGCGTATTACCGCGAACAAAAAATCGGGCCGCTCTGGAGGCAAGTGCAGCCGGTCTATCAAAAGGAGATCGAGCGGTTGCACGAATCCATTTCGCAGGTGGTGATGGTTGCCTCCGCATACTTGCGAGAGATCCAGGATCCCACGAGCCCGCGCAGATTTACCATCGTCGTGGAACCCCTGGTCGGGCGCATCACGAACGTCCGGAATTTCGGCGACCACTACACCATCGTGCTGAGCGGTACGGACGAGATTCCCGTGGACGTGGTGCGTCATGCCTATCTGCACTTTCTTCTGGATCCCCTGCCATTGCGATATTCCCGCGTCGTCGCGGTGAAGCGGCCGCTGCTGAATACGGCGGCGCACGCTCCACGCCTTCCCGCCGAGCTCAAGGAAGATTTTTCCGCTTTGTTCGCGGAGTGTCTGGTGCGGGCGGCGGAGCTGAAGCTGAGGCGAATGTCGCCGGGCGAACGCGATGCCCGGCTGGACGGGAATGACGCGGATGGCTACATCCTGGTGCGGCCGCTGTACCGGGCGCTTGCGGAGTTCGAGAAATCCGCGCCCTCGATGACGCTCTTTTTTCCGGACCTAGTGCGCGGGATTGATGCCGGGGCCGAAACCAAGCGCGCGGAAAGCCTGAAATTTGCCCCGGCCGATGAAACTGCCGCGCAGGCGGACCCGGAACAAAAGGAAGTGACGCGGCTTACGCGGCAGCGCGCCATCAACGTGCCCAGCACGCTGCCCAATGACCCCGAGGCGATTGCGGCGCTGAGCGAGGGCGAGCGGTTGATTGCGGACAAGAACCCGCGCGCCGCCGAGGCGGCATTCAAGAAGGTGCTGGCGAAGTACCCGGATCAGGCGCGGGCCTGGTATGGACTCGGGCTGGTGGCCATGCTTGACCGGGATGCCCCGAGCGCGGAGCAGGCGTTCGGGCGGCTGGTAAGAGGCGAGCATGCCGTGACCGACGATCCGCTGGTCCTGGCGTGGTCCCATGTGTATCTCGGCAGAATCTATGAGAACAACGGACAGTTGGAGACCGCCAAGCAAGAATATCAGGCTGCCTTGAGCGTACCGAACGGGCCAGAGCAGGCCAGACAGGCCGCGCAACGGGGGCTGGCGTCTGCCGGCGGCGGAAAAACGACGGAGAGGCCCTGAGAGCAAGCACGGGAGCGATGTCTCGCAAGGGTGTGAGACAACTGCCCGGCGGGGTAAGTAATTTCAACGGATGGACGAGGAGAGGAAAATGAGATCGAGATACGTTGCATGGATCGCCGCAGCGGCGCTGGCATTCCTGCTCGCGGGCGGCGCGACAAAGCTTTCCGCCCAGTACGGGCAGGAGAAACCCTCGCTGGACAAGAGCAAGCAGCAGCCCGCGACACCGGCCCCGGCAACTCCTCCGGTGAACGTGGAAGAAGACGCGGCGTTCAAGGCCTATCAGGATGCGCCGCCGGCGGATTTCGCAAAGAAGGCGCAGCTCGGCGAGGAATTTCTGCAGAAATTTCCGCAGAGCCGGTACGTGCCGGCGATGTATTCGTCTTTGACCCTGGTTTATTACTCGCTGGGACAGGTCCAGAAAATGACGGAGATGGGCGCGAAGTCTATCGCGGCGACGCCCAACGACGTGCAAGTTCTGGCCATCCTGGGGCAGACGATTCCGCGCGCCTTGAGCAAGGATTCCGCGGTTGCCATCAAGCAGCTCGAACAGGCGGAGCAATATGCGAAGAAGGCCATCGAGGTGGCGCCGACGCTGCCGAAGCCGGCCAGCCTGACCGACGAAAGTTTTGCGGCAGCCAAGAACACGGTGCTGGCGATGGCGCACGGCGGCCTGGGCCTGGTGTACATCCACCGGCAGAAGTTCGGGGAGGCGGTGACGGAGCTCGATCAGGCAGTGAAGATGGATACCCAACCCGATCCGGTGAATTACTATCTCCTCGGTCTGGCCAACGAAAAGACTTCGCATTTCGACGATGCCGCTTCGGCGTTTACGAAGTGCGCGGGGATTCCGGGGCAGATGCAGGCGGTCTGCAAGGCCGGCGTCGAGGAAGCCAAGAAGCTCGCGGCCACTCAGCTCAGCGCACCGAAATAAGCCACGCCGAAGGTTTCGAGCAGGATGATGCCTTGATGGATGTAGAAAGCCTCGAAGCGCGGCTCGGGTACCACTTTCAGCGTGCGGAATTGCTGGAGCTTGCGCTTACGCACCGCTCCACCGCCGCGGATGCGCAGGGAAGCGGATCGGTGGCGCACAACGAGCGGCTCGAGTTTCTGGGCGATGCCGTGCTCGAGCTGATCGCGAGCGAGTCGCTGGTGCAGTCCTTTCCGGAGTGGAGCGAGGGGCAGCTCTCCCGGAGCCGGGCGCGGCTCGTCAATGCACATTCTCTCGAGGAAGTGGCACGCGATCTCGAACTGGGGAGCCACCTCCGGCTGGGCAAGGGGGAAGAGAAGACTGGCGGCCGGGATAAGCCTGCATTGCTCGCGGATGCTTTTGAAGCGGTTGTCGCGGCGATTTATCTGGACGGAGGACTCGACGCGGCGCGGCAATTTCTGCGCCGCACGCTTTTCAGGCAGACGTTCGAGCACGGCGGGGAGGGGTTGGCGGATTCCGACCGCAAGTCCGCGCTGCAGGAGTTTCTGCAGGCCCGCGGGCGTCCCCCGGCAGAATATAAGATTGCTGCGGAAAGCGGACCGGATCACCACAAGATGTTCCACGTAGAGGTGTGGGTAAACGGCGAGCCGCTGGCGGCGGGCAGTGGAAGCACCAAGAAGGAAGCAGAGCAACTGGCGGCCCGCGAGGCTTTGCAGCGTCTCGAGGCTTCCGAGCCAAAAGAAGGATAGGACAGGATGGCAACCGAGCCCGAAGCGAAGCCGCAGGACCTGGAAAAGGCGGCTGCACGAGGCCAGACGACGGTCACCGAGTACCTGGAATCGCTGCTGGTGACCGTGCTTCTGGCCCTGTTTGGCACCAGTTTCATTGTGCAGGCTTTCAAGATTCCCTCGCAGTCCATGGAGCGGACGTTGCTCGTGGGCGATCACCTGCTCGTGAACAAGTTCCTCTTCGGAGGACGCGGCGCGTGGTACGAGAAGTTGCTCCCGTATCGCGCGCTCGAGCGCGGCGACATCATCGTGTTCAAATATCCGTTCGCGGACCATCAGCACTTTGTGAAGCGCGTGATCGGTCTGCCCGGCGATCACTTGAAAGTCGTGGACCAGCAGGTCTTTATCAACGGCAGGCCGATGGTTGAGCCGTACGTCGTACATGATCCGGCGGCGATGTATGACCCGTTCAACTACAGTTTCCCGCCGCTGAACAACCAGCTCATTCCACCTACGGTTGTGATCCCCTGGGCGCACGAGATGCGGAAACACATCGTCGGCGAGGAAATCGTCGTACCGCCGGGAAAATTCTTTGCCATGGGCGACAATCGGGACCGGAGTCTCGACAGCCGCTACTGGGGGTTCGTGGACCGCGACGCCATCATGGGCCGGCCTTTTCTGATTTACTGGTCCATTGATGCGACGAGCGGAGACTACTCGGAATCCAGTTTCTGGACGCGCCTGACCGGGATCTTCGATACGCTCGCGCACCTGCCGTCCCGGACGCGCTGGAATCGCATGCTGCATACCGTACACTAGGCCGGCCGCTTTGCTTTTCCCCTGCACTTTGCGAAACTTCCGGGCACCGTTATGAACCGACAGAAATGGCTGAAGCGCGCGGGGCTGGTGTTACTGGCGCTGGTGGCCGCCCACTTCGCGGTCAATGCGGCGCTGCAAACCAGCCGGGTCCGGCGCGCGTTTACGGCTCGCCTTGAGACGGCTTTCGGGCGGCAAGTGGAAGTGGGCCGAATCGATCTGAGTCTTTTCCCCCGGCCCCGGCTCGAAGCAAGAGAGGTTTCCGTCGGCGAAGACCCTGCCTTCGGTTTCGAATACTTCCTCCGGGCGGAGCGCGTGACGGCAGGGCTGCGTTGGAGCGGGCTGCTGCGGGGGCGAATCGAATTCGGAGCCTTTTCCTTTACGCGGCCGAGTCTGAATCTGGTTCGCGACGCAGCAGGGCGCTGGAATCTGGACCGCTGGCTTCCTCCCGCTCTGCGGGATGCGGATGCCACAGGCACAAAGGCTGCGGCCTCTCGGGATCGCGCCTTCGGGCCTGCGCCCCCTGCGGCCATGCCTGTGCGTTTAGACCGGGTGGAATTCGACGAGGGCCGCATCAACTTCAAGAACGGAGAAGAAAAGCTTTCGTTCGCATTTACGGGTGTTTCCGGGAAGGTCGAACAGATTGCTCCTGGCCGCTGGACCCTGCAGCTCGAGGCGCAGCCGTGGCGGAGCGGAACCCTGCTACAGGTGGCGGGCCAGATTCTCGTGCGCGGAGATCTCGCGGGCACTTCGGCGCGGCTGCAGCCAGCGGAGATTCACATCCACTGGGGGGAAGCATCGCTGGCGGACCTGATGCGGCTCGCGCGCGGGCAGGACTATGGGCTGCGCGGCGACGTGACGGTGGATGCGGTGGCGCGGAGCGGCGGCGCGGGTGCGGGGACACCGCCGGCCCGCTCTTCGAGCGGTGAATGGACTTTTCGCGTCGAGGCGCGAGCGCGGCAGATTCATCGCTGGGACCTGACGGAACGCCGCGATAATCCGGCGGTCAATGTGCTGCTCGAAGGGAGCTGGAATCTTGCAGCAGGCGAAGCGCGCATCGCGCGGGTGGCCGTCGAGGCGCCGCATTCGAACGCGAGGGGCGAGGCGGTCTTTGCGCTGAGCGCGCCTTCCTCGTTTGAACTTCGCATCGATTCGGCAGGAATTCAGGCCGCGGACCTGCTCGCCTGGTATCGCGGATTCCATTCGGGCGTAGCCGAAGAAACCAGCGCGGAAGGATTTCTTACCGGAGCCGCGACGCTGACCGGATGGCCGCTCGCTGTCCAGAATGCGGCTTTTTCGAGCAGCGGAGGAGTTCTTCGCGTAGCGGGTCTGGCGAAGCCGGTGCGGATCGGCGCGTTCGAAGGCGGACGGACGCGCAGCCGGTTCACCCTCGAGCCCGCGTGGATCACCCTGGGAGCGAACCCGCCACGCCCTCTCACTGCGGGTTCGAAGAAATCCGCGTCCGCTCGCGGGCGGAGCCGGCCGGTGGAAGGCCCGGCCAACGCCGTTCTGGCCGCGGCGACGTACGAGATCGAGACTGGTTCCGGGACGTTGTCTCTCGACGGGCAGGTTGACCGGGCGGAAGACGTTCTGGCGATTGCCGCTGCGTTGGGCAAGCCTCTGGAGCGCGGCTGGAAGGGAAAGGGCAGCGCTTCCGGTTCGTTGCACTGGTCCTGGCAGGGAAGTCCGTGGAGCGCGCATCTGAGCGGACATGTGGATCTCGCAAAGGGCGAACTGCAGGTGGCTGGTTTGAATCTGCCGCTGGCGCTGAACGATGCGCAGCTCATCTGGAATGACGGAAGACACGCTGCGCACATGGGTTCGGTGCAAGGATTCGGCGCGCAATGGTCGGGCGAGATCGAAGAAGCCGGCCAGGTTTCCTCGGATGATCCGCCGGGCTGGAAGTTCCGGCTTCATGCGGATCATCTGGATGCGGCGGAACTTGACCGCTGGACAGGACCGCGCGCGCGGCCGGGCTGGCTCGAGCGGCTGCTGCCGTCGCTGCTGGGAGGCGCGGCGCAGGGGGCCAACGCAAACGCGAGCGCAAGCGAACTCATCCGCAGAATTCGCGCGGAAGGAGAAATCGGCGTCGATTCGCTCAGCATCGGGAAATTGAGCTTGACGCAAATGAAGGCGACGGTCTCTTTGCGCGATTTGCGCCTTGCCGTTCTTGAGGCGACGGCCGAGTATGCCGGGGGAACGGTGCGGGGGACAATGCAGTCGGAATTCAAGCCGCGGCCGCGCTACGTGGTGGATGCGCGCATGGAAAAGATCCAGCTTGCGGACTTGCTGGCTCCGGAGAGAATACCCCGCGGGCAATCCGGTCATTGGGAGGGAGTGGCATCGGGTCAGATTCATCTGGCGACGGAAGGCGTCGGCCGCGAGGAGTTGCTGCGAGAGCTGGAAGGAGGCGGCCGCATTCAACTGCGAAACGTTTCGCTGCACGGATGGGATGTGCGGGCAAGTTTTGGCAAGGGCGCGCTTCAAAGCGGTGCGTCGCGCTGGCCCGCTGGAGATGGAGATTTCAATATCCGTCAGGGCGCATTCCTTTTCGATCCGCTGCGGCTCGGGTCGGGGCCAGAGAAGATTGAGCTTCGGGGAACGGTGAATTTTGCGCGCAGCGCGGAGCTGGAAATCGCGCCCAGCGGGAAGGGAACTGGACCCGCCCGCGTGATGAAGATCAACGGCCCGATGGATGCCCCAACGGTTTCGGTCGAACCGCGCAAGCAGGGTTCGCGCGAGAAATGACGCCCGGACAGGATTAGAATGCGCGCGGAGCAGGATCGCCGCGAATCATCGTTACAGTGGAGGTCGGAGATGAAGAGGCATTTGCTGATGGTTTTTTCGAGTATGGCCCTGTGCTTCGCGGGTGCGCCCCTCGTTACGGCGCAAAAGACGTTTTCGCTCGAACAGGTCTTGCGCGCGCCGTTTCCGGAGAATTTGACGGCGGCGAAGTCAGGAAACAGGCTCGCGTGGACTTTTGATCAGGAGGGCCGGCGAAACATCTGGGTGGCGGAAGGACCGGAGTATGCCGCGCGGCAACTCACGAACTATGCCGAGGACGACGGGCAGGAGCTTGGCGACCTGGTTTTTTCGGCGGATGGCAACACCATACTCTATGTTCGCGGCGGCCCGAAGAATCAGGCGGGCCAGGCGCCGAATCCCACGAGCAATCCCGCCGGCGCGGAACAGGTGGTGTGGGCCATGGCGTGGACGGGCGGCGAGGCGAAGAAGATTGATGCAGGAAATTCCCCGAGCATTTCCGCTCGCGGCGTAGTTGCCTACGTGAAGGATGGACAGATTTGGCTGGCGCGGGTTGGCGGAGAAGAAAAGCCACAACAACTCGTTGTCCGTGGGCGAAACGGGGACCCGCAGTGGTCTCCGGACGGGAGCCACGTCGCATTTGTCTCCTCCCGCGGGGATCACGGCTTTATCGGTGTGTATGACGCGGCCGGCAAGAAGATTCGGTTTCTTGCGCCGGCGGTGGACAGAGACGTGTTTCCCCAATGGTCGGCCGATGGGAAGAGGATCGCGTTTGTACGAAGGCCGGCGGAGGCGCGCGACGCTCCCGAGGGATTTTTTCTCGCTCCCGACGTTCCGGAACCCTGGGCGATCTGGGTGGCGGATGCGGCCAGCGGCAGCGCGAAAGAGATCTGGCGCAGCGCGGCAACTCTCGAAGGCTCCTTTCCCCGGATGGCGGCAAGTACGGGCGGCGGCGTCTTGCACTCGGCCGCGGGAAACCGGATCGTTTTCGCATCCGAACACGACGGCTGGCAACACCTGTACTCGATTTCCGCGGAGGGAGGCGCCCCATTGCTTGTGACGCCGGGAAACTGCGAGGTTGAGCAGTGGTCGTTCTCGGGGGACAACTCGTCCATCGTGTTCAACTCGAACTGCGAGGACACGGACCGGCGGCACCTGTGGCGAGTCAGCGCGGCCGGAGGAAGGACGGAGCGGTTGACCAGTGGAGAGGGAATCGAGTGGAGCCCGGCCATTTTGAGCGATGGAAAGACGCTTGCCTACATCGCTTCGGATGCGCAGCATCCCGGGCGTCCGTTTGTGGCCAACCTCGACGCGCCGGGCAAGGCGAGGCAGCTTGCCGCGGAAACAGTGCCTGCGGATTTCCCGGCGGGCAGCCTCGTCACGCCGCAGTCGGTGGCCTTTGCTTCGACGGACGGGCTTCCGCTTCATGGACAGCTCTTCCTGCCGCCGGGCGTGAAGCCGGGGGAGAAGCGCCCTGCTGCGATCTTTTTGCACGGCGGGCCGATCCGGCAGATGCTCCTCGGCTGGCACTACATGTACTACTACGCGAACTCCTACGCCATGAACCAGTACCTTGCGAGCCGCGGGTACGTCGTGCTCGCGCTGAACTACCGCAGCGGAATCGGGTATGGCCGGGCTTTCCGCATGGCGCCAGGCCGCGCCGGAAGGGGCGCGACCGAATACCAGGATGTCGTTGCCGCGGGGCTCTATCTGCGCAGCCGCCACGACGTGGATGCGCGCCGCATCGGTCTGTGGGGCGGGAGCTATGGCGGGTATTTGACGGCGCTGGGGCTTGGGCGCAACTCCGATCTGTTTGCGGCAGGCGTGGATATTCACGGGGTTCACGACTGGCCGACCGATAATTGGGATGGGAAAAATATTCCTGCGGATCTGGTGCGGCTGGCGCACGAATCTTCGCCCGTGACGGCGGTGAACACGTGGCGCTCGCCGGTGCTGTTCATCCACGGCGATGACGACCACAACGTCTATTTCGCGCAGACCGTGGACCTGGTGGCGCGGCTGCGGCAGCGCGGCGTCGAACTCGAACAGCTCATTTTCCCCGACGATGTGCACGATTTTCTGCTCCACCGGCACTGGCTCGAGGGGTATCGCGCGGCCAGCGATTTTTTTGACCGGCACTTCCGGGCGGCGGAGAAATAATGCGGCGAAGCTTCGCGTGGACGATACTCGCGGCGTGCGCGCTGGTCTCGTGCATCTGCGTCGTCTCCGCCCAGGAGAAGTCGCTGCGGCGCGGCTTCTCGCCCGGATCGGTGGAAAGGTACCGGGTGGAAGTGACGTTGCGGACGGAAGTTCGCGGAGTCGAGGCGGAAACCATTGGCGTACAGGCATACGTCAAACCGTTCACGCGCGCCGCAGAGGGAACGTTGCATTGGACGGCTGTGCGGCGGACGGGAAGCGTGGACCAGGCGGGAATCGCGGACGTGGAGGAAACGATTGGCAAGCCAATCGGCGAATGCCCGGCGGCAGTGGCGGCCGACGAAGAGTCCGCGCCTCTGCGGGAAGGTGTGCAGAGATTCTGCGAAAGCTGGAACACCGCTCGTGTGCTTCGCTACCGGGAAGGGAACGACGGTTTCATCCGGGATTATCCGGAGGAGGACACGGCGGATTTTGAGGATGCGGGCTGCTCGATGATTCCGCTGTGGACGCGGCACGCGTGGCGGCCGAGCGCGATCCTTCCCGCCGGAGCGTTGCGTCTCGGCGAACGGCACGAGCGGAAATCGCATCCCAATGCGCCGAGATGGAATCCGGGAGAAAGCTCCGAGATGACGGAGTGGCTTCCGGCTTCCGGGGACGCGCCGAGCGTGAATCTCCATGTTGTTCAGGAGCTCTCGGATCAGGACCACTGGGTGAGCGTTGGTTCTAACGCTGGGCAATCCAAACGGCTGGAGAAGAATAGTTTTTTTGCCGAAGCTCTCTCGACGATTTCCACGCTGGACGGCAGCCTCTCCGATGCTACGCGGTCGGCGGCTTGCGAAACGACGTGGACACTCGAGCCGGTCGCAGGCCTGCCTGAGCCGCCGCGGTTCTCCTCCAAACTCTCCGTCACGGTCATGATTCACCGCATTCCATGAAGCGCTTCTGCCTCGTTGTTTTCGTGCCTGTTCTGATTGCGGCGGCCGCGCTGGCCGCAATTGAAAAAAAGAAACCTGGCGTTGTTCTGTTCCCGCGCCTGTCGAAAGGGCAAGTTTTGCGGTATCAGGCGACCGTTCACACGACGTCGAAGAACGGTACAACGAGCATGGTGCAGGACTCCGCTTCCTCCGCAAGCACGGAGTTTTCTCTCAGCCTGGGGATCCGGCTGGAGGTGCTGGAAGTGGAGGCCGGGAATGGCGTTGCGAATACGGACTCTGTCGCACGGCTGCGCGCGACCTATGAACGGGTTGCTGCCACCCAGCGCTCCGATGATCCCGCGAGCGACGATGCCGCCGCGGAAAAGCGTGCCGCTCAGTTGGAGGGGAAATCGTTTGAATGCACGATGCAGCGCGGCGAGGTTCGAGAATGTTCGGGGAATGAAGAAGCATTCCCGGGCGCGGCGGAGGAACTACGGAACTGGCTTGTGCAGATCTTTGCGGCCGCGTACCTGCCGCAGAAGGGAATCGTGCCCGGCGAAAGCTGGGGCGATGAACAGGAAGTAGAAGGAGAGATTCCCCTGGCGGGGCTCCGCTGGGTGCGGCAAATTACGTATGTCCGGGACGAACCGTGCCAGAACGGCACTGCCGCTGCGCGCGGCGGGCACAGTGCGTCGCCTCTTGAGTCCGGCGAAATGTGCGCGGTGATTCGAACGCGCAGCCTGCTGACCCGCAAGGAAAACAGGAAAGACGCGACTCCAGGCGCATTTCGCGAAAAGGGTCTGCGCACGTCGGGATCGGCGCGCGGCGTGAACGAATCTCTGCTGCGGATTTCCCTGGCGAACGGTCTCACCGTCAGCGGGGCTCAAACGGGCTGGCAAACGTCTGATTTCACGGTTTCGACGGCAGACGGGGAACGAAAAATTCGCACCACCAGGGATTTCAAGAGGGACTCCGGCCTGACGCAGGTGCGCGACGCGCCGTAGGCGGCAGGCGGCGGATGCACCGCTCTCGCCGGGTATAATGAAAGACTGTCGGTGCCGCAACAGGCTCGCCGGGGACTCGCTCGATGGATTTCAAACTACGCAGTAATTATCAGCCGCGCGGCGATCAGCCCGCCGCGCTCGAACAGCTTTCCCGGGGTCTGGAAGCGGGAGACAAGCACCAGGTTCTGCTGGGAGTGACGGGCTCGGGGAAAACCTTCACTATGGCCAAGGTCATGGAGAAGGCAAACCGCCCGGCGCTGGTGCTGGCCCACAACAAAACGCTGGCCGCGCAGCTCTACCACGAATTCAAAGGCTTTTTCCCGGACAACGCGGTCGAATACTTCGTCAGCTACTACGACTATTACCAGCCCGAAGCGTACGTGCCCGCGGCAGACATCTACATTCAGAAGGAAGCAACCATCAACGACGAGCTGGACAAGCTGCGGATGAGCGCGACGCGGTCGCTCTTTGAGCGGCGCGACGTCGTCATCGTCGCCAGCGTTTCGTGCATCTACGGCATCGGCTCCCCGGAGGCGTACTACGGCATGCTGGTGATGCTCGAAAAAGGGCAGCGCACTTCGCGGGAGGCGCTGCTGCGGCGTCTCGTCGAGATTCAGTACGAACGGAGCGAGGATCTGCGGCGCGGAACGTTTCGCGCGCGCGGCGACACGATCGAGATCTACCCGCCCTACGAGGATTACGGCTACCGCATCGAGATGTGGGGCGACCAGGTGGAAGCGCTACGGCAGATCGATCCGCTGACGGGAGAGGTCCGCACCGGGCGCGAAGACCTCTCGCGGCTGCCCATTTATCCGAAGACGCACTACGTGATGCCCGCCGAACAGAAAGACCGCGCGGTCACCCTTATTCAGGAAGAGCTCGAATGGTGGAAAAAGGAGCTCGAGAAGCAGGGAAAATTCGTCGAGGCGCAGCGGGTCACGCAGCGGACGCTGTTCGACATCGAGATGATCCGTACGATCGGCTACTGCCACGGCATCGAGAACTACTCGCGGCACCTTTCCGGGCGGCTGCCGGGAGAAGCGCCGCCGACGCTGCTCGATTACGTGCCGGAGGATTTCCTGCTGTTTATTGACGAATCGCACCAGACGGTGCCGCAGGTGCGCGGGATGTTCCACGGCGACCGGTCGAGAAAACAGACGCTCGTGGACTACGGCTTCCGCATGCCGTCGGCGCTGGACAACCGGCCGCTGACGTTCGAGGAGTTTGAGCACCGCATGGACCAGGTGATCTACGTTTCGGCGACCCCGGGACCCTACGAGCTGACGAAGTCGGGCGGAATTTTCGTGGAGCAGGTCATCCGGCCGACGGGCTTGGTGGACCCGGCGGTCGAGATACGGCCGGTGAAGGGGCAGGTGGACGATTTACTGGAAGAGATTCGCCTGCGCGCGGAGAAGAACGAGCGCGTGCTCGTCACCACGCTGACGAAACGCATGGCGGAAGACCTGGCGGAGTATTTCACCGAAGTGGGCGTGCGCTGCCGGTATCTGCACTCGGAAATCGAGACGCTCGACCGCGTGAAGATTTTGCGGGATCTGCGCCGGGGAGAATTCGACGTTCTGATCGGCATCAATCTGTTGCGAGAGGGGCTGGACCTGCCGGAGGTTTCGCTGGTGGCGATCCTCGACGCGGACAAAGAAGGCTTTTTGAGAAGCACGACGTCGCTGATCCAGACGATGGGGCGATGCGCGCGGCACATCTCCGGCAAGGCGATCCTTTATGCGGATACGCGAACGCGGTCCATGAACGAGGCCATCGCCGAAACCAATCGCCGCCGGGAAAAACAGCTTGCCTACAATGCGGAAAACAACATCACGCCGCAGTCCATCGTGAAATCGGTGGATATGGAGCTGGCCGCCATCGTGGAAGCGGACTACGTGACGATTCCCGTGGACGAAGGCGAGTTGGACGCGCTCGCCGCGAATATTACCAGCGAGGCGCAGCTCGCCGAGGTGCTGCAGCAGCTCGAGGGGCAGATGCGGGAAGCAGCGAAGAAGTTCGAGTTCGAAAAGGCGGCGCAGTTGCGCGACCGAATTCGTGAATTGAAGAAGCGGGACGTAAGCGGATTATTTTCGCCGGAGCAGAAAGCGGAGATACCCCCGGAGTAGCGCTCAGGTTCGGCCGCGTTTGAGTTCATCGAGGGGATAAAAAGTGCCGCGCCAGGTGACTCCGCCGTGCCAGAGAGTGACAGCGGCAGAGCGGAGCAGCATGTAGAAAAAGAGGAACGCGCCGAGAGGATGCGTGAGTCCATAGAGCGGTGATGCATCCATGCCCACGGCGACGCCGGCATGGAAGCACACTGCATCGTGGCCGGGCGTGGCGATCACCATCCTGCACTCGACCGATGCAGGAAGAAAAACTGCGATACAATGCCGGACCGAGTACCTTGCTTCGCTGTTCGCATTTGAGTCGAAGATCTGTTCGAGCTGGGAGCACACATATGTCAACAGAAGAGCTGCCACCGCCATTGGCTCTCATCCGGTTGGCGACCGGATTCTATGTTTCGTCGGCATTGTACGTCGTGGCCAAGCTTGGAATCGCTGACTTGATTGCTCAGGGTCCGAAGGATTCCGCGGAGCTTGCAACAGCTAGCGGGACACACGCGGATTCGCTCCATCGGGTGTTGTGCTTGCTCGTGAGTGTGGGGGTTTTTGCTGAGAACGCAGAGGGAAAGTTCGGGCTGACGCCGATTGGTGCGTGCCTCCGGTCCGACGCGCCGGGTTCGGTGCGCGCGGGTGTCTTGCTGTTCGGAAGCATGACGCAGCAAGCTTGGGGGGAGCTCCTATACTCCGTAGAAACGGGCAAGCCGGCACTTCCTCACCTCTATGGCAAGGAACCCTTTGCATACATGGAGGAGCGTCCCGCGCTGGCTGCGATCTTTGACCAGGCGATGTCGGCTTTCACGAAACAACTCGTCGCCGCGGTTACGGCAGCGTATGACTTCTCGGATTTCAGCAGCGTTATGGATGTCGGCGGGGGAAACGGTGAGCTCCTGGCGGGAATCTTGAAGGAAAATCCGAGACTTCGAGGCATCCTCTTCGATCAAGCCCATGTGATCGAGCGTGCTAGGAACCAAATCAGCGAACTCGGCCTCACGGAGCGCTGCTCAGTCGTGAGCGGGGATTTTTTCATAGAAGTACCGAGCGGGTGCGATGCCTATATGCTCAAACACGTGATTCACGACTGGGTCGACGAACGGGCGGCTACAATTCTCATGAACTGCCATCGCGCAATGCGCCCGGGCGGCAAGTTGCTGATTGTCGAAGGCGTCTATCCCATACGGATCGATCAATCGGAGGAAAGCCGGAGCGCGACGTCCAACGACGTGAATATGCTCGTATGTACGGGAGGACGCCAGCGTTCGAAACGGGAATTCAGCTTACTTTTTGAGGCGGCAGGTTTCAAGCTGACAAGGATCGTCCCAACTAAGTCCCGAGTGAGCGTCATAGAAGCCGTGCGCGTGTAGCTTTCGACCAGAGAATCGCGATAGCCCGCGACCACATGGCCCTGTAGTCGGCTACACGTAGAAGTGACTTCCTTTGCAGCCGATTGGCGGCGCCTCTCGGGATTCTGCCTCAATCACGGTGCGCTAGGAAACCATCCGCTTTGCCGAGTAACGGGCATCTCGGAGAGTGACTGGCCGCCATTCATGAGATAGCTTGTCAGGACGAGTGGGGCGTTGGCCTCCCGCACCGAAATGCAGCGTAATTTGCGGCCGCACGCTAGACGCTGCCGCGCTTCAGTTCATCGAGAGGATAGAAGGTGCCGCGCCAGGTGACTCCGCCGTGCCAGAGAGTGACAACGGCAGAGCGGAGCAGCATGTAGAAAAAGAGGAGCGCGCCGAGAGGATGCGTGACTCCGTAAAGCGGTGATGCATCCATGACCACGGCGACGCTGGCATGAAAGCACACCGCGATGAGCACCGCCACACCGGCAAAGAGGCGCGCCCAGCCGTGCGCGAGAAACAGGGCGGCAAACGGCACCACGTCCATCGCAAGCAGTCCGAGCAACTGGGCGGTCACAATCGGGATTTTGTAGTCCGCCGCGGCGAAGAAATTCTTGGTGACGCCCCGGATCATATTTCCAAGCCCTGCGTGCCAGCGGACTGTGAGATCGCCTGCTGCAACCCCCACACCGGAACGGAAACCCGCCTCCTTGATGATTTTTCCGAGCTTCATGTCGTCCGCTACTTCCATGGCGAGGCGGCGGTGGGTTCCCGCAGCTTCATAGGCGGACCGGCGCACGAGTTGGAACGCTCCGACGCCGGCGTATCGGCGAGAACGTGGATTGCTGGCTTGCGCCGGTTCGGCGCCGAGATGAAAGCCGAGGCCGAAAAAGGTGATGACGGTTCTCTCCCAGAAACCGGCCATCAAGACGCGGACAAGCAGTGTGAGGTGGTCCCAGCCGCGGTTCTGGAGGAGAGAAATCGCGCGGCGCAGCACGTCCGGAGCGAAATGGACGTCGGCGTCGGTAAAAAGCAGCCATTCCGAGCGTGAGTGCTCGTAGGCCATCTGGAGAGCATGCGGCTTTCCGAGCCAGCCGGAGAGGAGTTCCCGGATGTGGAGGATGTGAGCCCGCGGATGCGTGGCGGCAAAGTCATCGAGTATGCGGCCGGTCGCGTCGTCGGAGCGGTCGTCCACGGCGATGATTTCAAGCCCAGGATAATCGAGCGCGGCAAGGGTTGCCAGCGCGCCAGGGAGTTTTTCGGCTTCGTCCCGAGCGGCAAACAGAAGCGAAATAGAAGGGCAGGCGGAATCCGGGGCGGGAAAATAATCCTTTGGCCAGGGAAGGCATAGCGCCCCGTAGGCGGCACGCACGCCGTAAGTGGCCCAGCCAAAAGCGACGCAACCCAGGAGGACGGTCCAGAACGTGTGCACAGTGTCAGTTTGTGAATGATGTGGAAAACGATATGCTATCACACGCCATGCCAGCGAGCCTTTCCATCGTCGGTGCGGGGCGCGTGGGGCGCGCATTGGGGAGACGCCTGCGCGAACTCGGCTGGAAGATCGGCGCAGTGATCACGCGCAGCGAACCAAGCGCAAAGCGAGCGGCGCGGTTTATCGGCGCGGGGCACGCGCATGGTGGACTAACTCGGCAGGTGCTGGTGTCGCGGGTAATCCTGATCGCGACGCCGGACGATACGCTCGCGGAAGTGACCGCTGAGCTGGCGCGAATGGGAGGCGAGGAGCTGGGCGGGAAGGTCGTGCTGCATACCAGCGGTGCGCTCGATTCCGATGTGCTCGAGCCGGTTCGCGCGTGCGGAGCGGCGGTAGCTTCGCTTCATCCGCTGCAGACGTTCAGCGGTGTTGGCGTGCCACCGCTCGAGGGCAGGGTTTTTGCAATTGAGGGCGACGCCGCGGCGTTGCGCACGGCGCGCCAGATCGCCCGCGCCATCGGGGGAATTGCGGTGCGCATTCCGCGGGAGAAAAAACCCTTGTATCATGCGGCCTGCACGCTGTCGGCCGGGCACGTCCTTACCGTGATGGAAGCCGCGACACAAGTTCTGCTCTCGATCGGGATGAAGCGGCGGCAGGCGACGCGCGCACTGTTGCCGCTGACGCGGCAGGTGCTGGACAATTTCGAACGGCTGGGTCCGACCGCCGCATGGACCGGTCCGCTTTCGCGGGCGGATTACCGGGTCGTTGCCATGCACGCCCGGGCGTTGCGGGAGTTCACGCCGGAGTTCGCGGCCGCGCACGAAGCATTGGCGCGGCTCGGAGCCGTGGTGCTGTCGCGGCAGCCCGAGGAAGTGCTCGCCGCGCTCGGGCGGGTTTTCCAGGAAACGAAACTTCGGAAAAAGGCGATTGGGGGAAAAGGGTGAACACGCCGCGAATCCACGTGGAGAGCGAGACTTTGGAGAACGGCCTGCGCGTGGTGATCGCGCCGGACGCGGCCGCGCCGATTGTTACGGCCGGTGTCTATTACAAGATCGGATTCCGGCTGGAGCCGCGCGGGCGGAGCGGCTTCGCGCATCTGTTCGAGCACATGATGTTTCAGGGATCGGCCAACGCGCCGAAGATGATGCACATCAAGCTCATCAATTCCTCCGGCGGCGTCCTGAACGGCTCGACGCACTATGACGTGACGAATTATTTCGAGGCCGTGCCATCGAACGCGCTCGAGCGTGTCCTGTGGCTGGAAGCGGACCGCATGCGCGCGTTGCGGGTGGATGATGAGAATCTGCGCAACCAGCGCGACGTCGTGAAAGAGGAGGTGCGCGTCAACGTTCTGAACCAGCCCTACGGCGGATTTCCGTGGCTGGATCTGCCGCCGGTGGCGTTCCGTAACTGGGCGAATGCCCACAATTTTTACGGCGACTTCGCCGACCTCGATGCGGCGAACCTTGCCGACGTTCAGGAATTCTTTAAAACCTACTACGCGCCCAATAACGCCGTGCTGCTGATGCTGGGCGACGTGAAAGCGGAAGAAGGCTTGGCGCTGGCGCGAAAGTATTTCGGTGGCATTCCGGCGGGGGCTGCTCCGCCGTTTGCGGACGCGAGCGAGCCGGAGCAGACCGAGGAGCGCCGCGGCCGGGTGGAGGAAAAATTCGGCACGTTGCCGGCCATGGCGATCGGTTATCCGGCGCCGCCCCGCCGCACGAAGGACTGGTGCGCGATGGCCATACTCGACCAGGCGATTCACGGAGGGCGGGCAGGCCGGATGCACCGTCAATTGGTAATCGAAAAGCAGGTGGCGGTGGAGGCCGGCGGCGGAATCGAAGATCTTTTCGGCTACAACGGCCCGACGCAGATGGTCACGCGCATTCTGCACAAGCCGGAATATTCGAGCGAGGCCACGCTGGCGGAATTCGATGCCGTGATTCGCGGGATACAAGAGAACGGCATCAACCAGGATGAACTGGAGCAACTCAAGGTGAAATTTCGCTCCGACTACTACTCGATGATCGAGGGCGGCCGTGGAGGCTACATGCCGCGCTACGGGCTGATGCACTTGCTTGCGTGTTTCACGCTGTTTGATGGGGAGCCGCAACTTGTGAATACAATTCTCGATGGATTCCTTGGGGTCACTCGAGAGGACGTGCAGGCGATGGCGCAAAAATATCTTCGAAACGAGAAACGAGCGATTGTATTCCGGCAGCCCGTCGCCGCAGCGAAGAAGGAGGCAGCGTGACCGCAGCCGGTCCTGCAATGGGAATGAGCGGCGTGCCGCCGCTCTCCGCCGAACGACCGGTCCTCTGGCCGAAGCGGGTGCGCGCGCGGCTCGCGAACGGCCTCGAGGTTATCCTCGCGGAATCGCACAGCGTGCCGAAATTTACTGGCGAGCTTTTTCTCCGCTCGGGAAACGCCGCAGTGGCCGAGAGCGCCCCGGGTCTCGCGGAGATGACCGCAACGGTCGTGCGCACCGGAACGGCAAAGCGCACGAGCCGTCAGATCGAGGAGGACCTGCGCCGCATCGGCGCCGATCTTTCCTCCGGCGCAGGAGCCGATACGACGGCGATCTCCTTCTCGGGCCTTTCTGAATTTGCGGCGCCGCTGCTGGCGCTGGTGAGCGAACTGGCGCGCGAAGCATCGTTTCCTGAAGGCGAATTTGAGCGGGAGCGGCGGCAAAAACTGGAGGAGGTGCGCATCGAGCGGACGACTCCCGGATTTCTGGCGGGGGAGCGGCTGCGAAAGGTGCTATTCGGCGCGCACCCCTACGCGCATGTGTCGCCGAGCGAAACGCAAGTGACGGCTTATCGCCGCGAAGATCTCCTCACCGTTTATAAGGAGCACTACTTGCCGGGGAATGCGCTGCTTCTCCTGGTGGGAGATTTCCAGCCGGACGAGATGCTCAGGCAAATCGAAAATACGTTTAGAGGATGGACAGGGCCCAAGCCGCCTGGGAAGACGGCCGCAGCGCCGCCGCAACTGCGCGGGCGGCGCGTATACCTCGTGCACGTGCCTGGCGCGGTGCAAGCGCAGATCCTGGCGGGCTGCCCAGCGATCACGCGTAAGCATCCGGACTGGCTGCGGCTGGGACTTACGAATAGCATCTATGGCGGGGCGTTCAATTCGCGGCTGGTGATGAATATCCGCGAGGCGAAAGGCTACACCTACAGCCCGCGGAGCGGAGTTAACGCGCTGCGCGAACATGGGTACTTTTCGATTTCGGCGGCGGTGCGCAATGAAGTCGTTGCGGCATCGCTGACGGAAATCTTCTACGAGCTGGACCGGATGCGATCGCTGCCGGTGCCGGGAGATGAGCTGGCGGACGCGCGGAATTATCTGAGCGGCGTCTTCTCGCTGGGGCTCGGAACACAAGACGGCTTGCTCGGACAACTCGCGACCGTGGCCATGAATGATTTGCCGGAGGACTATCTCGAAACGTATCGCGACCGCGTCCGCGCTTTGACCTCCGACGATGTGCTGGGCGCCGCGCGCGCGTATTTCGATTCGGCGAATATGCAGATTGTCGTCGTGGGCGACCGCGCGCTGATCGAGGCGCAGGCCGGACTCTTCGGCGAAGTCGAGGTGTATGACGCGCAGGGGAACCGCATCGGCGCGTAGCACCCTGCCCTCCGCAAGTGAAATCCGTTTCTTGAGCTATTGTTGCCGCGATGGTAAGTTGTGCGGCGGTGAATCAAGCCACGAATCTCCGCCGCCTTCTTCTCGTTCTGTGCACCGCTGGAATTTTTCTTCTCCCGTGCGCGCAGTTCGCCGCACCCGCGAAAAAGAAACCCCCCTTGCGGCCGGTGAACATCAATACGGCGACACTGGAGGAGCTGCAGCGGGTGCCGGGAATCGGGCCGGCGACGGCTGCGAAAATCGTGCAGATGCGCAAATCCTACGGGACATTCAAGAGCGTGGACGATCTGCTGGCCATTCGAGGGATCGGCCGCAAGCGGCTGGACAAGATGCGGAAGTATCTGACGGTGGGGAAGGCGCCCGCGCCGAAGAACTCGCCTCCCACAAAAAACACGAATGACGGAAAGGCGCCGCCCATCGCGCCGAAGAATGGGCCGCCGGCAAAGTAGAAAAGCATTGAGTTCGCTCATAGGAGCTGGTGGGTGGGGCGCGGCGCGTTGAGGCGAAGCGGCACCTGGTCGGCGATGCGGATTCCGTAGCCCTCCAGCGCGACGACCTTTTTCGGGTGATTGGTGAGGACGCGAATGTCCTTCAAGCCCAGGTCAATCAGGATTTGCGCGCCGATGCCGCTCTCATGCTGGATCAGGCGCTGGCGGGCAGGCTCGCGGTCGAGCTGGCCGCGCGCATGGAAGTGGATCTTCGGAAGAGCGCCAGGATCCGGAGCGGCGGCCTCGATGCTGAAGCCGCGGCCCGTGTGGTGCAGGTAGAGAAAGACGCCGCGGTTGGCGGTGGCGATGGCTTCGAGCGAACCCGCGATGATTTGGCGGCAGTCGCAGGCGGTCGAGC
>JBGQHF010000010.1:0-55140 GCA_041497835.1 Terriglobia bacterium
CCTGTACCAAAGGGCAACCAACTCTCCTCCGCGCGAGGGCATCCAATTTCAATAAGTTGGTTTGTTTGTTCAAATCTCAAACTCTGAGGAGCAACGTGATGAGAAAGTGTGTACTGTTTGCGTTTATTTTCGCGCTGTGCAGCCTCCCAGCTGCTGCGCAAGATTATCCAAAAGCTGAATTCTTTGGCGGTTACCAATACACTCACCTGGATCCAAACTTTAACGCCAGCGGATGGAATGCCTCGATCGCGGGTAATCTCAACCATTGGTTCGGCGTGGCGGCGGATTTCAGCGGGGCCTATGATTCCGGGGTCAAGTTTCACACGTATATGTTCGGCCCCGTTGTTTCCTACCGCCAGCCGGCACGGGTGACGCCCTTCGCGCACGTGCTGATTGGTGGCGCCCGGGCCTCCGGTGGAGGCACGAGTACCAGTGGATTCAGCATGGCCGTGGGCGGCGGTATGGACGCCAAGGTGACAGACCATCTCTCCTGGCGAATCCTGCAGGGCGACTGGCTGATGATCAGGTTCAGCGGCACAACGGATCGGAAGAACGCCCGCGTTTCCACGGGGATCGTCTATCGGTTCTAACCCCCGGTCTTGCGGTCCTCTGACCGAAGAGCAAGCAAGCGCTCGCTCGGAGAGGAGGGAACAGCTTTTGCTGTTCTCTCCTCTTTTCTTTTCAGGATGATATCAATCGGGGTGTCATTCATGGCGCGGCTGATTCGCTCTGTCGTATAGTCAAGTGCGCCACGCGGAAGAGCCATGAGATTCCATCTTCCCTTCAAAAACCTTTCAGCAACGATTGCCGGGAAGCTCGCGTTCACCTTCGCGGCCTTGTGTCTAATCCCCTTCGCGACGCGGGCGGAGCCGACCGGCGCTCGGAAGCAAACGGTACGCGAATGGAAGAGATGCGGCAAGGGAGTGGAGCTGCACCTGAGTGCTCCGGCGTCGTCGCAGGGAGGCTTGCTCCTGGTGAAACTGAAGAGCGCGAGTCCGCTGGCGGAGGTGAATGGGGAATGGAGCGGCCAGAAGGTCGAGTTCTGGCGGGAAGATGACCGGACAGAAATTCGCCGGGCGCTGCTAGGAGTGGACTTGGAGCGCCCGGAGGGTAAGTACACCCTCAGCGTGGACGCGCAATCCAGTGGCGGCGAGCACGTGATTTGCATGGCGACCGTCGCGGTGAAGGCCGGACGGTTTGCTACAGAACGCCTGAGTGTAGCGCCGCAGTTTGTTGAGCCAAGCGCGGAAGATCTGAAGCGGGCCAATGAGGAACGCGAAAGGTTGCGCGCGATTTTTGCGAGCGTGACCCCAGAGCGGATGTGGCAGAGCGGCTTTCGCGTGCCCCTGGATGGTGTGAAGGCGGGAGGGAATTTTGGCCGCCGGCGCATTCTCAATGGTGAACCCGGGTCGCCGCACGGCGGCGTTGATTTTCCAGCCGCCGCAGGCACGCCGGTGCACTCCGCGCAGCGCGGGCGCGTGGTTCTGGCGGAAGAATTGTTTTTCTCCGGGAACACCGTTGTCGTCGATCACGGTCTGGGGATTTATACTTTTTACGGCCACCTCAGTGCGATCAGCGTGAAAGCCCGTGACGTCGTGGACTCGGGCGCCCTGCTGGGACAAGTGGGCGCGACGGGACGCGTAACGGGACCGCATCTGCATTGGGGATTGACGGTGAACCGCGCGCGCGTGAATCCGCTGCAAATTGTGAAACTCCTCGCCGGTGAATGAAGCCGCGGGAGCGAGAAAAAATCACGAGCCTTTCGTGACCGCGTATCCCTTGCCGGCCCAGTCCGTGGAAAAGTCCGTGGGCAGGGCGAGCAGACGCACGTTGGTGAAGCCCATATTCCGCAGCGCCGCGAATGCAGGCCGGATGTTGGGGCAATGCGCGAAGGGGCAGCAGCCGCAATAGATCACCATGTTTTCCGAGCTCGAAACCGGCTCGGCCCATTTCCGCAAATCGGCAATGCCAGCAGGGGTAGACGCCGGTCCGTGAAAGAGAGCGCCTGGAATGTGCCCGCCTTGATAAAGCGTCCGGTAGCCGATGTACACGATGGTCACCGGATTCGTCTTCTTTGGGTTCGCCAGTTCCCGCGCAAGCTCGGCGGGCGCGACAAGCTCAGAAGCAGTCCACGGATCGCCGGCCTTATTTTCCTCCGCATTCATCCGTTGTAGAGGCAGCGAAGTCAACAGAATTGCCAGGGTACAGAGCCCCGCGCCGAAGAAGAAAATTTTTGTCCAGCGACGTCTTTGTTCCGCAAGCATCGCCGTGTTCCTCCTTCAGCAGAATTCGAGGGCCAGAGACCCCATGGGCAGGTGAACGGTCATTTGTTCTGGCGAGCATCTTTTCGCTGGCGCTGGAGCTTAACGGCGGTCGTGCGAAGCGTTTCGGGGACGTTCTTGTTGAAGGTAAGGACCTTGAGGTCCTGTGGATTCAAGTTCGGAAGCAAGTGCAGAGAGACATCGAGAGGAGTCTTGGGATTGTTCATGAGGTTGCGCACGACCGTATAGTGTTTCCGGAAATTGCGATTGGTTGCGATCAGCCGGAGGATCTCATCACTCAAGTTGGACATAGCGGCGAAAGATTCCACCTCGCGGTCGGTGAGGCGCGGCGATTGCAGGACGGCACGCTGCACCACCTTGCTCGTATCCCGGATCAGGGAGCGGCGCTCTTCCGCTCCGCCTTTCAGGGCGAGCTGCACGCGCTGCGCGACGCTCAGCTTCGTGAGTTTTTGCATCAGCGTTTCCCGCTTGACGTGATCCGGCTCAATCGTCAAGAGGGCTTCGTGCAATGCGGCTTCATCCACGGATGAGTTGCGCAGCTCTTCCAGCTGTTTTTTCTGCTCGAGCGTCACCGAGGAAGAATGTTCGAGCGCAGCGGCGAGGGCGGGCGAGGCGCTGACCCGATCGAGCTCCTCCATGAGGGCCTGGATGCCCAGCGACGAGAGGTACCGCACGACGTGAAGCAGCTCATCCGCGGGGCAGGCTTTGTTCTCGATAAGGGCGTCGCCGATACCGGGTTTGTCGGGGAGTATCCGCGCGCAATAGTGAAAGAGAGCGGGCAGGGCGCCCGGGCGCTTAAGGGCAGCGATGAAGGATTCCACCGGCTGGGTAAGCATCGCCTGCTGCGCCCGTTCGGAGACCATCTCATCCGCGTCGGAGGCGAACACGCTCAGAATCTCCGCGCGGTCCACGGGATCGAGATGCAGCGAGCCGGCGCAGACGGCGAGTTTGCGTTCACGGGGGACGCGGCCGGAGCGCAGTTCGTCAATCTGTTCAGGGCTGAGTGGTTCCACCGGACGCCTGCTTCAGGTCTTTTCGACTCAAGATAATTGTACCCGAGGCGCCGGGCGTTCCGATGGGCGGCATGGTCTGGTGGTTCAATTCGAGCAACACCGCGCTGGAGTCGGCTGCGGTGACCTCGAACTGCTCCCTGGCGGTGAAGCGGCGATTCTCCCCGGCGCCCAATTCGGCGTCGAGGAGAAGAGTGCCATCGGCGAGGATGCGCACGCGCGTGGCCGCACTGGTGGAAATGGAGAGCTCGAGAGGCGGCTCCTCGGGATCGGGTGCCAGGGACTTGCCGTCGGCGGATGCGGCACTGGCAGTTCCAGCGGGAGCGGGCTGGTTTGCCGTGGCCTGAGCAGCGCTAGCTTGAGCGTTGCGGCGCGCGGCGTAACGGCGCCAACCGTACACGGCACCGGCGGCGATGCCGAGCAGGACGAGCAAAACGATGAGCGCGGGGAGCCAGCGGGGGAGTTCCCGCGGAAGCGGTCGCGGCGGCGGCTGCGGCGCAACGGGAAGCCCGCTCTTGCGCGCGAGGTCGTATTCGCCGAGGAGGCTGTCCTCGTCGAGGCCGAGGTAGCGCGCGATGCTGCGGACGAAGCCCCGGCCAAAAACGCCGCCGGGGAGCTTGCTCCAGTCCTCGTTTTCGAGGGCTTCGAGGTAGCGCCGGGCAATGCGCGTCGCGCCGGTGATCTCTTCGACGGACACTTCGCGCATCTCACGCTCGCGGTGCAACCGTTCGCCAAAATTGCCCTTGGCCATGAAAATAAATCCGCTGGACGACTGGGGCTGGTGACTCCGCCGCCGCGGAGCTTGGATCCCTTCGAGGCACTATAGGCGGGCCGTAAAAGGGTGTCAAACCGGGACTTGTTGGCGGCTGTGGGAAATTCTTCCGGGCGCGGCGAACGGTTTGTTCCCGGGCGGAGCAGCTCTGGCCCATTTGGATTTCGTGCGTGATGGTGGGGACGCTCCGCAAGAGCAATCGGCCGGTGACCGTGTAATGCCGGCAGCGAGAAGGGTTGCTGGAGATGGCTTTCGTCTTTTCGTGTTTCATTTTGGTCCTCGATTCTTGGATGGAAAGTAGCCATACTCCCCCTCCCCCCATGAAACGCGTAAGAGTGGCAAACAAAGGAGTTAATGCGCAAAAACGCGCATTTTGTGCGCTCTGGGAGGTCGCGCGGGAGACAAAGGAAGGAGTTGGAAGGACGGTGCGGCGGCGAATCATGGGACATGGTAACAGAGAGCGGGAGGATGGTCAAGAGAAGAATAGTACTGAAGAGTATTCGAACGGCGGGCGGGGAAGTCGGTCCAGCGGCAGGGGTTGGGGGAGTGAGAAGCGGGGGGAGGTGAGGCCCCTCACAGGATGCGAATGTCGCATGGTCCACTCTGCGGATTCGGGGGCAGACCACACTCTTCGTGAGAAATGCGGGCTAGGCTTTTATTCCGTCTAACCGTCAGGAGTTCGGGTTTGAGCCGCCGCGAAAATCGTCAGGATCGAGGCGGAAAGTACGGCATTGATGCCGAACAATCTCCAGTCGGTTCGCGTGGTGACTTGAATTATGAGAGTTATGAGAAGTGGTGCGCCCAGCGCAAGAAGTGGCCATCGGAGAAGCCCAATGCTTCTCATTACACCGATCTGGCGAGAAGTTTGCAGCTGTCCTCGCGCTCTCATGGCTTGGGTCTTACCTGCAATGAATGCAGGGACATGGAGTATACAGATAAGTACAATAAATGTGTAGAATACCAGCGGAGGATTCTCTAGCGACTGCATACTTCCCGCGGCCGCGGTTAACCCGACCGCAAGGGCATAAAGAACCGGTAGGTATGAAGAGAAGAATGCAGCTCGTAGGCTACTTACGCCTGCTTGCTGCATTAGGCGAAGCGATAGCGAGGTATAGGCTGCGAGAAAGCCTATCGCAGCTAGAGATGTCGTACTGTGGAAATCGAGTGTTTTCAGGCTTGCCCAGTTTTCGACATATAGGTTAAGCACGGCCACGGCAAAGAACAGCGCCCCGAGCACCGAGAGTATCCTCAAGTGTGTCTTGCGAAGCCCCAAAAGGACGCAGATGGTCCCGGCTACTGCGTAGGTCGTCCCGAAAAAAGGCACGCTCATCAGTTCCGTCGTGGGGCCGCACAGCTAACCGTGTCAGCACTAAACTGATCCCAGGATTTTGCAACTTCGATGGTCCCTTTCACATAGAGATAGCCCGGTACGAAAGTTGCAAGGCTGCCCGTGTAGGCGAAAAATCCTGCATGCCCCAGGTCAAATGCAGCCAGGAACGCTTCCTCGGCTGGGCCTTTTACAATCGGCGTGACGAATTGCGCGTTTAGAACCGGTAGCGCTTGAGCGTTTGCAAAAAACGCAAGTTCGATCGAAGCGCCTCCAATGACTTGCGCTGTTCGAGCGACTGCAATGGCCTCGTCGCGTTTTACCCTGGTTTGTTGTAGGCAGGCTTGATACTCCGATGCTGTTGGTGGTCGGAGGCCAGTAGCTGAGCCTCCGCCGCTGGTATTGCCGCCGGGGCCTTGCGGTCCAATGGGAACTCCGCCGCCACCTCCGCAGGAGCCTGGAAGGGCGCATGGGTCACCGGTGCCGGAGCCACCACCGCCACCACATGGGCCGTCGCAACCTCCAGGTCCCGAAGTATCCACCCACTCTCCACCTTGCTCTAAGCATTCCGCTTTGCTTGCACCACCGTTTTCGGGCTCGTCGTCGCGGGTATGATCCTCCCACTTGCAAAAAAGCCCTGCCGGGTCGATGAAACTCACGGGATTGTTCAAGACGTACGTGTAGCGATTGAGGGACTGCGGATTGGCGACGGAGCCGCCGAAAGGATCGGGGGAGGAGAATCTGCCGAGGCGGCTGATATAGTGGCGGGCCACGGCATAGTCGTTGCCGGATTCGGCGTCGCGTTCGTACGAGGTGAACTGCCACTTCGTCGTCGTGTTCGTGGCATACCACTGTTCACCGTACGGGTAATGCGCTTGTTCGCCGACCTTGTTGCCAGAGGAGTCCGTCGTGAGACGCACGGACAGATGATCCCTGTGGTGATAGGTGGCGGTGGTTCCGTTGAGCGTGGCAATGAGCTGCGATCCGGTGTAAATATATTCCTTCGTCGGCGAGCCCACTGCAACGCCATTCTGGTATTCGGCAATCACTTTGGAGGCGGAGAAAATATACACCGTGGTGGTGTTGCCGGAAACCTTTTTGACGCGCAGACCGTTGCCGTCATAAGTGTACGCTCCCGAATTGCTGGCGTTTGTTGCGCTGACGACGCGGTTCTCTCCGTCATAAACGAGCGTATTGTTGCCGTCGTTGGTCATGTTGCCGCTGGCGTCGTAAGCGTAAGGAGCGCCAGTGAGACGATTTGTCGCCGCGTCCACGGTGACTGAACTGTTGAAGCCTGAGCCGGCCGTGACCGTCTGGGCCGTGCGATTGGCGTAGCGGTCGTAAGTCCAGGAGAGACCCCACTGCGGGTAGTTTGCCGAGCCGGTGGTGACGGCGGTTGAAAGCCGTGCCAAGGGATCGTAAGTGTAGGCGACACTACGGCCAGAGTCCACGTTATCTGTGACGCCGGAGATCAGGCCATTATTGTTTCCTGGCGCTCCGAGGGCATAGTTCAAGCTGAAAAGCGTAGCCGTACCCTTCATGTATTTGAGCGAAGTCATTTGCAAGCGGTCCGCAGAATAGCCAAACGTCGCCGCGACGCCGTTCCCGTAATTGAAGCCGGTGACCTGGCCAGCAGTGTTATAAGCGAAGCCGCTGGCGTAGGTCGTGCTCGCGCTGTTGAAGGTGTCCGAAAGAGTGGTGGCCCTACCGATGGCGTCCACAGCCATCTGTACTTGCCGACCGGAAGGATAGGTTACGGACATCATCTCGCCGCCATCATTATGAGAATACTGCAGGGTGTAAGTAGTTGTTCCGATCACTTTGGCTAAAGTGGTGACCAGCGGGCGCTTAAGATCGTACGTGTAGGTTTCTGAGCCTGATGAGTCGACCATTCTTGTGACGCGGTCAAGCGCATTGGCCGCGGAGCCGCCCTGGTCGTAATAGAAGCAGGTATTCGCCGTGGGGTTTGTTCCGCCTGTGGGATCGCAGACCGTATTGGACATCGGGGCAACGCCGCTGTCCTGGGGGACCGTGTACCTAAGCCCTGTCGGACGGTTCAGGGCGTCATAAGTGTAATTGGTGACGACGCTGCGTGCGTCGGTACGCGTCAGCAGATTATCGAATGAGTCGTACGTAAAGCTGACCTGGCCCGCCTCAGGCGTGGTGGCACTGGTGAGACGGCCGAGGGTGTCATAACCATACGCGCGCGTCTGCGCCCCCTGACTGACCTGCGTAAGCTCGTCGAGCACGTTATAGCTGTATGAAGTTTGCTGGGTAAGCGAGTTTCCGTTTGCGATATCCGGCTCAAACGCGGAGAGGAGGTGGCCTAGGGGATCGTATTGCAGTTTGCGCTGCTTGCCCGTGGGATCGGTCAGGGTGGCCGTAAGCCTGTCCAAGAGCGCGGAGCGCATTGTCCAATCTGTTGGCTTCTGTACACGCCGCGAACTTGTCAAAAAAGCTCGGCCCCTGATTACCGGCACTGCTATTGCCGCCTCTCGCCAAACAGTTTCCCAAATAACATTGAAAAGGAACTTACGTAAAACAACATGGCGAATGCCGAAAAGATCATAAAGCCGGTTCCAGCAGGCAATTCAACTTTTCTCCAGTGAAAGATTCCGGGGGGTCTTAACACAACCCATACACAAATGAGTCCTAGATAGGCGAAGAAGAAATACTCTGTTCTTTTTAGCCAAGTTGGGCAGTCTTTGACAATTGCGCTTATAGGAATAAGCCCCATCCGGACCGCCCTTGTGCCGCTCAGATAAGCTGCGGAAACAAATAACACGAAGGCTCCTAAGAATGGCACCATGTCCCAGAAGTCTGATGTGGGCACACGGCCCGATAACACTAAGAGATGAATAATAAAAGAAAAAAGAAACCCTACCAAGGCAAGCATCAGGAAAAATGTACGAGCTATTTTCATTGTGAAAATTGTCTCAACCTTAAAAATTCTTTAGGCAGTTCGCCGCGCTGCTGAAGGTCAAATAAGCACCACCGCCAAAACCTCCCGCGAGACCCTTGCCATGACCAAACTTGCCAGCGAATAATCCAATGGAAATACCACTGTTGTTTATAAAACCGTTGTGCCAATCCGCGGCGAAAACGGCACCGAGCGGGACCTTTGGTGCGGGTTGCACGAATACAAGCGCCTCAGATGGCGTCGCTCCGACTCCGACAGGCCCATAACTGGCTTCGCCGAGTGGCTCCGCAGTAGTTGGACTGCCAATGTGTTTATCGACCAAGCCTCCACCTTCGACCCCGCCTGATGCATTGCCAGCGCCGAATGTACCAAAGCCAAAAACACCAGCGGTGCAAACGCCCGGTAGATAATTTGCGTTGGCAGCCAGGAAGTTGAGGAACTTGTCTTTTAGGCCGCTGAAGAACCCGCCGCTGCTATTGCCGCCTACTGCCGAAATGGTCGGAAGTATAACATTGCGCCAAGTGCGAACACGGATAAGGTAACAACGAGCAAAATAAGAAGATTCTGCTTTGGCTGCCATGGAATTGACGCCTCTGCATTGCTTGGCCCGACATTTGGACTCCGGGCCGACTGGACGAGCATGGTCAGGCTCACAATAAGACCGAGAAGCGACAACGCGAGTTCGCCGAATTTTAGCATCGCGACGTGTTGGCTGAATACAGAGGGTGCGAAGCCTTCAACCTCCCATCTCACAAGGCTGACGATAACGAGACCAAAGACCAATCGCTCACGGAAGCACGTAAAGGCCACTAGCCACTTAGCGAGCATTGCCACCACGAGTATGGCGAAAAGAAGCTGAACGACACTGGGGTGTTCGGGAGCTTTGTGCAACCCTTTCCAGTCTGCAAAAGCCGCCACAGAGAAATAGGCAACGATAAACAACGCGCTTTTCGTATTCTTAACAGGACAGTACAGCGCGTGAAATTCGTGGTCCGATAGCTTTCGCCTCATTTATACACCGCCCTGCTCGCGACGGCACAGGCCGCGCCGGCCTTAAACGCGTTGATGCCTGTCCAGACCACTAACAGGGAACCACCAAGGAGCGGATTCTTCGCTGTTAGTGCGACTGTGCCGGCCGTGACGGCGGCTTTACCCTTGTTCCCAACGAAGTTGTCAATCAGTTGAGCTCCATAGCATGGGAGAAAATCGTGTGTGAAATTTTGCCAACTTGGTGGTTTAAACGTTAGCGTGGGTTGTGGGCCAATCTGTGGTGCTTGGCCGCTGCTATCGCCACTACAAACAAGCGGTGGCGGACAGCTGCCGGAGCCGCCACCTCCGCAGGAGCCTGGAAGGGCGCACGGGTCAACGCCGCTGGAGCCACCGCCGCCACCACATGGGCCGTCGCATCCTCCAGGTCCCGAAGTATCCACCCACTCTCCACCTTGCGCTAAGCATTCCAATCTGGTTGCACCACCGTTTTCGGGCTCGTCGTCGCGGGTATGATCGTCCCACGCGCAAAAAAGCCCTGCCGGGTCAATGAAACTCAGCGGGTTGTTCAGGACATAGGCGTATCGGTTCCAAGATTGGGGGATGTCTAGCGACACAGCCATGAGGCCGGCGGGGTCAGGGGAGGCCCAACGGCCTTGGGTAGAGTATTCGCGGAACAGAAAGTCATAATCGCCGCCGGAGGTGTCCGAATTCTGGCCGGTAAAGGAGAGGTCGGCGGCGCCGGATTGGGCATAGGTCTCTCCGAAGGGCGCGTAGGCAACCGTCGAGGAGACTGTGCGAGAAGGAGTGGAAGTGAGACGGTTACTGCCCAGCCAATCGGGGTGACGATAGTGGTCCAGGCCGGAGGCGGTGTACACGGCGGTCACAGCTCCCGGCAGAGGGACAAAGGCTTTGACGAGGGTCTGCCCGTTCATCAGAGCCAGCTTTTCGCCCGTGGGGGCATACACAATCTGAGTATACGCTCCAGAGCGGTTCTGTTCGACCATGCGGAGCAGCGCGTCGTAGGTAATGCCGATGCCGTCCAAGGTGATTGGGCGGCCCTCCGCGTCCCATGCATACGAATGAGAACCGTCGCCGGTGACATTTCCGTTGGAGTCATATGCGGGCGTGGTGCCCGGGATCGAGCTGAAGCGGTTGGTGGCGGGGTTGTAGGTCGGCTGGAAGGAATTGCCCGCGCTGCCGGGGAGAACGGACTTGGTGAGGTTGCCGAAAGGGTCGTAACCGAAGCTCTGGCCCCAGATGGCGCCGCAGTTGGCACTCGCGAGGCGAGAGAGATCGTCATACGAGTCGTTGCAGGTCTGGCTGCCGGCAGTGTTGAAGGGATTCGTGATGACCAACTGTTTGAGCGTGCCGTCGGCGTTCCAGGTAAGAGCGCCGGTGGCGGAGGAGCCGGTGACGTTGTGCTGATACTGGTCGCGAACCTTTGGGAGTGGCCAAGATGGAACTTGGTTCAAGCAGCCCACCGGAGGGCAAGACGGGCGTACAATGCTTCCCGATCTTGAGGTCAAAAAGGAAATCTCGGTTTACAGAGACCGGAGGATACCCAAATGAATACCAGCTTGAGCGCACGCGCCGCGAATAGTCTGTTTCGGCGAGCTGCCGTCCGCCTGTTGGTGCTGGTCGCAGCCTTACCGTTGGGAACCTCGATACCTTCTGTCGCTGCGGAACCCGGCCCGCTGGCGATCAAGGGCTATGACCCGGTCGCCTATTTCACCGTCGGAAAGCCAACGCCGGGACTGCCGGCGATCGAATATGAGTGGCACGGATACCGCTACCGCTTCTCCCGCGCGGAACATCGCGAGCTTTTCAAGGCCGACCCAGTGCGCTACGCGCCGCAGTTCGAAAACTTCTGCGCCATGGCGCTGAGCAAGGGCGAGCTGGTCGTGGCGGACCCGGAGAACTGGCTGATCAGTGAGGGCAAGCTCTACATCTTTGGCAAGCCGGCCCCGGCCGGACCCGCTCTCTTTCAGAAGGATCTTGCGGGAAACATCGCCAAGGCGAATCAGAATCGGTCGCTCATTCCGAAGCGTTAGCGGTCAATGGTCCGACGGGGGGCCGGCCCCTGCCGGAGAGAGGGCGGACAAACGTCCGCCCCCACGCGGGCGAAGATGCCGGTTTCCCTCGACTAGGCTCGGGATAAATTCCGCCCGGCGCTACACAAGGCGGAACAGATGGCGGGATTAACCCGCGGCTACAGAGAAAGAACGAGAGATGCCGGTCTCCCTCGACTAGGCTCGGGATAAATTCCGTCCGGCGCTACACAAGCCCGAGGTAGGCTCAAGAGGGGGAAGTGACGGCTGCCCGCGATTTTGTGGCGGGATTACGCGTTGGAGTGCGGCAGAGTCACCGGAGACCCTCCGCGAGCTTCTTTTTTGCGAACGGCCGGGCGAACGCATTGGTGGGATTGTGCGCGTTCGAGGCCAACACCTTGCGGTAATACTCCATCGCCTGCGTCTTGTCCCCGGACTTCTCATAGGCTTGTGCCAGCAGGCTCAAGATGAAGGGATCGCGCTGATCGGCTTTCTGCAACTCCGCAATGGCCGTTTTGTAGTCGCCGGCGTAGAACGCGACGTAGCCCGTCAAGTACGGGTAGAAGCGCATCTGATCCGGATTGCCGCCTTTGTCGAGGATCGCCTTAGCGGCAGCGACGTGGTGTTGCGCTTCGTCGCGCTTGCCCTGGCGCGCGGCGATGCGCGCCTGGGCGTGTTCCCAGCGGAAATTCCACAGGTCCGTCTCCGCCGGCGTCAGGCCGGGCTTGCGTTGCGCCGTGGCGTGGCCGCTCTCATACCACTGATGCGCTTCTTTCAGGTCGCCTGATTCCAGAGAGATGCGGGCGAGCTCGTTGGCCGTTTCCGCCGCGCCCACAAAATCCTGCGCAGCGGTTTGCGCATCGAACACCGGGCGCTCGAATTTCGCGGCCTCGCCGGCGTTGCGTTCGAAAGCGTAGGAGATGGCCATGGTCTTCAGCGCTTGTGTTTTGGCTTCGGGGCGCGCGAGTTCGATGGCCCTTGCCAGATGCTTGCGCGCCTCGCCATATTCACCCTTCAAGTCGAGCGCAATCCCCGCCGCCAGATGGGCGTCAACGAGTTCCGGCGACTGCTGCAGCGCCTGGAGGTACAAGGCCAGGGCCTCGTCTTGTTTTCCTTCCCCATTCAGCTTGCGGCCCTGTTTTACGAGCTCCGTCGGATCGTTCGGACGCGCGGGCGTCTGGTTCTCCGTGGACTGCGCGATCAACGAGGCTCCGCAGACCAGACATGCCGCTACGGAGAGACAAAAGGTGCGAAGTGTCAGGTTCATGGGCGCAATTATTGCACAATTATTGTAAAAGGGCCGATTTCCAGCGCGCGAAAACGGCACTTGCCCCACTAACCGGCCGTACCATCCAGAGTGTTGGCCCGCCCCGGAGGAAAATAGCGTGGATGTGCCGCGCGAGTATGCCAATTTGGGCGGGTGGCTGCGTTGCGTAGGGAGCAATGCAAATATGGCAACGGGGGGCGAGGAGATTCTTGCGCGGGGCGGAGGGAGATGCCTATACTGGCGTACGATTCGGCACTTTCGCCGAATCTCATCCGCGGGTAGTGTGTTCGTTGCAGGCAGGCCGGCGGAAAACCTGAGGCGCAGGTTTAACCAGACGTGGAGGATGTGAAGCCATTTCCAGCCGTCGAACGGCGCCGCATTGCCGCCGTGGCGCTCGAGCACCGCGAGGCGGGCGAGGTCGCCGTCTTTCAGGAACTCGGCAAGGCCCTCACGTCGTCCCTCCAGCTCGATCAAGTTCTCAGCACGATCATGGAAAAAATTGACGAGTTTCTGCGTCCCGATAACTGGTCGCTGCTTTTGCTCGACGAAAGCAAGCAGGAGCTTTACTTCGAGCTGGCCATCGGGAAGGCGTCGCCGGCGTTGAAGGACGTGCGCATCAAGATGGGGCAGGGGATTGCGGGCTGGGTGGCGCAGCACGGCGAAGCGGTGATCGTGCCGGACGTGTCGAAAGATACTCGGTTTTTCTCCCAGGTGGACGAAAAGACGAAAATGGAGACGCGGTCCATCGTGGCAGTGCCGGTGCGGTTCCGAGACACCTGCCTGGGCGTGATCGAGCTGATCAATTGCGTGGGATCGGAAGGATTTCAGAACCGCGACCTGAAGCTGCTGGAGGCGCTGGCGGATTTTGCGGCGATTGCGCTGGAAAATGCGCGTCACGTGAAGCGCATCCACGAGCTGACGATCAAGGACGACTGCACGAACCTCTTCAACGCGCGGCACATGAGCTCCATCCTGGAGACGGAGATCTACCGCTCGCGGCGGTACAACTACGAGTTTTCGCTGGTCTTCATCGACCTGGACTTCTTCAAACGGGTGAACGACACGCACGGGCACCTGGCGGGCTCGCGGCTGCTGGGGGAGATCGGCGATGCGCTGAAGTCCAGCTGCCGGCTGATTGATTTTGCGTTCCGCTATGGCGGGGACGAATTTGTGATCCTGCTGCCGCAGACGCCGAAGGACAACGCGCTGGTCGTGGCGCGGCGGCTGCACAAGATGATTCGCGAATCGGTGTGGCTCGAGAAGGAAGGATTGAATGTCCGGATCACGGCGAGCCTCGGCGTTTCGGCGTATCCCCTCGATTCACGGACCAAAGAGGGGGTCATGCACCTGGCGGACGAGGCCATGTACCTGGTGAAGAATTCGAACCGCGACAATGTGGCGGCGGCGAATCTGGGGATATTGAAGGACTCGTGATCCGCGGTTAGAATCCCGCTCCGCAAGTCTTCCGAAGAACAGCTTTTGCACGGCAGACGGCTACCCGGTAATCGAGCCGGCGCGTTGTGCAGCCTCCCCAGCTCTCCTATACTCAGAGAAGAATGCGCAGAACAGAAGCGGCGCGGTATTCGCGCTGGTCGGCGGGCGTGGCCATCGTACTGGCGGCGATCACGCTCGGGGTGTACGTCGAGCGCGCCGTGAAAGCGCACATCGACAAGACGAAGGCGCCGCCGCCTCCGCCGCCGAGCGTGGAGAAACAGTCCACGGCGCTGAGCTTCTCGAAGGTCGTTGGGAAGCAGACGCTGTTCACGGTGCGCGCATCCAAATCCACCGAATTCAAAGGCGCCGCGGAGGATCTGCTCGAGGACGTGCAAATCACAATCTTCGGGAGCAACGGTGAGAGACACGACACGATCCACACGCGAAGCTGCCAGTACACGAAGGACAGCGCCCGGATCACATGCGCGGGCGACGTGCAGATGGATCTGCAAAGCGCCGCCGATGCGGAGCGCGCCGCGAGAGATCCGGGGCCGGCAGGCGCACGGATGCTTCATGTGGAAACGCGAGGCGTGAGCTTCGACCGGGAGCGCGGCCTGGCGCAAACGAGTGAGATGGTGAAATTCGTTTTTCCGAGAGGGGAAGGGCAGGCGCGCGGAGTGGAGTACCGCTCGGAAGAGGGAATCGTACGATTGGAGAAGGAAGTGAGCCTGCGGCTGAAACAGTTGCCGGCGCAAGGAGCGAGGCTGGAACGCCGCGGGGGTGGCGAGGAACTGATGGTGAGCGGCTCCAGCTTGGAGTACCGGCGCGACGCGCGAGCCATGCGGCTGGCCGGGCCGGTTGCGGCGTCCGCCGGCGCCACGGAACTTACCGCAGGGGAGCTGACGCTTGCTCTGGACGCAAATTATCACGCGCAGCAGATGGTGGCGCGGGCCGGTACGGGCGGGGGGCAGAGGCCGGAGATGCGATCGAAGAAGGCGCGGGGCCAGGGGCGACTGGCAGCCGATGAACTGGTGGCGCATCTCGATTCGAGCGGCGTGATGACGCAGGTGGAAGGGAAGGGAAATGTGCAGGGCGAGCTCCTGAACGGACCGGCGGCGACAACGCTGAGCGCGGGTTATTTTGCGCTGGATTTTGCGGGCCGGACGGGCGAGCCGCAGCAAGCGACCCTGACCGGGAGCGTCATAGCGGAGGCGCGAGCACCGCGTTCGGACGGCGCGGGCTCGCTGCTGCGGAAGTTGCAGACGGAGGCGTTGCGCCTGACGTTCACGCCGGGAGTCGAGAAGGGTTCCACGCGGCTGGAGCAGGCGCAGACCCTTGCGGCGGGAACGCTGGAGTGGAAAGTGGAGGATCCATCCAATTCCGGCAGCGCGGAACGCTCGACAAAACTGCAGGCGGAAAACATCCGGCTGAGGCTGCAGCCGGACGGGCAGCCGAGCGAGGCCAATGCGAGCGGAAACGTTCAGGTGCAGCGGATGCAGCCGGGCAGGCCGGAGCAGGCAAGCACAGCGCGGGAAGGCACGGCGCGGTTCGACGCGAAGGGCGACTGGTCGGAGATTGTTCTCCGCGGTGAGGTAAAGCTGCGCGAAGGCGACCGGCGGGGCCAGGCGGGCACGGTGACTTTCGCACGAGCGGCGCAGACGGCTACGCTGAGCGGAAACGCGTTGGCGACCGACGCGGCCACGCGCACGGCGGCGCGCACCATTATTTTCTCGCAAGGGACGAGCGAGATGCGTGCCGAGGGTGGCGTGCGCACGACGGACATTGCGCCGCGCGGCGGGGCCGTGCAACTGGCACAGGCGCCGGCAAACATCTTCGCCGATCGACTGCAGGCGAATCCGCAGACGGGGCGCGCGCTCTACAGCGGGCACGCACGGCTGTGGCAGGGCGAGTCGGTGCTGGAGGCGGAAGCGATCGAGCTGTTGCGGAATACGCGCGTGTTGAATGCGAGTGGGAGCGTGCGGGCGGTGTTTCCGCAAACTGCCTTCCGGCCCGGCGGGAACGCGGGGAATCAGCGGGGAGTCAGCGGCAAAGATCAATCGGCGCTGTGGCACATCCAGTCGGATGCGCTGACGTACCGCGAAGGGGAGAACCGCGCGCGGCTGGAGGGCAACGTGTTTGCGCAGTCCGCAGCGCAGAGCATTCGCGGAGCGGTTCTGGATCTGGATTTCAGCCACGACAGGGGCGGAGCGCAGCAATTGAGCCGAGCGGCGGCGACGGGCGGCGTGACGGTGACACAAGGCAGCCGGCGCGGCACCGCGGAGCGGGGCGAGTACACGGCGGCGGACGGAAAGTTTGTGCTCACGGGCGGTACTCCGACGCTTTACGACGCCGGGAGCGGAACCACGACGGGGCGTCAATTGACCTTCTTTTTAGCGGATGATACGATCATCGTAGACTCTGAAACAGGTTCACGGACGTTGACGAAGCACCGAGTCGAGAAATGACGAGGTATGCTGAAGCTTCAGGCCGTCGAGATCAGCAAGACGTATCGTGGACGCAGGGTCGTTGACGACGTTGAGCTGGAGATCGGCCAGGGTGAAGTAGTCGGGCTCCTGGGACCCAACGGCGCAGGCAAGACCACCACCTTCTATATCCTCGTCGGACTCGCCCGGCCCGATTCAGGGCGCGTTCTCCTGAACGGCGACGAAATCACCGACCTGCCCATGTACCTACGGGCCCGCAGCGGGATCAGCTACCTCCCCCAGGAACCTTCGGTCTTCCGCCAATTGACCTGCGAGGAAAACGTGCTCGCAGTGCTGGAGACGCTCCCCCTGACCCCGGAGCAACAGAGCGACCGGGTGGAGGAGTTGCTGGCGCAGTTGGGGCTCGACGGAGTCCGGCACAACAAAGCGTACTCGCTTTCCGGCGGGGAGAGGCGGCGCCTGGAAATCGCGCGATCCCTGACGCTGCAGCCGTCGTTTATGCTGCTGGATGAGCCGTTTTCGGGGATTGATCCGCTGACCGTCAAGGACCTGCAGGAGATCATCCGGGATTTGAGCCGCTCCGGGATCGGCGTACTGATTACGGATCACAACGTCCGGGAAACCCTGAGCGTCACGGATCGCGCGTACATCCTAAATCATGGCAAAATCTTCAGAGCGGGCCGGCCGGACGTGCTGAGCGCGGACCCGGAAGTCCGCCGCGTGTATCTGGGAGATCATTTCCGCTTGAACTAGAGGAAGCAACGGCAAACCAATCATGAGCTGGCAAGGTCTAAAGCTCAATCTCCGGGTGACACAGAAGCAGATTCTGACGCCGGGCCTCGTGCAGATGGTCAGCGTGCTCGCGCTGAACCGGCTGGAGCTGCGCGAAATGATCAATCAGGAGATGATTGAGAATCCGGTTCTGGAAGAGCTGTCCGAAGAGCCCGCGGCCACGGACAACTACAGCGACGAGACGTTTCTGAAAGCGGAGACGGAAAAAGTCCCGGAGACCGCAGCCGCAAATCCCTTTGACGAATTCGACGTCGGAAGCTTTTTTAACCAATATCTGGATACGGGTGGAGACGGAGGCCAATCGCAGGAACGCGAAACCTCCGAGCGTCCTTCGTTCGAAAAGTTTCTCTCCTCGCCGCGGGGCCTGACGGACCATCTGGCCTGGCAATTGAGCGTGACCATCTGCTCCGAGAGCGTGCGGGAGATTGCCGAGAGTATCATCGGCAACCTGGATGAGAACGGCTACCTCACGGCCACGGTCGAAGAGCTCGCTCAGAACAACAAGTATTCGATGGAAGACATCGAAGATGCGATAGCCGTAGTGCAGGAGTTCGACCCGCTCGGGGTGGGGGCGCGCGACCTGCGGGAATGCCTGCTGCTGCAACTGAAAATACTGGATCCACAGAATACGCTGGCGCAGCAGATCGTCTCCGAGCACCTGAAGCACGTGCAATCGAACCAGTTGAAAGAGATTGCGCGCGCGCTGAACCGGCCGGTGGAAGTGGTGAAGCGCGCCGTGGAAGTGCTCAAGAAATGCGATCCGCGGCCGGGCCTGCGCTACAACAAGACGGAGCCGCGGCTAGTCGAGCCAGATGTCTATTTCCGGAAGGTGGATGACCAGTGGCAGGTGCTCCTGAATGAAGACGACATGCCGCAGCTCCGGCTGAGCCCGACCTATAAGCGGCTGCTGGCCCGGGACGCGGCGGATCGCGATGTGCGCAACTATGTGAAGGAACGCTTCACGGCAGCCATCCAGTTGCTCAAGAACATCGAGCAACGGAAGCACACCATCTTGCGCGTTTGCCAGTCCATCATTGCCCGCCAGGGAGAGTTTCTGGACCACGGGCCGGATACACTGAAGCCCATGATGATCAAAGAGGTGGCCGAAGAAGTAGGCGTGCATCCCTCAACGGTAAGCCGCGCAGTGGCCAGCAAGTACGCGCACACGCCGCAGGGCGTGATCGAGCTGCGGTCGTTTTTCTCCGAGGCGGTGAACGGCCCCGAGGGCGGCGGAATGTCCCTGCAGACGCTGAAGCGTGTGGTAAAGAAAATGATCGAGGAAGAAGATTCCGCCAAGCCGCTGACCGACGACCAGATCGCCAAGAAGCTCGAAGAAGGTGGGATCCGCGTGACGCGCCGCACGGTCGCAAAGTACCGCGAAGACATGCGCATTCCCAGCACCCACCAGCGCCGGGTGAAGGCCTAGACCGGGCGGGCCCGTGAAGCGCTCCCCAAGACACGCAGCCCGGCAACTCGTCATCCTCACGGGTCTTTCCGGATCCGGGAAAAGCACGGTCCTCAGGGCATTCGAGGACCTTGGTTTTTACTGCGTGGACAATCTCCCGGTGGATCTAATTCCGATGTTCGCCGAAATCCACTCCCACGGAGAGGGAGAGTTCACGCGCGCGGCGCTGCTCGTGGATGCGCGCGAGGGAGTGCAGCTTGCAAAACTGCCGGCCATTTACCGGCACTTGCGGAAAGACCATCCCATGACGCTGGTCTTCATCGATGCCAGCGAGGACTCGCTGCTGCGGAGATACAGCGAGACGCGGCGTCCCCATCCGCTGGGAAAGGCGGGGAAGGACGCATCGGTCCGGGAGAGTCTGCGGCGCGAGCGCGCGCTGATGGATCCGATCCGCAAGCTGGCGGACGTGGTCATCGACACGACGAAATTCAACGTCCACGAGCTGCGGCATTTCGTGACGGAGCGGTTCAAGAGCGCGCACAAGCGGCCGCTGCTGGTCTCCACAGTGAGTTTCGGTTACCGGTACGGCGTACCCTCGGATGCGGATCTCGTTTTCGACGTGCGCTTTCTGCCAAACCCGCACTTTGTTCCCGCGCTGCGGCCGTTTACAGGGAAAAACGCCCGGGTCAAGCGGTTCATCCGTTCCTTTCCGCAGACGGGGGAGTTTCTGCGGCGCATCGAGAGCCTTCTGGCGTATCTGATTCCGCACTACATCCGGGAAGGAAAGAGCTACTTGACGATCGCCATCGGGTGCACCGGCGGCAAGCACCGCTCGGTGATGATGGCGGAAGAAGTGCGCAAGGCGCTCGAGAAACACGGTTACACGGCGAAAGTGGTCCACCGCGATCTGGACAAGTAGGCGGCCCGGAACGGCGGGCGGGTAACTTGACACGCTGCGAGGCGGCGCTTAGCGTACCAATGGGGTTATCAAGGGAGTAGAGGGTGGCGTCGCTGTTTTCACCCCAATTGAAACGGCTTCTGGGCTACGTCCGGCCGTATTCGGCCCGGCTGACGCTGGGCGTCGTGTTGCTGGCAATTGTCGCGCTCGGGGAAGGCCTGACCGCGCTGATGATTGTCCCGGCGGTAGACCGGGTATTGAATCCGAATCTATTCGGCTCGAGCCTCCCGCTCACGAAAAATCCCTGGACCGGCAAGTACATCTATCTGAACGAGTATTTCCCGCCTCATATTCATAACGTCTGGACGATATTCGCGATCACGCTGGCGATCCTCTATCTCAGCAAGGCGGTTGCGGAGTATCTGGGCGCGACGCAGATTCAATACGTCGGTCAGGCGGCGGTGACGAATCTGCGCAACGCGGTCTATGCCAAAATCATTCGCCAGCCGATCGGGTTCTTTCTGAAGAATCCGACAGGGCGCGTGATGTCCGCGACGATCAACGATGTCGAGCGCACGCGCATTGCCATGAGCGAGTATCTCGCCGATCTCTTCCAGAAGGGCTTTACATTTCTCGTGCTCGCCGCCGTGCTGGTGCACCTGAACTGGAAAATGGCGGTGGCCACGGTTGTCCTGCTGCCGCTGGTGGTCCTGCCGGTGAACAAATTCGGACGGAAAATCCGACGCTCGGCGGAGAACAGCCAGACGCGGCTGAGCGATCTGAGTCAGATCCTGCAGGAAACTGTCAGCGGGAACCGCATCGTGAAGGCGTTCGGCATGGAAGAGTTCGAGATCCGCAAGTTCCGCGAAGCGGCGCGGAGGCTGCTGCGGGAGAACATGAGACTGGTGCGGGCCGCGGTGATTACCTCCCCGCTGATGGACCTGCTCGGGGCGATCGTGATTCCCCTGCTCCTGCTCTATGCGCGCGACCAGATCCGCCAACATGTCATGACCACGGGGGAATTCTTCGCGTTTCTCTTCGCCATGTTCAACGCCTACATGCCGCTGAAGCGCATGGGAAACGTGTACCAGCAGTTCCAGGCGGCACAAGGGGCCAGCACGCAGGTGTTTGCGTTCTTGGACCGGGATGAGGAATTGAATGAGGCGCCGGGGGCGAAGGAGTTGCGGGAGTTTTCCGGGGAAATCGAGTTCGACAATGTCGGGTTTGCCTACGACGAGACACCGGTCCTGCGGAACGTATCGTTCCGAACGCGCAAGGGGGAGGTAATCGCCCTGGTGGGGTCGAGCGGGGCCGGGAAAACAACCCTCGTGAATCTCCTGCCGCGCTTTCACGACGTGACGAGCGGAGCCATCCGCATCGATGGCGTGGACGTTCGGGAGTTGTCGCTGCGGTCGCTGCGCCGCCAGATATCCATCGTCACCCAGGAGAACATCCTGTTTCACGACACGGTGTGGAACAACATCTGTTACGGCGAGGCGGAAGTGGACGAGGCGCGCGTAACCGGCGCGGCGAAGGCGGCGCTGGCGCACGAGTTCATCACCGAGCTGCCCGAGGGGTATCACACGCTGCTCGGAGATCGGGGGCAGCGGCTCAGCGGCGGGCAGCGGCAGCGCATCGCGATTGCGCGCGCGATCCTGAAGGATTCGCCGATCCTGATCCTGGATGAGGCGACATCGGAGCTGGACTCGGAATCCGAGCGGTTCGTGCAGGCGGCGCTGGGCAATCTGATGGTCGGCCGCACGGCTTTCGTGATCGCGCACCGCCTGGCGACGATCCGCCGGGCCGACCGCATTTTGGTGCTGGAGGACGGGCAGATCCGTGAGAGCGGGACGCATGCGGACCTGCTCGCGCGCGGCGGAATCTACGCGCGCCTGTATGAGCTGCAATTTGCGGATGACGAGAGCCTGGCCCCGGCACGCCTGGCGCAGAACGGCCTGGCGGAGCCTTCGCGAAAGTCATGACACGACACGGGGAAACACCCGGGCGGAAACCGGGATGCGTTTCGATGACCGGCTTCGCGCTGGCGCGCAGCGAATACGACGGCTGGGCGGTCCGCATGAGCGTGAAGAGTGTGAATCACCGGTTTCTGGACGTGAAGCTGCGCATGCCCGAGGGGTTTGATCTCTACGAAGCGAAACTGCGGCAGGTGGTGCGCGAGAAAGTGCAGCGGGGCCACGTGGAAGTGCAACTGAACATTCAGCCGTCCGGAGCGGCGCCGCTGCAAATCAATCGGGAACTGGCGCGCGCGTACCTGCAAGCCGCGGAAGAGCTGCGGCGGCAAGCGGACTCGAAGGCGGACGTGGATGTGCTCGCGCTGTTGCGTCTCCCCGGAGTCGTGGCCGGTGTCGCGCCCGCCGTTCCCGAGTCGGAGGAGGAACAGGAGCGGCTGGGCGGGGCGCTGATGGCGTGTCTCGCCGATGCGCTCGTCAAGCTGGAAGAGATGCGGCGAATCGAGGGGCAGCATCTGGCGGAAGACTTGCGCGGGCGCGCCGGGCGGATCAGCGAACAGGCCGGACAGATCCGGGAGCTGGCCGTCAAGCTGCAGCCTTCGTTTCACAAACGTCTGGAAACCCGGCTGAAGGAACTTTTGAGCGGGACGGGGCTCGAGCCCGCGCGCATTGCGCAGGAAGCGGCGCTGCTCGCGGAGCGCAGCGACATCAGCGAGGAACTGGACCGGTTGCGCAGTCATCTGACACAATTCGGGCAATTGCTGGATGGCGGCGGAGAGACGGGCAAGAAACTCGACTTTCTCCTGCAGGAAATGCATCGGGAGGCGAACACGCTGCTTTCGAAGACACCGGGCGTGGAAAGCGAAGGGCTGGCCATCACCGGACTTGCGCTGGAAATCAAAGCGGAAATCGAAAAACTCCGGGAACAGGTGCAGAACATCGAATGAGCGCGGAATACGGAGCCGCACCGCTGGTGCTGATCCTGTCCGGACCCTCGGGATCGGGAAAATCGACGCTCGTGCAGCGCATTCTGGAATTGCCGGGAACGATGCCGTCGATCTCGTGCACGACACGCCCCCGGCGCGCGACCGAGAGCAGCGGGAAATGCTATGATTTCGTGACGGAAGCCGAGTTTGACGCCATGGCCGGGCGCGGCGAGTTTCTCGAGTACGCGCGCGTCTTCGGAAAGCACTCCTACGGAACGCCGGCGAAGTGGCTGGAGAAGTCGCGCGAGACGGGGCGGGACCTGGTGCTCGAGATTGACGTGCAGGGCGCCGCGCAGGTGAAGGAGAAGCTGCCCGAAGCGGTGGCGATTTTTATCCTGCCGCCATCGCGAGAAGAGCTGGAGCGGCGGCTGCGCGGGCGGGGCCAGGATGGGGAAGAAGAAATTCAGCGGCGGCTGGCGCGCGCGCGGGAAGAGATTCGCGCGTTCGGCCGGTATTATGACTATTGCGTGGTGAACGACGATATGGAGCGCGCGGGACGCGAAGTGCAGGCCATCGTGGTGGCGCTGCGCTGCTCGAGCGCGCGCAACCGCGGACGCGTCGAGAAATTTCTAGCCTCGTTTGGAGGGAAAGGTTGAGATGAGCGTGGAGACGAAAGCACCGGAAAGCCAGTTCGCGTACGTCGTCCTTGCGGCCCGGCGGGCGCGCCAGCTTATGGCGGGCGCACCACCGCTCATTGAAAATCCGCGGACGCAGAAGCCGACGCGCATCGCCACGGAGGAGCTCGACCTGAGCGTGCTCGAATTCGAGATTCCCGAAATCGCAACTGCAGAGGAAAAAGAGGCCAAGCGCCGCAAGTAGCGGCGGCCGGGAGGCGGGATGCGCATCACCCTGGGCGTGACGGGCGGCGTGGCGGCCTACAAGGCTGCGGAAGTGGCGCGCCGGCTGCAGCAGGACGGCTTCACCGTGCAGGCGGTGATGACGCGCAGCGCACGGGAGTTCGTCACCCCGCTCACGTTTGCCGCGCTCACCGGAGAGAAAGTTATCACCGATCTTTTCGCGGATTCTTCCGGCGGTCCGGCGAATCTGGACAGCGCCATCGAACACATCGCCGTTGCCCAGCGGACGGACCTGCTGCTGGTGGTGCCCGCGACGGCGGATACGCTCGCCAAGTTTGCGCGCGGGCTGGCGGACGATTTTCTTTCTACGCTGTACCTGGCAACGACGGCGCCGGTCGTGGTGGCGCCGGCGATGAACGTCAACATGTGGCAGCACACGGCGACCCAGGAAAACATCGAAACGCTGCGCGCGCGGGGCGTGCGCATCATCGAGCCGGGAGAGGGGTACCTGGCGTGCGGAATGGTGGGCGCAGGGCGGCTCGCGGAGGTCGAAGAGATTCTGGCCGCGGTGAACGAGGCGCTTTACCTGAAGCACGATCTGGAGAACGAAACGGTGCTGGTGACAGCGGGCCCCACCTGCGAAGACCTCGATCCGGTGCGCTATCTGACGAATCGATCGTCGGGAAAGATGGGCCATGCGCTGGCCGAAGCGGCCAAGCGGCGCGGCGCGCGCGTCATTCTCGTGAGCGGTCCGACTGCGCTTGCGGCTCCGGAAGGAGTCGAGCGCGTGCCGGTGCGCACGGCCGAGGAGATGCACCGGGCGGTGCTTGAGCACTTTCCCGCCTGCACGATTGCGATCCTGGCGGCGGCGGTGGCGGATTACCGCCCGGTGGAAAAACATGCGCTGAAGATGAAGCGCAGCAAGGCGCCGCTCATGCTGTCACTGGAGCCTACCCCGGATATTCTTGCAGACATCTCCCGCCAGAAGGGCGAGCGAATCCTCGTGGGATTTGCGGCGGAGACGGACCACGTGGTGGAAAACGCGCGAAAGAAGCTTGCCGCGAAAAACGCGGACCTGATTGTGGCCAACGATGTGACGACGGAAGGCGCCGGGTTTGACGGGGACACGAATATTGTCACGCTGATCCCGCGGGAGGAACCGGAAACCGAGCTTCCGAGGATGAGCAAGTTCGAGGCCGCGCAGCGCATCCTGGACGAGGTGGTTCGGCTCCGCAGGACACCCCGCCTGGCGCGGGCGGCCGAGCGGTCGCCGGCATAAGCCAGCCATGCCCGGGCGCCTAGACGAAACACTCCAGCAACAGCTCACCAATCGTCTGCGTTATTACGAAGATCTCGAGATCCGGCTTTTTTACCGGGAGCGAGCGATTATCCCTGACGCCGCGCCCCAGACAGCCACGGAAATCCAGAACGTGGCTGCGGCACCCAGAAAAATGGAAGAGATCTCGCCGAAACGAACTGCTGTGCCCACGAAGCCGAAACCGGCCGCTGCTTTTCCGAAGACCGCATCGCTGCCGGAGCCACTTCCCGTCGCCCCGGGGCTTTCCCTCTTCGAAGCGGCGGAAAGAATCGAGAACGATTCGCTCGAGAGGATTCGCGCCGATATCGGGGATTGCACGCGCTGCCGGCTGTGCGAGCAGAGGAATAAGATTGTGTTCGGCGATGGTCACGCGCGCGCCGAGCTGATGTTTGTGGGAGAGGGCCCGGGGCACGACGAGGACATGCAGGGTTTGCCGTTCGTCGGCCGCGCGGGAAAGCTGTTGACGCAGATGATCGAGGCGATGGGCCTCGAGCGCAAAGACGTGTACATTGGCAATGTGGTGAAGTGCCGCCCGCCGGAAAATCGCATGCCGCAAAAAGACGAAGTCGCCATGTGCTCGCCGTTCTTGATGAGGCAGTTTGATGTGATCCGGCCGAAGGTCATCGTGTGCCTCGGCGGCGTTGCGGCGCAGACGCTGCTCAACACGAACCGGTCGATCTCGCACTTCCGCGGTCAGTGGCTCGAATTCCGCGGCGCGCGATTGATGGCCACCTACCACCCTGCGTACCTCCTTCGCAATCCGAATGCGAAAGGCGACGTCTGGAAAGACCTGCAAAAGGTGATGGCCGTCCTCGGGCTCACGGGTAAGAAAGGCAAGCCGGCTTAGCGGGCATGGGCGTTTTTCTGGGGCTGGCAACGGCGCTGGGCTGGGGCTTCTCGGATTTCCTCGCGCGGTTCGCAACCCGCCGCATCGGGACCCTGCGGACGGTGTTTTACATGCAGGCGACCGGATTCCTTCTCCTGACCTATTTTCTTTTCCATTTCGGCGCGTGGGGACATCTCTTCGATGGCTCGGGCTGGCAGCCGTGGGCGTGGGGAGTCCTTGCGGGCGGAATGAATGCGTTCTCAACGCTGTGCCTCTACCGGTCGTTCGAAGTGGGCAAGCTGGCGGTTGTGGCGCCGATCTCGGCGAGTTATCCGGCGCTGACGGTGATGCTCGCGCTGGCGACCGGAGAGCGGCTGACGACGGCGCGCGCGATCGGAATTGTCCTGACCCTTATCGGCGTGATCCTCGTTGCGGCAGGCGAGCCGGCCGCTGCGAAAGACCAAACGGTAGAGCGACCTGCCGCGCCCCGCAAAGGAAGCTCGGGCATTGCCTGGGCGCTGCTCGCGTCGGTGGGATTCGGCGTGTTGTTCTGGCTGCTGGGAATCCGCGTGGTGCCGCGGGTGGGGCCATACGCATCGGTGTGGATGATCCGAATGACGAGCGTGATTGTGACCCTGGCGCTCCTGCGGGTGGGGCGGCAGCCCATCCATCTGCCGGCGGGAGCGGTGAGATGGCAGATTTGGGGAATGGGAATTCTGGACACCGGCGCTTTCTTGATGAGCAACCGCGGCATGCAACTCGAGCAACTATCGGTGGTGAGCGTGCTCTCTTCCCTGTACGGAGCAGTGACGGTCGCTCTGGCGGCGATTGTCTTGCGCGAGCGTCCCACGTTGCGGCAGTGGACCGGGATTTCGTTCATTTTTGCCGGGATTTACCTCATCGCCCGGTGAGCTCCACGATTTCAGAGGAGCCGCGGAGTCCGCCTCGAATTCGGCGCCGGAGTTACGGCTCCTGCTAAACTACAACGCGCGATGAGCGATCGTTTTTGCGACGTAGCGCTGCCGGTGCCGCTGCCGTCGCTTTTTACCTACACGGTGCCGCAGCAGATGGCCGAGGCGGTGAGCGAAGGCAGCCGCGTGCTCGTGCCGTTCCGGAGACGGTCGTTCGTCGGCGTTGTCGTCAAGCTCGATACCAAGCCTCCCATCGGCGCAAAGGTGCGGCCCATCGCGCGCGTTCTCGATCTCCTGCCGGCGCTTCCTTCCGCCCTGATGCAACTCGGCCAATGGATCACCGGCTACTACCTTGCGCCGCCGGGAGACGTCTATCGCGCAATGTTGCCGCCGGTGACGGAGCTTCACTCCCGGCAGGAGATCCGCCTCACGGAGAAAGGCCGGGAGGCCCTTGCGGCGCGGACCATGAGCGGCGTCTCCACGGAAGATTTGGAGTTTCTTCGTGAAACGGAGCAGGTGGAAAGCAGCGGAGGAACGGCTCTGCTGCCCAAGCGAGAGACGAAGAAGGCGACACTCGCGAGGCTTCTGCGCCAGGGTCTCGCGCAACTGCACGAGAATATTCTTGGAACGAAGCGGAGAACGCAGCGCGTGATTTCGTGGAAGAGCAAGGAACAGATCGATCTGCCGCCGAAGGAAGAGAGCATCCGGCAGATCTTGGAGGTGGAGCGAGGGCCGTTGCCCCTGCCCATGCTGCTGCGGCTGGCACAGGTGTCGCGCGCGGTGATCGAGCGAATGCTGCGGCAGGAGCTGCTGGAGAGCTGGGAAGAGCCGATTGATCCCGGCGAGGATCCCTTCGAGGTGGGGTTCACTCCTCCGGCGCACGAGTTGAGCGAAGCGCAGGAGCAGGTCGTCCGCGAAGTTCGCCGGCAGCTCGAGGATGCGGCGTTCGGGGTGAATCTACTCTTCGGCGTCACCGGGAGCGGCAAGACGGAAGTCTATCTGCGATGCGTGCAGGAGACGCTGGCGCGCGGCAAGACGGCAATTGTCCTGGTGCCGGAAATTGCGCTGACGCTGTGGATCGGGCGGCTGTGCCGGGCGTGGTTCGGCGCGCGCTTTGAAGGCGTGGCGGTGTTGCACTCGGCGCTGAGCGACGTGGAGCGCGCGCGGGAGTGGTGGCGAGTCCGGAACGGGGAGGCCCGGGTGGTGGTGGGAACGAGGTCGGCGGTCTTCGCGCCGCTCGATCACCTGGGCCTCATCATCGTGGACGAGGAGCAGGAGGGCAGCTACAAACAGGAAGAGACGCCGAGGTATCACGGGCGGGACGTGGCCATCGTCCGGGCGAAACAGGAACAGGCGGTGGTTCTGCTGGGTTCCGCGACCCCATCGCTCGAGAGTTTCCATCACGCGCGAGCGGGGAAGTATCAATTGTTGACGCTGCCCACGCGCATTGAGAACCGGCCGATGGCTCCGGTGGAGATCGTAGACCTGCGCGACGATTTTCGCGAAACGCAGAGCACCAGTCCGCTCTCGGCGGCGCTGCGGCGGGGAATCGAAGAGTGCCTGCGGGGGGGGACGCAGGCGCTGCTGTTGCTCAACCGGCGCGGGTATTCATGGTTCGTGCTGTGCCGGAGCTGCGGCGCGTCCGTGCAGTGCGCGAACTGCAGCATTTCGCTGGTCTATCACAAACAGCGGAACCGCCTGGAATGCCACTACTGCGGCGCCGGGCAGCCCGTGCCGAAGAAGTGCCCGAAGTGCGAGTCCGCCTATCTCCACTATTTTGGAGAAGGCTCGGAGCAGCTCGAAGAGCGGCTGCGAAAAGAATTTCCGGGAGCGCGCGTCGGGCGGCTGGACCGGGACACGGCGCGGACCAAGAGGCAATACCAGCAGACATTGAGCGCGTTTGCATCGGGCGCTCTGGATATTCTCGTGGGGACGCAGATGCTGGCGAAAGGGCACGATTTTCAGCGGGTGACGCTGGTCGGGGTGGTGTCCGCCGATTCCACGCTGAGCCTGCCGGATTTCCGCGCGGCGGAGCGCTCCTTTCAATTGCTGACGCAAGTGGCGGGGCGGGCGGGACGCGGGGAATTGCCGGGGCGGGTGCTGGTGCAAACATTCTATCCGGAGCACTATGCTATCCGGGACGCGGCGCAGCAGGATTACGAGGCGTTTTTCGAGCGCGAGTTGCATTTCCGCCGCATGATGTCGTACCCGCCGTTCACCGCGCTGGCCAATATCATCGTGCGGGATACGCAGCTAGAGAACGCCATCCGGTGGTCGCGGCAATTGAGCGAATATTTTGCGCCGCACGAGGGGAAAGGCGTGAAGATCCTGGGGCCCGCTGCGGCGCCGCTCGCGCGGATCAAGCGGGAACATCGCTTTCAATTTTTGCTGAAGTCGCCGAAACGCTCGTTGTTGACGAAGTTGCTGGCCGGGGCCATGGCACATTGCGAATCGAAAGAGATTCCCCGGACTGCTGTCCTGGTGGATATGGACCCGTTGAGTTTGCTATAGCGGAGCAGAAGAGAGGGCGGACTCCCTCGGCTCCGCTCGGGACAAGTTTCGTCCCCCCTGCACGGAATCGCGTCAGGCGGCGGCGCGCTTGCGCCAGAAGAAGTAGGCAGGGAGTCCGAGGGCGAAGAGAGCGATGGCGATCGCGATGTTGCCGAAGCCCTTGGGGTCGCGGAGAGCGACATAGACCGCGTTGCCGACGATGGCAGCCGCGGCGATCACAAACAAAAGAGGCGTCCAGGGATAGGCGGGAACGCGGTAGGGGATCCTCCGGGCTGACGTGGCACGGCGCAGAGGGAAAATGCTGGCAGCACCCAAGCCGTAGAAGATCCAGCCGATGAAGATAACGCCGCCGATCAACTCCGTAAATTTCCCAGCGCAGGCAAGGACAGCCGACCATAGGCCCAGGCTGACAACGGCGGCTGCGGGGGTGCGGAACCTCGGGTGCACCTCCGCGAGCTTCTTGAAGAAAAGATTATCGTTGGCCATGGCGTAGAAAACGCGCGGGGCCGTCAGGATGACACTGTTCGCGGCGCTGAAGGTGGAGATGAGAATGGTCAGGGCCACGACGCGGCCGGCCCAGGGACCGAGAACCGCGGCCACGGAGCTCGCCGCGATCGCGTCGCTGGCGGTCGCTGCCGCCGGGCCCAGCGCGAAGAGGTACGCGATCACCGCGAGCAGATAGAGGCCGGCGAGAATCAGCGAACCGGCGAGAAAAGCGCGGGGAAAGTTCTTCTGCGGCTCGACGACCTCGCCCGCGCTGTAAGTTCCAAACTGCCACCCTTCGTACGCCCAGAGGACCGTGATCATCGCCAGGCCGAAACTCGAGAGCAGAGAGAAGCCGTGCTGCGCCGTGCCGAGCGCCCGGGGAAGATCGCCGGCATGACGGCCGAGCACGAGGAGGACGGCGCTGAGAACCAGGATGATGAGCACCTTGACGAGGGTGGTCCAGTTTTGCAGGTTGGAGCTTTTGCGCGTGCCCCAGACGTTGACCGCAGTGACCACGGCAATCATCAGGACGGATGCCACGGTCGCGCCCGCCTCCGTGAGCGGAATCACTTCCGCGAGATAGCGGCTGAAGGCACGCGCTAGCGCGGCAACCGAGCCGCTGGCGATCACCAGGAACAGGCACCAGCCGTAGAGAAACGCCGCCAGCCGCCCAAATCCATCGCGGATGAAGCAGTAGAGCCCTCCGGCGGCGGGATTCGCCGCGGCCAGCTCGGCGTAAGTCAGCGCGCCGAGAAGCGAGAGCACACCGCCGACGATCCAAACGAGCAAGGAAATGCCGACGGAGCCTCCCACCTGCCGGAGAATGACGCCGGGGGTGAGAAAAATTCCGGATCCAATGACGGACCCGATGAAGAGCAGGAGGAGGTCCCGAAAGCCTAGCGTGCGAACCAGTGTGCTCATGCCGCTCCAATCTTAATAACGGAGACTCCGCCTACTTCCGAAATGTGAATTTCAAATCATCGAAGGCGGCATCATACCGCGCTCCCAGGCCCGGTCAATCGTAGAGTGCTGTGGGGAAGTTCCGCGTCGCGGTCTTGCAGGATGCGAACAGGCGCGGGCATGAAAGAGAGCAGAAAAATCAGGAGCGCGACAGCGGCAGCCAGCATGCGGGGTAGACCGAGGGGCGTTGTGTCGTGGAGCAGAGGGGCGGGCCGCAGAACCGTCAAGAGCAAGAGGAGGACTGCCCAGATATACCAGCTCCACCAGAGAAAGTAGCCGAGCGGGGCGATGCAAAAAGGCAAGAGAAGCGAGAAGCGGCGGTGCCAGCGCTCGTTTACGGCGCGCAGAATGTGGCCGCCGTCCAATTGGCCGGCGGGGAGCAGGTTGAGCGCGGTGGCGAGGAGGCCCACCCACGCGGCGCGGCCAACCGGATGAAGGAGCAGATCTTGTAGGGGAGCGCCGGGCCGCAGGACCGAAGCAATCAGTCGCAGAGCCGCGGGCATGCCGAAGACGAGCTCGGAATCCGTCGCCAGCCCCGGGACAACCTTTGCCCGCAAGATTCCGTATGCCAGGGCGGGGATGGCCACGCAGAAGCCGACAATCGGCCCTGACGCGCCGACATCGAACAGGGCCCGCCGGCTGCGGATCGGCGATCGGATGAGAATGAACGCGCCGAGGGTTCCGATGAGAGTCGGAGCGGGGATGAACAGCGGATAGCTCGCGCGAATGCCGTGGCACCGGCAGGCGAACCAGTGGCCGAGCTCGTGCGCGAGCAGAATGGCCATCAGAGTCAGGGCGAAGGGGAGTCCGGCGCTCAATGCGAGGGGATCCGTCATGAGAAGTTTGAGCGAGCGGATGAATTCGTCCAGGGAGAGCGACCGATCTTGAGAGTAGGCGGTGGCAAACTGAGCGCCGGCGGCAAGTGTAAACAGGAGCGTGAGGACGAAAAGAAGAATCGCCAGAAGGAGCTGCCTTCGGGGAGGACGGTGCGGCTGCGGCGGAGGTTCCGCGGGCGCCACGGCCACGCGGCCCCATTCGGCGGCATTCGAGTCCGGCGGAAGCGCGTGCTTGGGTTCCGGTGGCGTCACGAAGGATCAGGCGGAATGCCACCGGCATCGAAGACGGGAATTCCCGATGGAATGGGCGGGCTGGGCGTCAAATCCCTTGCAGCTCTTTTCCCGGCTTGAAGCGTACAGCCTTGCCCGGCGGGATGCTGACCTCTTCGCCCGTGCGCGGGTTGCGGCCGATGCCGGTCTTGCGCGGCTTGACGCTGAAGACGCCGAAGCGCCGCAGCTCTATTCTCTGGCCGCGGCCCATGGCATTCTTGAGAGCCTCGAAAATCGTTTCGACGGCCTGTTCGGCCTTGGTGCGGCTGATGCTGGCGCGTGTCACCACGGCATTTACGATGTCGAGCTTAATCACACAGACCTCCCGAGGCGCTGGGAATGCCGATGCTAGTGGGTGAGTTCCGGGTTGTCAAGCTGTGTCCTGTGTACTACACTGCGCTTCTTTCCGCGCAGCACAATTTTCCGCAAACGCACGGGAGGCACGGATGTCGGTCAAGCCGGACCGCTGGATCCGCCGCATGGCGCTGGAACACAAGATGATCGAGCCCTTCACGGACCGGCAGATCCGGGAGGGCGTCATCAGTTACGGTCTCTCTTCCTACGGGTACGACATCCGCGTGGCCGACGAATTCCGCATCTTCACCAACGTCAATTCGACAATCGTGGATCCCAAGCATTTCGACCCGCGCTCGCTGGTGGATTACAAAGGGGACGTCTGCCTCATCCCACCCAATTCGTTTGCGCTGGCGCGGTCGGTGGAGTATTTCCGCATCCCGCGCAACGTGCTCACGATTTGCGTGGGCAAATCTACCTACGCGCGTTGCGGGATCATCGTCAACGTGACCCCGTTCGAGCCGGAATGGGAAGGGTTCGTGACCCTGGAGATCAGCAATACCACTCCGCTGCCTGGGAAGATCTACGCCAACGAAGGCCTCTGCCAGGTAGTCTTCTTCGAGTCGGATGAAGAATGCGAAGTCTCCTACAAGGATAAGAAGGGGAAGTATCAATCACAGCAGGGGATTGTGCTGCCTCGCTTGTAGAAACCACGCCAGAAGTACCTGTGCGTTTTTCTAAGCGCCGGACGCCGCCTTGGACGCAAGGGGATAGCCGCGCTCGCGCCAGGCGTCCAGGCCGCCCTGCAGCGGGCGGATGCGCTGAATCCCCTGCTTTCGGAGGAGCAGCGCCACACGGGCGCTTGTCGCTTCGTTCGGTCAAGTACAGTACAGAATGACTTCGCGATCGCGCGGCAGGCGATCATTCTTTTCCTGCAGCTCCTGCGCGTCCATGCGGAACGCGCCGGGAATCGTTTCCGGCTCCATTTCGAAATCAAGCGAGTGCCGCAGGTCCACGATGACCAGGTTTTCGCCGCCGTCGAGCTTTTCCTTCAGTTCCTCCGGAGTGATCCGGGAAATGCGAAGCTCGCGGAGGAAGCGCTGCCGGGCGATGAACTTGTAAGCAATGTAGGCGGCCAGCGCGCCAATCAGCAGAATGAACAAGCTGCCGCCAAGTGCCAGCGCGCGCTCCGCCACGCGCTCGATCTGCGTGCTGAACAGGTAGCCGAGCCCCAGAAAGCTGCCGGCCCAGGCAAACGCGCCGAGCGCATCGAACAGAAGGAATCGCTGCGGCCGCATGTGAAAAATGCCGGCGAGCGGCGGAGCCACCGTGCTGAGGCCGGGGAGGAATTTTGCGACGAGCAGGGACCGCGCGCCGTGTTTGGCGAAGGCGCCTTCCGTGCGGCGGACGCAGGAATCGGGTTCGAGAGAGATGCGGCAGAGCAACTGCAAGACTTGGATGCCCTTGCGGCGGCCGAGCTCGTACCAGAAAAGATCCGCCAGAAGCGCTGCGGCAACGGCGGTGACAAGGGACATGGCGAGGCTCATACGTCCAGAGCCGGCCAGGGCGCCGGCGGCGAGGAGCAAGGGGATCGCTGGGATGGGCATGCCGAGCTGCTCCGCGAAAACCCAAGCGAAGAGGACCAGCGAGCCGTGTCGGAGCAGGAAGTCGAGAGAGCTGGGCATCGGCCAGATCATGCCTTAGGGACTGGCTGGGCGAAGGGAGAAATCTGGCCCCATTTCCCGGACATCACAAATTCGGAAATCGGCTTGCGGCTGCGCTGGGCGCCTTCGCGTTCGCGAAGCTTTTCCGGCAGGGAATGGGGCTCCCCCGGATAGCCGATCGCGATGGCTGCAACAGGCTCCCAGTCTTCCGGAATTTGAAAGACCTCGCGGGCTTTGTCCACGAAGAAGCCGCCCATCTGGTGGACGGCGAGGCCTCGGGCGGTTGCTTCCAAGGCGAGGCTCGCGCTGGCGGCGCCGGTGTCATGAAAAGCGTGGCGATTGGGTTCTTTGTTGTGATGGAAGTTGTGCCGGGCGACGGAAATCGCCAGAACCGGGGCCTTGGCGGCCCACACCGTGTTCCCTTCCATGAGAACGCTGGCCATGCGGGCGAACTCCTCGGCGTTGTCTCTCGTGGCAACGACATAGGCCCACGGCTGATCATTGAAACATGAGGCCGCCCAGCGAGCCGCCTCGAAGAGGCTGCGCAGGACCTCCGGCGGAACCCCTTTTTCGGAAAACGCCCGCGGACTCCAACGGCGCTTCAGCAGGTCGTGGATTGGGAATTCGTTTGCCGCCGGGTTTTCCATGGTGATTCCTATCCTTTCGATGATGGTACTTCTGCGGGCGGTGCGAAGGCACCGCCCGCGGGGCGTCACGACTTGGACGATTTCGTTCCGGGAACGAATCCGCGGATTACTTGTGGATCATTTCGATCTCAATCGAAATTGAGACTTCGTCGCCCACCACCAGGCCGCCATTATCCATCTTGGCGTTCCACTTCACGCCGAAGTCCTGGCGGTTAATCTTCGTGGATGCACTTGCTGCGGCGCGCTGGTTGCCCCAGGGATCCTTGATCGCAGCCGTTGGGCCTTCGACATCGAGCACCACGCTCTTTGTCACGCCGTGCATGGTCAGGTCGCCCGTCACTTTCAGCTTGCCCGGGCCGGCCTTGTCGACCTTCGTGGATTTGAAGGTAATGGTGGGGTACTTCTCGACGTCAAAAAAGTTCGGGCTCTTCAAGTCTTTGTCCCGGCCGGGCTCGCGCGTGTCCACGGTTGTGGCTTCGATCGTGACGTCCACGGTGGATTTCGTGATGTCGCCGTCGTCCACGACGACGGTCCCTTTCACATTGTGGAATTCGCCGCGGACCGTGGAGATGGTCAAGTGCCGCACGGAGAATTGAGCGGCGGAATGTTGCGGATCGATCGTCCAGGAAGTGTTGGCGGCCGCGGCTCCCGATGCCAGCAAAAGGGCTATCGTGAGGACGCTTGCTATTCGGTACAACGGACTACAGGTCATGATGCGTCTCCTTTTCTTGTTGTGACGAGCGTTGAACATTCGATGCCTTGAAAGGGAATTCGGGTAGACACGGGCTGAAATCACTCCGGCGCCGCGCGCACCTCGCCCAGAAGCCGCGCCAGCGTCTTCAGACGGGCCGCCGGCATGTGCCGGAGTTGCCGCCGGTGCAGATCGCGAACCGGCTGATCGAGGCGTTTGAGAAACTCCAGCCCCCCCGAGGTCACCCGTGTTGTCACCACACGCCGGTCGGCCTTCTGGCGCGCGCGGGTTACGACGCCGCGCTGTTCCATCCGGTCGAGCAGGCGCGTCATATCCGGATCGCGGGTGACCATGCGCTGGCCGATTTCCCGGCACGAGAGTCCTCCGGGACCCGCTCCACGAAGAATCCGCAGAACATTGTATTGGGCGGGGGAGAGCCCCTGCGACTTCAGGAGCCGCTCGACACCCTGCAGAAGCAAATCGGCGGAGCGCTGGAGGCCGACGAAGACCCTTTCCTCGAGCGGGCTGGCCGGGCGGGCGGCGCGGGGGCGAGCATGCATGCGGCAAGAATAAGCGTTATAACGATTATTGGCAAGAGGAACTAGCAGGGCTCCCTACGGCCTGTGGAGCGGGCGCAGGTGGACTTCGCTGACAAAGCTCTGCTCCGCCTGTGTCACCAACATCTCCACGACGTGAGCGACATCCTCCGGCTGAAGCATTTTGGAGATGTCTTTGTTGGTCTTCGGAGAAAAATCGGTGGCGACGCTTCCGGGGCAAACCAGGCTCACGCGGATGCCGTATTCGCGGAGATCTTCGGCCATGCATCCGGACAGGCCGTGGAGACCCCACTTGGAAGCGCAGTAAATGCCGCCGCCGGCAAAGGTATTTCTCCCGGCGAGGGAGCTGATCTGGATGATGTGGCCTTTCTTTCGCCCGATCATCGAGGGAACGATGGCGCGTGAAACAAGAAAGGCCCCTTTCAGATTGGTGTCGAGGACGCGGTCCCATTCTTCTTCGGAGCGGGCGTGAACGGGACCGAACAGACCGACCCCGGCGTTGTTCACCAGGATGGCGACGGGGCCGAGAGCGTCTTGCGTTTCGGCGGCCAGGCGCTGGACATCGGACGAGCGTGTGACGTCCGCAACGCAACTGAAGGTGCGAACCCCGGCCGCGCGCACAGCGGCCTCGGTCTCCCGCAAGGCCGCGCGGTCTCTTCCGCAGACGGCCACGTCCGCTCCGAGTGCGGCCAGCCGCAGGGCCACGGCGCGGCCAATCCCGCGGCTGCCGCCCGTCACCAGGGCGACGGTGCCTGCCAGAGAGCCTTGCATTCCCGCTTGCGCTATTTCCTTCGTTTGCTTGGTCATGAGATACTTCCTCACCCAGGCCACTCTTTTTGTGGGAAACTCATCTTATCATCGTGATGGTGCAAAGCACCGGAGGTGCGCCGGCGAAATAGGACGAGACGTCCTGCCCCGTAAGTAACCAGAGAATGTTCCGGTTGCTGGGGGGTAACGTCTTGCGGATTCCCCGCGGCTTTCCCTATAATGCGGAAGTTTTTCCGGATGGAGTGATTCGCGCTGGAATCCCGCACCGGCGAAGACAGAGAAGGACCGATCCCAAACCGCTGTTTGATTGAGGAGACTAGGGATGAACGGAACACGCAAACTGGCCGTCGCCGCGCTCGCTGCGGCGCTTGCCGTGATTTTCACGGGCGGTTACTTCTCCGCCACAAAGGCGCAGGATCCGGGCGGCAAGCAGCCGTACACGATGGCCGAGTACAACTGCTACATTGCCGCCCAGAATGACAAGAATCCTGCGCAGCAGATCAAGCTGCTCGATGAATGCCTTCAAAAGTATTCGAATTCCGCGCTGCTGGTCTACGAATACCCGCTCTACTACCAGGCATACAATCAGCTCAAGAATTTTCCCAAGGTGATTGAATACGCCGACAAGCTGATCGGCCTCGGGGACAAGGCGGATGCGAATGCGCGCTACGGGGCGTATTATGCGCGGTCGTTTGCCTACAACAACCTCAATTCGAATGATAAGGAACAGGCCGCCAAGGCTCGGGACGCCGCCATCGCCGGGCTGAAGTCGATGAACGAGGTCAAGAAGCCCGACAACGTGGACGACAAGACATTTGAGGAACAGTTCCGGAAGCCCGCCATGATCCTCTTCAACTACACGGCGGCTTCGGCCTCCATGATCGCGAAGGACTTTCCGAATGCCGTGCAGTATTACAAGGCCACGCTGGCGCTGACGCCGAACGAGGCCGTGACGTGGTTCCGTCTTGGAGTTGCCCACCTTTCGTCCACTCCGCCGCATTCGCTCGACGGGTTCTGGGCGCTGGCTCATTCCGTCGCGCTGAAGGGCCAGACGGAAGCCCAGGTCCGGAAGTATCTGCGGACGCAGATGCTCAATTACCAGCAGCCGAGCTGCGATAACCTGCTGGACGCACAGATGAACGAGCTGATTGCCCTGGCCGGCAGCTCCTCGGACCGGCCGGACAGCTACAAGCTGCCCAGCTCCGCGGATCTCGACGCCGCGCGAAAGGACATGACGATTGCCTCGGTCATTGCCGATCTGAAGACAGGCGGCGACAAGGGAAAGGTGACCTGGCTGGCTTCGTGCGGTTTGGAATTTCCGGAAGTGCCGGGCAAGCTCTTTGAAGTCAGGCCGGGAACCGATGCGGTCATGCTCAAGCTCGCGTTTGTGACCAGCGATGCAGAGTTCCAGGCCGCCACGGTGCCAAATATGGAAGTGAGAGTGATTGGCCAGCCGGACGCGGCGCGGCTTGAGAAGGACGGCGCGCCCCGATTTACCGGCACGCTCGTCTCCTATGATCCTGATCCCGCCTTCCTGCTCCACTGGGACAAAGCCAAGGTGAACGCCGAGGACATTCCAGCAGACAAGAAGGCCCCTGTCAAAAAGCCCCTGGTGAGGCATCCGGCAGCCAAGAAGCCCCCCGGACGGTAAACGGCTCACCACTTCGTGAAGGAAAAGCGGCTCCGGAAGTGTCGGAGCCGCTTTTCCTTTTGGCGTCGGCGAATCCTGGATTTACCCGCAGGGTTCACCGGGCGGGGTGGTGGCCGAGCTTGTACTGCCCGATCTTGCGGCTGAGCGTGTTGCGGTGCATGCCGAGGATCTCCGCAGCGCGGGACTGATTGCCGTTGGCGCGGTCGAGCACACGCTTGATGAAGCGCTTTTCGAATTCACCGATGGCTTCGTCGAAGAGGATTCCGCGCTCCACCATCAGGCCTACAAGACCTTCCAGTTGGTCTTTCACGATCGCACGCTCCGATTGAAAAACAGCACGCTGCGCTGCGGATGAGAAAACCCCTAGTCGAGTTCGCGGCCGGTGAGAATCCGGTACGCCTCGCGATACTTGGCCTGCGTAGCCGCCACGATGTCCTCGGGCAATTCTGGTCCTGGCGGCTGCTTGTTCCAGCCGATGCGTTCGAGATAATCGCGTACATACTGCTTGTCGAAAGACGGCTGGGGACCGCCGGGCTTGTACCGGTCTGCGGGCCAGAATCGGGATGAGTCCGGCGTGAGGGCCTCGTCAATCCAGATGAGCTCGCCGCCGAGCAGGCCGAACTCGAACTTGGTGTCGGCGAGGAGGACGCCGCGGGGCTCCGCGTAGGCGGCGGCGCGGCGGTAGATTTCGAGGCTGACGCCGCGCACGCGCTCGGCGAGCGGCCCGCCCACAATCGAAGCGGCTTGCTCGAAGGTGATGTTCTCGTCGTGGCCGGAAACGGCTTTTGTCGAGGGTGTGAAGAGGGGTTCCGGCAGCCGTCCGGATTCGCGGAGACCTGCCGGCAACTGGATTCCGCAGATTTTCCCGGTGGTGTTGTAGTCCTTCCAGCCCGAGCCGGAGACATAGCCGCGGACAACGCATTCGATGGGGAGCGGCTTGGTCTTGCGCACCAGCATGGTGCGCCCGGCAAGCTCGCCGCTATGGGTGTCGAAGGGGGGAGGCAGTTCGGCGCCGCTCAGGACGTGGTTGGGCGTGATGTCACGTAGCTGGTTGAACCAGAAGAGGGAGAGCTGCGTAAGAACGCGGCCCTTGTCCGGGATGCCGGTCGGCAGAACGACGTCGAACGCGGACAGGCGGTCGGTGGCGACAATGAGCAGGCGGTCGCCGAGATCGTAGATGTCCCGGACCTTTCCGCGCGCCAAGGGCGCGATGCCCGGAAAGTGAGTTTCCCGTACGACGCGTTGTACAGGCGTTGCTGACACAGGGGCCCTCACCTTGGAAATGAGGACGGTATTCTAGCGCAGGGGAGTGGCAAGTCAATGTTCCGGGAAGTGGAAATCCGAGGAAAAAATGGGAACGGGAGACAAAAGTTTCAGGCTTCAGAATCCGTTTCCGGAGAAGAAGAGCGAGCGGAAGCCCGCCTCAACACCCGGAATCTCAGATCACAGATTCATGCGGCGGAAGCGGCGGCTGCGGCGCGTCTCGGCTCGGGCGACGCTTCGCCTTCCCAGCGCACGGAGACGAGCTTCGAGACGCCGGGCTCTTGCATGGTCACGCCATAGAGGACCGAACCCATTTCCATGGTGCGGCGATTGTGCGTGACGATGATGAACTGCGTCTGCGTATTCATCTGCTCGACGAGCCGTGTGAAGCGCCCGACATTGGCCTCATCGAGCGGCGCGTCCACTTCGTCCAGAATGCAGAACGGGCTTGGCTGGTAGCGGAAGATGGCGATCAGCAGCGCAAGCGCAGTCATGGCCTTCTCGCCGCCGGAGAGCAGGAGGACGTTCTGCAGGCGCTTTCCCGGCGGCTGCGCGACCACGTCGATGCCGGCATCGCCGGAGCTGTCCGGCTCGGTGAGGCGCATCTCGCCGGTGCCGCCGCCGAAGATGGCGTGGAAGGCGTCGGCGAAGTTGCGGTTGATTTCCGTGAAGGCAGTCTCGAATTTCTCGCGGGAAACTTCGTCGAGCTCGCGGATAGCCTGCTGCGTATCCTCGATGGAATTGAGCAGGTCGTCGCGCTCGCGGGTGAGGAAGGTAAAGCGCTGGTCGCACTCGTTGAACTCTTCGAGCGCCATCATGTTCACCGGGCCCATGGCTTCGATGCGCGCCTTCATCTCGCGGTAGCTGGTTTCGGCGGCGGCGAGCTCTTCGCCGGTGAGGAAGGCCGTTTCCTGCACGAGGAGGTCCTCGGGGTGCGCGTTGATCTCCGCGAGACACGTCTCGCGGTGGTGCTGCCGGTCGGAATCGTTGCGCGCGCGGTCGATCTCGACTCGGCTGCGCTCTTCGCGCAGCTCCTGGAGCGATTGACGGCCCATGCGAAGGTGGTCCTCGGTCTGTGTGACGCGCGTGCGCGCGGACTCCCATCCCTGCTCGAGCTCTTTCTGCAACGCTTCGAGGCGCAGTTTTTCGGTGCGCAATCCTTCGACCTGCCGGCTTACTTCTTCGCTCTGGCGGACGAGCGCGGCGGCTTCCTCTTCCACGGTCATGACCTGCTGGCGGAGCGCCGCTTCCCGCCGCTCGATTTCGAGCCCCTCTTCCTGCAGGCGCGCGGCAAGAGATTCCGCAGCCGCCAGGCGTTCGGCGAGCGCGGCCTGATCGGCGCGTGCCGCGGCGAGTTCCTCCTGGGCAGTCTGGATCGCCAGGCGCATGCCGGTCAGTTCCGCGGTCAGGCGTGTACTCTCCGCTTCCGCGGCGGCGCGGCTTGCGGCGGCGGAGGCATGCTGCTCCTGCGCCCGAGCGGCCCGCTGCTGCGCCGATTCGACTTCCCGGCGGATGCGGTTGAGCTCTCCCTGACAGACGGTGAGGTCCAGGCTCAGCCGCGCCAATTCACCCTGCACGTGTTGGTGGCGGTGCGTCGCCGTGTACACGGTGCGCTCGGCCTCGCGCTGTTGCGCGGTGATTTCTTCGAGTGATTGTTCGGCGGCGCTCATCTCCGCGGCGATGCGCTCGAGCGTGGCCTGAGATTCCCGCGCCTTGCTCTCGAGTTCGAGCACTTCCGTCTCCAGCGCCCGCAACTCGCGCTTCATCCCCAGGGGACCTGCTTCACCGGGGCGGCCGCCGGTGACCGTGCGGCCCTGGTAACAAGTGCCGTCCGGCAGGACGAAGGCGTACTGCGGATATTCGCGAGCGAGTTTTTCCGCGGCCGCGGCGCTGTCGGTTAGGAACGCCGAGCGCAGCCGCGGGAGGAACTGCTTGGCCGCGGCGCCCAGCGGGTCGCGGAACTCCACGAGCTTGTCGAGGCGCGAAACAACGCCTTCCTCGGCGCGGAAGGGAATGATGGGCTCGTATTCGGTGAGCCGCAGGTTGTGCAGCGAATCCACAAAGAACGTGGCGCGCCCGCCGACTTCCTCGCGCAGCAGGCTGATCCCGGCGCGGGCGTGGTCATAGGTCTCCACCACGACGTATTCGAGCTCGTCGCGGAGAAACTGCTCGACGGCGGCTTCGTATTCTTCCCCCACCTCGGCATAGTCGGCCAGCACGCCGACGGCGCGGAAGTTCTTCCCGGAGGCGTGTTCACCGCCCTGCGGCATGGCGAAGAGTTTCTTGACCGCCTCCGCCGTGTAAGAATGATCGTTCAGGATTTGTTCGAGCGTTTGGCGCCGCGCGCGCAGCCCGGCCAGCGAATCGCGCCGCGCGTTCGCTTCGGCTTCGGTATCCGCCCGCCGGCCGCGCAAATCATTCATTTGCGCCTGCAGCCCGGCGGCCTGCCGTTCGAGTTGCTTCAAAGCGCCCGTAGCGGCTTCCCAGTCCATCGCTGCGCAATCGGCTTCATCACGGAGCCGGATGGAACTTTCGAGCAGCGCCATCTCTTCGGCTTCGCGGCGGCGCAGCGCTTCGCCCTGGTGCAGGAGCGCTTCTTCCGCCTGGCGGTGCTCGCCATGAAGACGGATGACGTCTTCGCCGGCGCTCGCCGCGGAACGCCGCAGCGATTCGATGCGCTGTTCCGCCTGAACTGTTTTTTCCTGGATCGTTTCCGAACGCGCGGCCATCGCTTCGACGCAGCTCGCTTGCGCCGTTGTTTCGTCGCGCAGGGCCTCGACGCCTTGATTCTGCGCCGTGCTGCGCGCGGCCCAGGCAGCCGTTTGGCCGGCGGCCTGTTCGGCTTCGGCGGCCATCTGCTGGCCGCGCAGGGCCAGCTCGTCTCTTCGCTGGCGATTGAACGCCAGGCGGTTTTCGGCGCGGTCGAGCTCCAGCGTCGTCAGCCCGAGGTGGTTCTGGCTCTGGCGGATTTCGGCGTCGAGATCGTAGATGCGCTGGCTGAGCCGGTCCTGATCCTGTTCTTGCTGTTGGAGCGCCGCCGCTCGATCGGATTCCGTGCGCGCCAGCTCATCGAACCGCGCTGCGAGGCGCTCGGCTTCGCCATCCAGCTCATGCGCCTTGCTGGCGAGCATCTGACGCACGATGCCGCGCATTTCCTCGCGGATTTCGGAATAGCGGCGGGCCTTGGACGCTTGGCGCTTCAGCGACCCCAGTTGTTTCTCGACTTCGACGACGATGTCGTTCACCCGGGCCAGATTCATGCGCGAGGATTCCAGCTTGGCTTCGGCCAGGCGCTTTTTCGTCTTGAATTTCGTGACCCCGGCCGCCTCTTCAATGATGGCCCGGCGCTCCATCGGCTTGCTGGAAAGGATCAGGCCGATGCGCCCCTGCTCGATAATGGCGTAGGAGTCCGGCCCGAGCCCCACGCCCATGAACATTTCCTGAATATCGCGCAGCCGGGCCACGCGGCCATTGATGAGATATTCGCTTTGCCCCGAGCGGTACAGCCGCCGGCTGACAACCACTTCGCCGGGCTTCATCACCAGCGTGGGCTTGTCCTGCGCTCTTTTGCGGCGCTTCAGCTTCTCGATTTCCCCCGTGGGAGCTTCGGCGGTGGCTTCGGCTGGAGATTCGGCCGGGGCAGGGGATTCGCTGTCTTCGACGGAGGAAATAAATGCGGAGTCCGTAACGGACCCATCGGCGGATTCGCTCTCCGCCGGCTGGCTTTCCAGAACAAACCGCGCGGCTGCGGCCAACTCGGGATCTTCCAGCGTGATGGTGACTTCCGCAAGGCCCATCGGAGGCCGCTTGGTCGTGCCGTTGAAGATGCAGTCGGCCATGCGCTCGGCGCGCAGCGATTTGTGGCTCTGCTCGCCCAGGACCCAGGAGATGGCGTCCACGACGTTGGATTTTCCACACCCGTTCGGCCCCACGATGCAGGTGATGCCGCTTCCGCTGAACGTCACCGACGTGCGTTCGCAGAACGACTTAAACCCGACAATATCCACCTTGCGCAGCTTAAGCACGGTCACCCCTTTGTGTCGTCAACCGCTTCGCGGTTGCAAGTAACGAAGACCGCTTCGCGGTTGCCCGTAGCAAGAACCGCTCTTGCGCAGCCGTGGTGAGACGGCGCGAAGAGAGACAGCGCTTCCTTTCCCAAATGGAGGGGGATTCGAGCGAGCCGACCGTTTTACGGTCGCCACCGCGGACAACTACCGCGGTGCGGTCGCCCGCAAAAACATTTGGCAGGTTCCCGATTAGAGGCCCAGCCGCCTGGCGCAAGGATGGCGGTACGCGAAAAACACTAGCACGATGTTCCTTGCCTGTAAAGAGTTGCGCGACATCTAGCGGCGAAATTGCCCCCGCCCCAACGCACGCCTTCGCATAGCCGAAGTCCGCCGGTGTTGGCAACCAACACGACCGCATGGGCCCGGCATCCTTCGGATGCTGTTCGAGGTCGGAGTAAGGTCTGTTCCAAACAGGACAGACGTAGCTTTGCTGAACGATTAAGATTCAGGAGTAAGTTGTGCGTATTTTGGGGGCGATTTTCTATCCGGAAACCGGCCTGCAAAAACTCAGAAGGGAGTACAAGCCATCATGAAGTATCGATGTTTTTTCAACGTAGCATTGTTTGCGCTTTGCCTGTTCATACCGGCAAGCTCATTCGGTCAGTCCTCAGTTACCTGTAATTCCGACGATGAAAAGAGACATTCTTGCGCGGCCGACACTCGGGGTGGCGTGCAATTACAAAGCCAGCAGAGTGGCTCCCCCTGCACCCAAGGTTACAGCTGGGGCTACGACAACCAGGGGATTTGGGTGGATCACGGATGCCGGGCTGTCTTTTCAGTGGGCGGGCGCCCCGGTTACCAAAACCGTGATTACGAGAATCGCGATGACCGGGATCGTGAAAACCGAAACCGCGATGACCGGAACCGTGAATACGAGAATCGCGATGGCCGGAACCGTGATAACCGATACGGTGGGAACGGACAATTCCAGACAATTACCTGTAATTCCAATGATGAGCGGAGACATTCTTGCGCAGCCGACACCCGCGGCGGCGTGCAATTGCAAAGCCAGCAGAGTGGTTCCCCTTGTACCCAGGGTCGCAGCTGGGGCTACGACAGCCGGCGGATTTGGGTGGATCACGGATGCCGCGCCACTTTTACAGTGGGGGGCAATAACCGAAACCGCGGATACGGAAATCGCGGATATGGGAACAACGGAAACGGACAAATCCAAACAGTCACCTGCAATTCCAATGATGAGCGGAGACATACTTGCGCAGCCGATACCCGGGGCGGCGTGCAACTACAAAACCAACACAGCGGCTCACCCTGTACCGAGAACTACAGCTGGGGTTACGACAACCAGGGAATTTGGGTGGATCACGGATGCCGTGCTGATTTTACAGTAGGTGGCGGACGCGGGCGCGGCGGATGGGGACAGCGGCAACGCTGAAACAACGTCGTTACATGCAATCGTGAGCTTTGACACGCCGGAAGTAATCCCTGCTTCCGGAGTGACAGGGCCGGTGGCTCGGACTCCGTTAGCGCGCAAAGTGCGGGTGCCCCATTCCTGCGCAGCAGGAGTGGGATCCTCGGGTTCCCTCCGCGCTTTCCCTGTCCGGACGGGGGGCGCATCCTTAATGATCCAGCAGGAAGTGGGTGCCGCATCCTTTCCGTCCGCGGAAAGGGTGCGGATTTTCGATACTCAGCGCACCGCTCGAAACAACTGCAGGACCTAATGAACGGATCGCCCTGTCCCTCCCCCGGCGGGAAAGGGCCTGTGGTGAGCGCAGTCGAACCATGAGGCACCCTCACGTCATTACGTCCCCATGAACTAAATGAGTGGTATCTTCTCGGCGTGATAAATCGTCAAGACAAAATTCCTGACCGTTTCAGTGCGCCATCCGCCCGTATCCGCGAGATTCGCGGAGAGGTGCTTCAGGATGAGCTCGCGGTTTATCTCGGGATAAGCCAAGGGCAGCTTTCGAATATTGAGCGGGGTAGGATGGCGCCGACGGTGGAGATTTTAGTGCGGCTATCGGAGAAGTTTGGGAAAAGTGTTGATTGGATTGTACGGGGCGGGTGAGGTTAAGCGCTTATGCCGAGCCAGAAAATTCCGGCTGCGCTCACAGGGATTGCAGGGGTGCATCATGTGGTGTCCGAGCTGTCGCGGCGAGGGATGATTGCGCTGCCCACGATTCGGAATACCGCGGGATACGACATTATCGTGGTGAGTCCCGACGGTCGGAGGCACGCTAATATCCAGGTGAAGACGTCGTCGAAGAAGGCCAACTTCTGGCTGATGCCACTTCCGGAGAAAGTTCGCGCGGGAAGGGACGATTTTTATGTTTTTCTCCGCTCGGTCGAAGACGAAAAGGGATTCGAGGGATTCATGCTGAGCGGACGCGAGGCGAAGGCAGAATTGACCTACAACGTGAGGCTTCAGCGGCGGCGAAAAGGTCGGTCACTTCAATCATTCCACGTCACGGGTATATGGGAGAACGAAAGACGGCGGCAGCAGAGAGCCGGCAAGCTGGAGCGCTAGAAAGAAACGTGGAAGAAGTGGAAGCTGTGAGAGGGTAACCGATGAGTGAAAAGCCGTTATGAGGCGCGAACCGTTCCTGGAATTGGTGCGCGAGGCGCTGGATTCCCTGCCGCGGAAGTTCAGCAAGCGCATTCAAAACGTTGCCGTGGTGGTCGAAGACCACACGCCCGAGGGGCGCGACCCGAACGATTTGCTGATGGGCGTCTTTGAAGGCACGCCGCGCACCGAGCAAAGCTTTTTCGGCGCGGATACCGGGCCGAGCCGCATCGTGCTTTACCAGAACAACATCGAAGCCCACGCGGAAGACGTGGCCGCCGAAGAAGGTCACTCGGTCGAAGAGATCATCCGCGAAGAGGTGCGCCTTACCGTGCTCCACGAGCTCGGCCACTATTTCGGCCTTAACGAAGAGGCGCTGAAAGACGTATAGCGGCGGGTGGCCCGGACCTCGTCAGCGCGCAAAGTGCAGGTGCCCCATTCCTGCGCAGCAGGAGTGGGATCCTCGGATTCCCTCCGCGCTTTCCCTGTCTGGACCGGCAGCGCACCCTTTTCTCGCAAAGGGTGCGGACTTTGATCCTGTTTATTCCGAGTTTTGCGTGGCGCGCGCCGAAGGGCAGCAAGCCAAAGCATCTCTCCGGCTCACCACTGGCCACTCACCAACAGCCACTTGCTTGCGTTTATTCGAAAGGAGTACCACGGAATTAGCTTGACTTTTGGTATCTTATCCGTTACACTGTAGTTTGTTTCTGGCGCGTATGGAGATGGGACAGCACCACCTGTCTGCACGACAACCCATCCACCTGCTCCAGCCCCTCCCTGGTAACCACTTTATAAACTTTGTCGCGTGCTCTTTCTCCCCGCAACCCTCGCAGATTCAACACTTACAGACTCCTCGGCAAGAGTATGCAAACAAATACTTTCAAACTCTTTCGTTTGATACTCTTGCGCACTCTTGTGCTCAAGAGGAAACATCAAGTCATTTAGAATCAATCATCACCGCGCTCTTTGCAAAAAACAACGGGGGTGGGGGTAGGGATGTTTCCCGATTCCTAAAGAAGAACTTTAGATTCCCGCCCACTCTCCCGGAGGTCGCAAGTCACGGCACCCGGACCACGGCTCACGCATCACGGCTGTTTCAAATGCTTGTCGTACCAGGCAAGGATGCGGTTGAGCCGGTCGAGCAGGTGTTTCTCCTCGGTGAAGCCGTGATTCTCGCGCGGATACACGACGAACTCCGTCTCCACGCCATACCGCTTCAGGCCACGGTACAGTTCCTGGCTCTGACCGAGGGGATCGATGGTGTCCGCCTCGCCCTGCAGAATCAGCGTCGGCGTTTTCGCATTCTTCAGATAAAGGAAGGGCGAACTATTCAGAAATCCTTCCGGCTTTTCGTATGGCACGCTCCAAAACCATTCGTCATAGGAGGGATGCACTTCCGTGCCGTACTCCGAAATCAGGTTGGCCATGCCGGCTCCGGAAACGGCAGCCTTGAATTCAAACGGCGCGGGCTGCGTAATCGCCCACTCCGCCATGTACCCGCCGTAGGACCATCCGCCGATGCCCAGCTTGTTCGGGTCGGCGATGCCGCGTGCGATCAGGTCTTTGATGCCTTCGACAACGTCTCTGTAGTCGCCGCCGCCCCAATCGCCGCGATTCATTTCCACGAATTTCTGCCCGTAGCCGATCGAGCCGCGGATGTTGGGATAGAAAACGGCATAACCGTGCCCGGCGAGGAGCTGGCCCCACGTTTCGATCGAGTCTTCCCAATTGCCGGTGGGGCCGCCGTGGATGAGCGCGATGAGCGGGAGCTTCGATTTGCCGTCGTAGCCCGCGGGCCTCAGCAACGCCGCTTCGATCTCCAGGCCATCGAAGCTTTTATACTTGTAATACTCGGGCTTGCTGAGCGCGAACTGCTGCCACGCCTCGTTGAAGTGCGAAACGCGGCGCGGCGCGCCCTTCTGATCCCAGAGCCAGATCTCCTGCGGCTCGGTGGCCGTTTGACCGGTGAAGGCAATCTCGCCGCCGGCTGCGGGCGCAAACGATCCGGGATTTATCGAGATGGGAGAAAGATCCTGCCGCAGCCCTTCGAGGGAGAACCCGGCAAATACATTGCGGAAGCCGTCCGCGGCGACAGCCAGAATGCCGCCGTCCGTGCGCCATTGATACTGAAACACGGCGCGGTCAAGGCCCGCACCCGTGAGATTGCGCGGGGGGCCGCCCGCAATGGAAAGGATCAGGAGATCGTGAGGCTCCGGCCCGTCTCCGCGAGAGCCGACGTAACTGATGGTTCGTCCGTTCGGCGAAATCCGCAACTGGCCAAAGGGGCCGCGCGGCGCAGCAACCTGCTTCATCGCGCCATCGGCGGTGGCCACGGCCAGGATGCGATTCGTATCCCGATCGGATTCGGGATGATCGGTTGCGGAAACGATAATTTGATCTCCGCCCGGCAGCCAGGCAAGTTCATTGACCGCCCAATTTGCGGGCGTCAGCGCGCGCGGTTCGCCGCCGGCCACGTTCAGGAGCCACAGCCGGGCGTGCCTGTCTTCCTTGTCCACGACACGCGCATCATCTTTGTCCTTTTCTTTCTTCTCTTCGGCTTCGGTCTTGGCGTCGGGAGCGAGAAAGGCGATCTGCTTTCCATCCGGGGACCACGCGAAACTCTTGATGGCGCGCTTGCCCTTTGTGATCGCCGCGGCCTCGCCCCCGTTCATGGGCATCAGGAAGAGCTGATTGATTTCGTCGCGGTTGGAGAGAAAAGCAAGCGACTTGCCGTCCGGCGACCAGCGGGGAGAGGATTCGGACTTTGCTGAGAAGGTCAACTGACGCAGGGAGGCGGTGGACTTCTCCAACACCCAAATGTGCTGGGCGCGGCCCTGTCCCTTGTGGGGTTCGGCGACGACGAAGGCGACGCGCGTTCCATCGGGAGGGGATTGCAGGTCGCTCAGCGAGCGAAGATTCAAAGCCGCCTCGGGCGTGAACGGCTTGGGCGCAGTGCTGGGGGTTTTCTCCTGTGCGCGCGCCCGGACGGGAAGTCCGAACAGGAGGACGAGCAGGGAAATCACAAACGCAACGCGGAGAGACTGGCATTTCATACGAAGCTCACTTTCGAGACGCGAGATCATCGAAACGCTGACTGTAGTGTGCCCGCTCTTTTTCGTCAACGGCGTTTCGGCTGGCACAATTGCCCGGTTCGTGGTATCAGACCCCGCGAGGAGCACTCATGAGCGAGTCAAACGCCCAACCCGTTCCGGCGGCCAGCCGCGGTCCGGTCGCATCCAAGCTCCACACATTGGGCTTTTTTCTGATTTTGCTGACCATCGCCCTGATCAGCGCCTCGTCTCAACGGATTACCCACGATCCCAGCGCCGAGATTTCTCACCGCGCGCGGCTGTTTACGTACGCCGCGACGTTTGTCGCCAGTTGGGCTCTGTTTTTCTACGTGCGCATGGGAATTCGGCGCGGGGGACACACGGTGGGCGGATTGATCGAGGCCGCGCCCCAGCGGCGCGCCGCCCACTGGTGGAAACAGTTCGGAGTGAGCCTGCTGATTTTTGCGGTGTGGTCTCTCCTTGCTGTGGTGCTGAACAAACTTTTGCCGGGAAACCCGGCGGAGCTTCAATCGCTCAGCAAGCTGCTCCCGCACGACTGGGTAGAGCGGATTGGGTGGATCGCGCTTTCCCTCACCGCAGGTTTCTGTGAAGAGTTTGAATTCCGGGGTTACCTCCAGCGCCAGCTCGGTGGCTGGACCGGAAACGCGAGTCTCGGCGTGGTTCTGCAAGCGGTCACATTTGGGGCCGCGCATGCATATCAATCGCCGCGGCAGATGTTTGTCATCGCCGTGCTTGCAGTCCTGCTCGGCGTGGTTGCCGAGTGGAGGAAGAGTCTGGTGCCGGGGATGTTTTTCCACGCCATCCTGGATCTTCTGAGCGGTCTACTTTGGCAATTCGCCCGGCGCTGAGAGCTGCCTGTTCCCGTTTTTCCAGGCCTCTTGGTGAAGAGTCTCGCTGTCGGCTACAATCTTCAATTCGCGCGCGAAAGGTTGAGCCGCTCCTGAGCCAATGGTGGAAATCCGGCTGCACAATACGCTGACGGGAAAGACGGAGCCATTTGTCCCGCAGGTCGCGGGCGAGGTGCGCATGTACACCTGCGGCCCGACGGTGTACGACTACACGCACATCGGAAATTTCCGCACGTTTGTTTTTCAGGACGTGCTGCGGCGCTATCTGCAATTACGCGGCTATCGCATGAAGCAGGTGATGAACCTGACCGATGTGGACGATCGGATCATCGCGAAGGCCGCGGCGGCGGGCGTCGGTATCCGAGAGTACACGGAGAAATACGCACAGGCATTCTTTGCGGACTGCGCCGCGCTGAGCATCGAGCCGCCCGAGCACTGGATTCGCGCGACCGATCACATCGAGGATATGGTAGTGCTGATCGAGCGGTTGCGCGCCAACTCCCTCACGTATGAAAGCGACGGTTCGATTTATTACCGCATCGCAAAATTTCCCGGATATGGAAAGCTATCGAAGATTGACCTGAGCGGCATCCAAGCCGGGGCGCGCGTGGACGTGGACCGCTATGAGAAGGAAAGCGCGCGCGATTTCGCGCTGTGGAAGGCGCCGAAGCCCGGCGAGCATTTCTGGGAGACGCGTATCGGGCCGGGGCGGCCGGGCTGGCACATCGAATGCTCCGCGATGGCCATGCGATACCTGGGCGAAACCCTGGACATCCACACGGGTGGAATTGATCTTGCCTTCCCGCACCACGAAAACGAAATCGCGCAGTCCGAGGCCGCCACCGGGAAGCCCTTCGCGCGGTACTGGCTGCATGCGGAACATCTTCTCGTCGAAGGCGAAAAGATGTCCAAGTCGCTGGGCAACTTCTACACCTTACGCGATCTCTTCGCGAAGGGGCATAAGCCCTCGACGGTGCGGTTTCTCCTGGCCAGCGTGCCCTACCGGAAGCAGTTCAATTTCACTTTTGAGGGATTGCAGCAGGCGGCAAGCTCGGTCGAGCGCGTCCGCAACCTCGCTGCGCGACTAAAGCAGGAAAAATTTCCGAAGGCGGATGAAAATGCATTTGCCGCGCGCGCGAGACGCGCCGGAGAAGAATTCGACGCGGGACTCGCCGACGATCTGAATACGGCACAGGCGCTGGCCGCCGTGTTTGATCTCGTGAGAGACGCCAATATCGCGATGGACCGGGGCGAATTCCGGCGAGGCGACGCTGCGCCCGTTCAGGAGTTCCTTGCCGGATTTGACCGGGTGTTCGCCGTTCTCGAGGACTCCGATGAGGAGAAGCTGCGCGTGCTCGGGTTTGGAAGTACGGGCGATGGACCCGGCGACGCCGAAATCGAGAAGCTTATTGCGGAGCGCAACGCCGCGAAACGCAAGCGCGACTTCGCGGCTGCGGACCACATCCGGCAACAGCTTGCAGAGCGTGGTATAATTCTCGAAGACACCAAAGATGGCGGTGTCCGCTGGAAACGCAAATGAGCAAACACTCCATCCGCGTCCCGTACCTATCCGGTCATGTCCCGCCGGCCGCTCAAAGGCCAAGTTTGTTCGGCGTAGACTAACACTCAGCATTCTGTCTCCCTGCAGGCCCTGTAGGGCTCGGTACGTCCAGAAGAGCCCGCGCACCCCCGCAATACCGAACACAACCACGAACGCACGGACCGCCGAGGCGGTCACAGGAGAAAGAGATGCAGACCATAGCGGAGACCAAACTCCCCCGGCTGATTGGCGCGCTGCCCGGACCGAATGCCAAGCGCATCGTGGACTACGATGCGAAGTATGTCTCGCCGTCGTACACCCGCGACTATCCGCTCGTTGCCAAACGGGGCCGCGGCGCGATGATCGAGGATGTGGACGGCAACCTGTTTCTCGATTTCGCGGCGGGGATTGCGGTGTGCTCTACGGGGCACTGCCATCCCAAGGTCGTCGAAGCGATTCAGAAGCAGGCGGCGGAGCTGATCCATATGTCCGGCACGGATTTTTATTATGAAAGCATGCCGCAGCTCGCCGAGCGGCTTGCGAAGACGGTGCCGGGCGGCGAAGCGAAGCGGGTGTATTTCGGAAACTCGGGAACCGAAGCGGTGGAAGCAGCGCTGAAGCTCGCTCGCTATGCCACCAGGCGGGACAAGTTCATTGCCTTTTACGGAGGCTTTCACGGCCGAACGATGGGGGCACTGTCGCTGACGGCTTCGAAAGCGGTGCAACGCAAAGGATTCGGGGCGTTGCTCTCCGGAATCGAGCACATTCCCTATCCCAATGCATATCGTTGCGCGCTGGGTCATAGCGGCGAAACCTGCGGCGCGGAAATCCTCGAGATGCTCGAGCGCGAGATGTTCAAGCGGCTATTTGATCCCGAAGAAATCGCGGGGATCATCATCGAACCGATTCAGGGTGAGGGCGGTTACCTGCCTGCTCCGAAATTCTTCCTGCAGGAGTTACAGCGCATCTGCCGGCAACACGGAATCCTGCTCATCGTGGATGAGGTGCAGTCCGGGATGGGGCGCACCGGAAAATGGTGGGCGCACGAACATGCGGGAATCGAGCCGGACATTGTCTGCAGCGCGAAGGGCATTGCATCGGGTATGCCGCTCGGGGCAGTGATCGCCAAGGCCAGCGTCATGAACTGGAAACCGGGCGCGCACGCCTCCACGTTCGGCGGGAACCCCGTCTGCATCGCGGCGTCGCTCGCCACGATGGACCTTCTGGAGAGCCAGTACATCGAAAACGCCCGCCGCGTCGGAGACTACATCTTTGGACGTCTGGCGGACTGGACGAAGCGGTTCAAGATCGTCGGGGACGTGCGCGGACGCGGCTTGATGATCGGCATCGAAATCGTGCGCGACCAGAAGACCAAGGAGAAGGCACCCGATCTGCGCAACAAAATCCTGCATCGCGCCTTCCACAAGGGTCTTTTGATTCTCGGCGCGGGCGACACGTCGTTCCGGCTCTCGCCGCCGCTCTTGATTGATGAAAAGCAAGCGGACTTCGCGGTGCGCACGCTCGAAGAGTGTATCCGCGAAGTGGAGAAGAATTGAACAGCGAGGCTTTCGGCGCTCGACGTAAGAGAGACCGATGAAGCGGGAATTCCGTGGTTTCCGCAGAAGGGGAGTGGAAGCCATGGGATTTTTGCTTATACTTTGAGCGAGTACAGGATGTCCGGCTGCGGAACGATGCCCATCTTTTCAAGACTCATGTTCCACGCGGTGCATTGGGCGTCGCGCAAAGGATTGCGGGAAGATGCGCCGGCTTCCTCGGTGGACAAGAAAGCAGAAGCGCGGCAAACCGGAATCCGGGGCGAGACGTATGCCTACTGGTTTCTCCGGCGGCATGGGTATGTTTTCATCGCGCGCAATTACACGCCGCCGGGCGCGAAGGGCGAGATCGATCTGATCGGTTACGACGGGAAGACGCTGGCCTTCGTAGAAGTGCGCACACGAACCGTACGCCCGGATCAGAAAGGGCTGCCGGAGATGAGCGTCACCGGAGAGAAGCGCCGGCACCTGGTAAAGACCGCGCAACGCTTTCTGGCCGCGAGCCGCACCGGGGAGTGTCCGTTGCGATTCGACGTTTTTGCGATTGATAATTGCCCCGGGAGACCGCCGATCGTTCGCTTGCACAAGGATGCATTCAGCCCGCAAGCCTAGAAAATCTCGCGGATGCGGGTTCATAACCGCACGGGACGCGGTACAATTCCGGGTTATCGGGGAGATTCTAGCACCCTGAAGGCCAGCCCGCTCGAGGAGGAACAGATTGCCTGAGCTGAGAAAAGATCCGATCACCGGCCGGTGGGTGATCATCGCGACGGACCGTAGCAAGAGACCGATGGAATTCCTGCGAGAGAGCGTCGTCGCGCAAGGCAAAGGGAACTGCCCGTTCTGCTACGGGAGCGAAGGCAAGACACCGGCGGAGATCCTCGTCTATGGTCGCAACGGCGGGGGCGCGAATACACCCGGATGGACGATTCGCGTCGTGCCCAACAAGTATCCCGCGCTGGGAATCGAAGGAGACCTGGACAAGGAAGGCGAAGGCCTCTTCGACAAGATGAACGGAATCGGCGCGCACGAGGTGATCGTTGAAACGCCCGACCACTCCGCGACGCTGGCCACGCTTCCCGAGCGAGCCGTCGAAGACGTACTGTGGGCCTATCGCGACCGCATGCTCGATCTGAAGAACGACAAACGATTTCGCTACGTGCTGATTTTCAAGAACCACGGCGCGGCGGCCGGGGCCACGCTGGAACATCCGCACTCACAGCTCATCGCCCTGCCTATCGTTCCCAAGCAGGTGCGCGAGGAAGTGGATAGCTGCTGGCATTATTACCACGAAAAAGAGCGCTGCATATTCTGCGACATCGTCCGGCAGGAACAGGACACCGGCGTGCGGGTGATCAACGAAAACGAGCATTTCATCACGCTGGCGCCGTATGCCCCGCGCTTCCCTTTCGAGATGTGGATCTTGCCGAAGGTGCACGGCTCGTCCTTCGAAAACAATCAAAGCTCGATTTATTCCGCGCTCGCTCGGATGACGAAAGATACGCTCTTGCGGCTGGACGCCGTTTTGGATCACCCCGCCTACAACCTGATGATCCATACTTCGCCGATCGGGGAAGAAATCAACGACCACTATCATTGGCACATCGAGATCATTCCCAAGCTGACGAAGATCGCGGGCTTCGAATGGGGGACGGGCTTCTACATCAATCCGACTCCGCCCGAGGAGTCGGCGCGATTCCTGAGAGAAGCTCTCGCCGGCTCCACGACGAAATAGAGCCATGCGTATCGGGTGCTTGGACCTGAGCAATCAGGTGAGAAGAGAATTGCCCGGGCGCGCTGCCCGGAGGCCCTGACAGGTTTACCGGATTTCGCTATACTCAAAACATTCGGCGCGGTACCCAAGAGGCCCAAGGGAGAGGTCTGCAAAACCTCCATTCGTGGGTTCGAATCCCACCCGCGCCTCCATGAACTTCATCTACTCACGAAGGTTGATCATCGTAAAACCGTGGCATTTGCTCGTGAGGTGCTCACCTCTCCCCGTTCCGCTCTAGCGCGAATGGACCGGCAGAGGATTCGACTTCGAGCCGACGCGAGTCTGATCTCTCGCGGTGCCAGGTAGAAATCGATGCTTAGGAGTTCCCGGTTCCCGAGCAAGTTACTTTGGCCGGCGTTTCAAAGCGAAACATCTTTTCGACTTTGGGCCATTGCCGCCGACAGCGGGTCAATTTTCGCCTAAGAAGAGGACATAACCTCTTCGTTGTTACAACCTTAGCTGTTCGTCCCGGTTGTCCAGTGGCCATCCATTTGCCACCTATCCATCGGGTGGAACTGTGTTAGCTCTTTTCGGATGGTTTGCCAGCCCGGCGCGTGACGCAAGTCGCATCCGACACGTGTATCCGGCAGTTTGGCGAAGAACCGGACCACAAAGCATCCGTGCCAGGGGGCGGAGTCCCGGGGTTCTGTCTCCCCGCTCCCATTGTTTTCGCACCCTGTGCTCCGTCCTCTGCCTGCTGATTTCATCGCTACAATCGCCGGCACAAATCAGCGAGTTGGACGAATATCGCGCGAGGGCGACTTTCCTGGC
>JBGQHF010000011.1:0-52544 GCA_041497835.1 Terriglobia bacterium
ATGGCTTCGCCTCCAATGGAACGCCGACCGGTCTTGGCGGCACATTCGCTTTTGGTGGCAGCGCCAACTCCAATAACGTCGGGACCATCGCCGGTACGCGTTTCTTTGTGTCGAAGTTCGGCATTGTGGATGCTCTCCTGCGCGCGGACGTGGACACGGGTAGCGCCCGTTGGCCAGCGTACTTCCTCGTGAACTTCGCACAGAACACCCGCGCTTGCTCGAACCGTGAAATCTTCGATGCGGCCGGCGTGACGGTAGCCTGCGACCCGCACCAGCGGCATGCCTACTGGGCGGAGACTTCCTTCGGTCGTACCTCGGAAAAAGGCGACTTCCGCTTTGCCTATACGTTCATGCGCATCGAACGCGATGCGGTCGTTGCCGCGTTCAACTTCAGTGACCTGCGCCAAGCGACCAACGACGTCAACCACCGAGTAGAGGTCTACTATCAGGCGTACAAGAACGTGACGCTTGGCTTTACCGGCCTCATCGGCCGCCAACTGGTGACGGCGCAGAGCCTGACCCCGGAACGCTGGCTGAAGCGCCTGCAATTCGACGCCGTTTACAAATTCTAGCTTTGGGGAAGTTGTAACAATTCTGAAACATTTGGGTTCCATACTGTTCATGAAGAATGGAGGAATGAGAATGAAGAAGGCAGCGTTGTATCTCTCCCTGGTCGCCGCCCTGGTCGTCTCCAGCGCGGCACTCGTCCAGGCGCAAGGCAAGAACATCACGGTGAAGGGTTCGGACACGATGGTCATCCTGGGCCAGCGGTGGGCCGAGGTCTTCATGTCCAAAAACACTGGCTTGACCGTCCAAGTCACCGGCGGCGGGTCCGGAACCGGCATCGCCGCGCTTATCAACGGCACGACAGACGTCGCTGAGGCCTCCCGTCCCATGAAGGACGGGGAGAAAGCCGACGCCAAGTCCAAGCGTGGCAAGGAAGTTCTGGAGCTTCCCGTCGCCGTGGACGGCCTGGCCGTCTACGTCAACGAGGCCAACCCGATCGCGGAGCTCACGCTCCAGCAGCTCAAAGCGATCTACACCGGAGCGGTGAAAAACTGGAAGGACGTCGGCGGAAGCGACCAGAAAATTATCCTCTACAGCCGCGAGAATAACTCCGGCACGTACGTGTACTTCAAAGAGCACGTGCTCGAGAACGGCGATTACTATCCGACGGCGCAGACCCTCCCCGGCACCGCTGCGGTCATCAATGCCGTCGCCCAGGACAAGCGTGGCATCGGTTACGGCGGCATCGCGTACGGCAAGGGCATCAAGCACCTTCGCGTGAAGAAGGACGCCAACAGCCCGGCGATCGAGCCGACCATGGAAAACGTCCTAACTTCCAAATATCCCATCAGCCGCTACCTCTACTGGTATCTTGCTGGCCAGCCCACGGGAGACCTGCGGAAGTTTACTGACTGGGTCTATTCAAAGGAAGGCCAGGAGGTCATCGAAAAAGTTGGCTACTACCCGCTTAACGACACGGACCGTACGAATTTCTCCTCGCGTCTTACCGGCGCCGGACCGGCGAAGGTCGCGGCCGTAGCCAGCAAGAAGAAGAGCTAGCCGATTCTCATTCGCGAATTCGCCCGGTTCACGAAGCCGTGGACCGGGCGAATTCCACTCTGATTATCATGAGCACACTCGCGACGCAGATCACCACCGCCGAAGTTTCGGAAATCCGCCACCGGCGGATCGTTGATGCAGTAATCGAAAAGGTGATCTATACGTCGGCCTTTGTTTCGATCACCATCATTTTTCTGATTTTTCTATACGTTGGCAAGGAAGCGTTGCCCGTCTTCACCAGCGCCAAAGTGCACGAGGAAGTCACCCTGAAGATGATGTTTCTTCCGCAGCACTACGGCACCGCGGAAGCGCCAGTGAGCTACATGTGGCAGCCGATCTCGCAAGTCCCCAAGTACAGCCTGGCGCCGCTGCTCCTCGGCACCTTCAAAGTCACTCTTATGGCCATGCTCTTCGCGACGCCGCTGTCGGTATTCGCGGCCATCTACACGACGGAATTTGCGCCGCGCTGGCTTCGGGAGATCATCAAGCCGGCCATCGAACTTCTGGCGGGGATTCCGTCAGTGGTGCTGGGCTTTTTCGCTCTAATTGTGTTGGCGAGTTGGGTCCAAAAAATCTTTGATTTTGAGTACCGCCTCAACGCTGTCAATGCAGGCATCGCCCTGGGCCTCGCGGTGATCCCGGTGATGTACACCATCATGGAGGACGCCCTCACAGCCGTTCCGCGCAAGCAGCGCGATGCAGCGCGCGCTCTAGGCGCAACGCCCTGGGAGACCGCCTGGAAAGTTGTCCTGCCATCGGCACTTCCCGGCGTCCTCGCCGGCTTCATTCTCGGTTTTGGCCGCGCCATGGGCGAGACCATGATCGTTCTGATGGCCTCCGGCAACGCCGCAATCACTTCCTGGACTTTCGCCGAATCCGTCCGGACACTCTCGGCGACTATTGCCTCGGAACTTGCTGAAGTCGTTTTTGGCAGCCCGCACTATCACGTTCTCTTCTTCGTCGGCACACTGCTCTTTGCCATCACCTTCATCCTGAATTGGCTGGGCACGACGATCGTGGGCCGCCTGCGTCGCAAGCTGACGGGAGCAATCGCGTGAAGCGACGCATCTATGACCGCACCCTCGTCACCTTGACGGGTGTCTCCGTCCTAGTGATCCTGATGCTTCTCGCCGTCGTTCTGGGCAACATCGTCTCGAATGGGTGGGGAAAGATCACATGGGAGTTTTTGAGCGGCCAGCCCCGGGAGGGGATGACCCAAGGCGGCATCTTTCCCGCCATTTTCGGCACGACGCTCCTCGTGCTCCTGATGACCGTTTTCGTTGTGCCCCTCGGCGTGTGCGTGGCGATCTATTTTTCAGAATATGCCAATCGCACGTCGTGGCTGTACCGCTGGTCGCGCTCCGCGGTGGACAATCTGGCCGGCGTCCCTTCCATCGTTTTCGGTTTGTTTGGGCTTGGCTTTTTCGTGCAGTCCGTCGGGCGCGGCGTGGACAAAGCGTTCTTCGGGGGGCGCTTGAACTACGGCCAGCCCGCCATCATTTGGGCAGCGCTCACCATGGCGATTCTGACTCTGCCGGTCGTCATTGTCAGCGTGGAAGAAGCGCTGCGAGCCGTGCCGCAGTCGTTCCGTGAAGCCAGTTATGCCCTCGGTGCCACCAAGAGCCAGACGATTTTCCGTGTGGTCCTTCCCGACGCTCTCTCCGGTGTCCTGACGGGCGGCATTCTTGCGGTGAGCCGCGGCGCGGGTGAAGTGGCGCCGATTCTGTTCGTCGGAGCCGCGTATTTTCTCCCGCATCTGCCCAGCAAGCTGAACGATCAGTTCATGGAACTGGGTTACCACATTTTCGTTCTGAGCACGCAGTCGCCCGACGTCGAGGCCACGAAACCTCTTTTGTACGCAACCGTCGTCGTCCTTCTAGGACTGACGTTTCTTCTCAACATACTTGCGATTGCTGTGCGGGCACGTCTAAGGATAATCTCCGGGGGGGCGCGATGAGCACTTCCGGCACTGGCGCAACGATGGCAAATGAATTCCCGTTGTTGAAAACGCAGGTCCAGCCGGCCCAGGCGACGAGTGTCGCTCCGGTCGAGTCCAAGATGGCGGTCGAGGATCTCTCCATCTACTACGGCCAGCGGCTGGCGGTTGATAAGGTCACCATGCCGTTCCGCACGAACGTCATCACCGCCATCATCGGCCCGTCGGGCTGCGGCAAGTCCACACTGCTCCGCGCATTGAACCGGATGAACGACACCATCCCCGGGATTCGCGTCGAGGGCAGGGTGATTCTCGATGGCGGAGATGTCTATCATTCAAAGACGGACGTAATCAGCCTACGCCGGCGCGTCGGCATGGTGTTTCAGCAGCCCAACCCGTTTCCCAAGTCCATTTTTGACAACGTAGCCTTCGGGCTGCGCATCAACGGCCTCGTAAAGTCGCACAGTATGCTCGAAGAGCGCGTGGAGAAGGCCCTGCGCCAGGCCGCCTTGTGGGACGTCGTCAAGGACCGGCTGCAGAAAAACGCGCTGCAGCTTTCCGGAGGCGAGCAGCAGCGGCTGTGCATCGCCCGCGCGCTTGCCGTTCAACCGGAGGTCATCTTGATGGACGAGCCGGCCTCGGCGCTCGATCCGGTCTCGACCGCGAAGATCGAAGAGTTGATGGTCGAGCTGAAGAAGGACTACACCATCGTCATCGTCACGCACAACATGCAGCAGGCCGCGCGCGTCAGCGACTTCACCGCTTTCCTGCTGAATGGACAGCTTATCGAGTTCAGCCCGACGCCCCAGTTGTTCACGACGCCGGCCGATCCGCGAACGGAAGCGTACATCACCGGACGTTTCGGATGATGCGAGTAGGTTGATGCCCGCCGCGCAGGGGCGCGGGCGCCGTCTTCAGGAAGGGAATTCATGGAACGCCATTTTGAAAAAGATCTGAACGAATTGAAAGAACGCTTGCTCTGGATGGGCAGCCTCGCGGAGCGCGCCGTGCACCAGGCCGTGCACGCGGTGCTCAATTCGGACGAGCAACTCGCTACGCACGTCCTGGAAGAAGAAGATGCCATCAACGAGCTGCAGATTGAAATTGACGACCGCGTCGTGCAGCTTCTCGCGCTGCACCAGTTGATGGCCGTGGACCTGCGCTTTGTTCTGGCGGTCTCGCGCATCAACAATGATCTGGAGCGCATCGGCGACCAGGCTGTCAATATCGCTCAGTCCGCACAGCGCATCCTGCGCCACCCCCGCGTCAAGCCCTATGTGGACCTGCCGCGGATGAGCGAAGTCGCCGAAGAAATGGTTCGTGACGCCCTCAACGCCGTCGTCCGACGCGACGTCGAGCTCGCCCAGAAGGTCCTCTCGCGTGACGACCAGGTGGATCATTACCGGGATCAAATTTTCCGCGAGCTGCTCACCTACATGATGGGCGATTCGAGCGTGGTCTATCCCGCGTTTGAACTGATCCTCGTGGCGAAAAACCTCGAGCGAATCGGCGACCACGCAACAAACATCGCCGAGGACGTCATCTACATCGTGCAGGGGCAGGACGTTCGTCATCCCACCGTAGACCGCCGCTGAGGCAGCTCCCTTTCAGCGGGGAATGGTCCGCAAATACAGTGCGGCAGCGAAGAGCACGCTCACGCCGGTGAGCCATGCGCCCAAGGATTGGTCCGGCGTCCGCGTCCATCGGACATGCACGCGATGCTCGCCCGCGGCAAGCGGCAGGATCATTTGCATCGAGTCCTCCGCGCGCTCCGGCTGGATGACGGAGCCGTTTACCGTGGCCCTCCAGGCCGGGTAAATCAATACGCGCAAGGCAGCTCTCACCGGCTCCCGGGAGTTTACCTCGAAGACTTTTTCTTCCGCTGTCCAGCGCTCGACCTGCACCTGCGCGCGCGGCTCGGTCTTGGAAACGGCGTCGGCAGGCAACAGCTTCACACGCGGAGCATGTTCCGGCAAATCGGTGTGGTCGTCGCCAAGCGGATCGTATTCATCGGTGCCTTCGTAGCCCTCGCCGCGCGCGATCGCCGCGCGCAGCACGGGAATGTCTTCCTTGTCCCACCAGGCATGCTGTACGAAAAACGATCCAGCCGCGATGAGGACGCCGATCAGCGCGGCCGCGCCGATCCATCCGAAACGCCGCCGCGCAACGCTCGCAGCGGCAAACCAGGCAAAGGGGACCGCCAGGAGAAGCATGCAGCGCCACGGGAACTGCACGAAGCGCAGCTTCGGGAGAATGCTCCAAAGCGGCGCCGCGAAGTGAAACATCAACAGAGTTGACGCCGCTGTAAGCAGCATCATCTTTCGCCATAGACGCTTATGTTCCTCAGCTTCCTCGCGCCGATGTGCCGCGATGCCCGCAAGTCCGGCCAGGACGATCATTCCCACCGCGGTGCTGGAAGCGATCCAATTAAAGAGATTGTGCTCATGGTCTGGGATCGTGGTGTAGAGAAAATTCTGCGCCGGCCGGAGGCCGGACGAGAGCGCCTGCATAATGTTTACCCAGCGTTGCTCGTAGGCCGCCGGCAGGAGATAGAACGCGCACAAGCCGAATCCCAGAGCGAATCCCAGACCGCCGCGCACGAGCGGCCACAGCGAACGCTGCGCCAGCGCCATCCCCGCAAAGAGCACCGCGGTGCAGTAGCTGGCAAGGACGCCCGCTGGCGCATTCGAAAGCCAGATCCAAGCAAACGGCAGCGCAAAAAGCGCGATGCCCCGGCGCATAGCTTTCGCTTCCTCGGCTTCCGCGAGATCGCCGGCGAAAAGAAGCACGAGTGGAAGCATCGCCGCGCTCAGGAGTTCGGCGAAATCGCTGCGCAGATAGACAACGAGTTGCGCATAGGGATTTACCGCGTACACGGCGCCCGCGAAGAGTGCCGCGCGCAGCGGAATCGTGCGCCGCGCCAGGGCAAACATGCAAAGCCCTGCGAGGGTTTGTGTCACGAACAGAAATGCTACGGCCGCGGCATTCCAGCCGACGGTGAGTCCAAGCGCTGCACCCAGCATCCACGAGAGTGGCGGATAAAACACGAAGCGCGGCTCGCCGAACCCCCAGTTTGCCCATTGCGCCCAGCGCGGAAAGAAGACGCCTTCCTTCCACTGCTCCGCTGCGTCCAGCCAGCTTGCCGCATGGAACTGGAAGTCGTGCCCGGAAGCGTTACCTCGCCCGTGAAACGGGGCGACCATGGCCAGCGCCGCTGCCGCGCAGACGAGCATGGCGAGCAGCCACGTGCGCCAGTTGTTCTCCGGGGAGAGGGTCTCCGGGTGTTCCGGCAACGATGTCATGAGTGGTTCAATGTTCTTTTTGCGATGTGTCATGCAGTATGCGCGCGCCGCTGCCCCGCTCCCTTTCACCGCGGTGAGGCGTGCGCGGTTCTGCCGCTTGAGCGATAATAACCCGACTCATGAGCGCCACGGCTATATCCTCCGCGCCGCTGATCGAAGCGCGCGATCTGGAAAAATTCTACGTGCAACCGGATGGCAACCGGATTCAGGTCATCGCGCCAACCAACCTGGCCGTGTATCCCGGAAAGATCATCGCGCTGCTCGGCCCTTCCGGCTGCGGCAAGTCCACTCTATTGCGAATGCTCACGGGACTCGCGAGCCCTTCGGCGGGAAGCGTCCTCTGGCACGACCAGCCGGTGCGCGGCGAGACGCCGAACGTCTCCATTGTATTTCAGAGTTTTGCGCTGTTTCCCTGGCTGACGGTGCTCGAAAACGTGGAAGCGCCGCTCGAGGCCCGCGGCATCCCGCCGACCGAGCGGCACAAGCGCGCGCTTCGCATCATTGATGCGGTCGGCCTCGACGGATTCGAGTCCGCCTACCCCAAGGAGCTTTCCGGCGGAATGAAACAGCGCGTCGGCGTGGCGCGCGCGCTAGTGGTCGAGCCCGAAGTCCTTTTCATGGACGAGCCGTTTTCCGCGCTTGACGTGCTCACGGCGGAGACGCTGCGCGGGGAACTCCTTGAGCTGTGGCTGGAGCGCAAGATCCCCACGAAGGCGATTTTCATCGTCACGCATAACATCGAAGAGGCGGTTGTTCTTGCGGACCGCATCATCGTGCTGGGCACGAATCCGGCGCGCATCCGCGCCGATTTCAGCGTGGACCTGCCGCACCCGCGCGAACGCAAAGCGCCGCGTTTCGTCGGGCTCGTGGACTCCATCTACCGCGTCCTGACGCAGCCGGATCTTGAAAACGAGGCGTGCGAAGCCGTTGCCGGAGGCGCCGGAGCGGCCGCGCGACGCGTCGTCATGTTGCCGCACACCCGGCCCGGCGGCATGGCCGGCCTGCTCGAGATTCTCGCGGATCAGGGCAGCCGCGCGGACCTGCACCGCCTCGCCGATGAGCTGAGCCTCGCCGTGGATGACTTGCTGCCGACGGTGGAGACCGCTGCTTTGCTCGGCTTGCTTAGACTCGAGGAAGGCGACGCGGTGATCACGGAGGAAGGCCGGAGCTTCGCATCCGCGGATATCCAGCAGCGGAAGGCCATTTTCCGCAAAGCCGCGCTCGCCCATGTTCCAATCCTTCGTCAGATGGAGCAGGCGCTTCGCGCCAAGTCCAATCGCATGCTCCAGGATGAATTCTTCCGCGATCTGCTCGATGAACACTTCAGCGACGAGGAATCCCGCCGCCAGCTCGAAACCGCCATTCAGTGGGGCCGCTACGCGGAAATCTTTGACTACGACGCTGCCACCGGCCGTCTGACTCTGACCGAGACCTGAGCGCGCCGTGCCCCTGTCTGCCGCCGCCCCGCCAAACGTAACGCCGATTCCGCCCCCCGCACCGGGGCGCCCCGCCGCTCGTCCCCGCGCCTGGCATCTCCTGATCGACGCCGCCCTGTTCATTGCCGTTTTTGCGGCCGTTTACGGCGTTTATGCAATCGGCCGGTCGTGGCTTGGGCCGCTCGCGCCCGCCGCGGAGATTTCGCAAAACCCGCGAATGCTGCCGCTCTACGCGTTCTACTCGCTGGTGCGCATCAGCACGGCCTACGCGCTGAGTCTCGTCTTCGCGCTCGCCTACGGTTACGTCGCCGCGCGCTCCCCCCGCGCGGAAGCCGTCCTCGTGCCGCTGCTGGACATTCTCCAATCCATCCCCGTGCTGAGCTTCCTTCCCGGCGTGATGCTGGCCATGGCGGCGCTGTTTCCGAGCCGGCAGCTCGGCCTGGAGCTCGGCTCGATCCTGCTGATTTTCACCGGGCAAGTCTGGAACATTGCGTTTAGCTTCTACTCCTCGCTGAAAACAATCCCGCGCGACCTGAGCGAAGCGGCGCGCATCTATCGCTTTCCGCGCTGGCAGCGTTTCCACGAGCTCGACCTGCCGTTTTCAACGATCGGCCTGGTGTGGAATTCGATGATGTCCGTCGCGGGCGGATGGTTTTTCCTGATGGCTTGCGAAATGTTCGTTCTCGGCCGCCGCGATTTCCGGCTCCCCGGCCTCGGCTCATATCTTCAGACGGCTGCGAGCACGGGAGATACGCGCGCGATTTTGTGGGGCGTCGCGACGATGATCGGCGTCATCGTCCTGCTCGATCAGCTGGTCTGGCGGCCCGTCATTGCCTGGGCGGACAAATTCAAATTCGAGCAGGTCGAAAGCACAAAAGCGGTTCAGACGACTTTGCTCAGCCTTCTCGGGCGGGCGTCGCTCGTCGTGCGCTTCTACCGGCGCATCCTGCGGCCCATTCTGAACTGGCTCTCACAGGCATTTGCGAGCGGCGCGCGACGCGCCGCGACGACTCTCGCATTCCCTCAGCAGGAGCGGTCGCGCCGTTGGATCGGTTACGTCCTTGCCGCCGGGCTGCTCGCGGCGCTGGGCGTCGCGGTCTATCACGCCGGACGCGAGCTCTCCGATCTGCACCGTGAAGATTATTTCGCGCTGCTGAAAAGCGCCGCGCTGACCTTTGTGCGCGTAAATCTGGCCCTGCTGATCGGAGCGGCCTGGACTATCCCGGTAGGAGTCGCCGTTGGTTCGAACCCGCGATTGGCCCGCATTGCGCAGCCGCTGGGACAGATGGCTGCTTCGATTCCCGCGACAGCTTTGTTCCCTATCATCCTGTTATTTCTGATTCAGCGCCGCGGCGGCATGGAATGGGCCGCGCTCCTCCTCATGCTTCTCGGCACGCAGTGGTACATCTTCTTTAACGTCATCGCCGGCGCGATGGCCATCCCCACAGACCTGAAGGAAGTGGCGGGAATCTTTCGTTTCAGCGGCTGGGAACGATGGCGGCGGCTGATCTTGCCGGCGATTTTTCCGTATCTCATCACCGGACTCGTCACGGCATCCGGCGGCGCCTGGAACGCCAGCATCGTCGCGGAGTATTTCCATTTTCAGGGGCGGATTCTCTCAACCAACGGGTTGGGGAGCACCATCAGCCGTGCAAGCGATTCCGGCCGGTTCGATGTGTTGCTCGCGGCGACCATCGTGATGGCCACCATCGTTGTGCTCATCAATCGCTTTGTTTGGCGGCGCCTCTACCGTCTCGCCTCCACGCGCTACAAGCTCGAAACCTAGCATCCTGGTTGAGTTCCTTCGCCCATCCTCGCCGGATGGGCTCAGGATGACAGTCGCAAGTACTTATGGCTTCGCCGCCGCCCGCAACGAGAGCAAACACAGGACCGCCGCGAAGCACGCCCGAAAGGCCACTCTTCTCATTTCACTTCTCCCCAAAAAAACATTTTAAGCAACCGCGCTGCCTCATCGCCTTGCGGTTTGGGCATTGCTGGCGCACATCAAACCCTTGCAGCTCTTGGTCCAGCCTCCCGTGTCAGCTCCTTGCTCAGGAAGATGATCTGGCCTACGTGGTGGTAGGCATGGCCCGCGCACCGCAGAAAGATTGCAAACCGGTTTTTCGATTCGCGCTCCCGTTCTGCCGAGTAGGCTGCCATCCAGTCTTCCGTGGTTTGCTTCCGGATCGTGCTCACGACCATCTCCATTGTCCGGTCGAACGTCTGAAGCACTTGCTCTTTGGGCTGCAGCTGCCTCTCCGTGAATTCCCGGTCCCGGTCACGGACATAGCCGGTTTCGGCCACCCGCGCGCCAATGTAGTAACTCAGATTCCCGGTCAGGTGCAGCACCAAGTGTCCCACGCTGTTTCCGTACCCGTACGGATTCCGCCAGAACTGCTCCTGCGAGAGCGGCGCTACCCACTTATGCAGTTCCGCCGCTGTTTTTTGGTAGTAAGCCGCCAGTTCGGCTGCAATCCCAGCCGAAAGATCAGACATGAGAATTTCCCCTGGATTGCTCGTCGCAATCAAACATCGCGAATTCAGCGGGGCGTCCCCGCACGATCGTTTCGATAGATCACGCCTTCCTTCATCACAAAGAAGACGTGCTCCGTCTGCCGTATGTTTTCGATCGGATCAACCGGCACGGCCACCACATCCGCGAGCTTGCCTGTTTCGAGTGTCCCGATCTTGTCCAGCAGGCCCAGCAGGTCCGCATCGCGCGAAGTGCCTGCCTTCAGCGCGTCCAGCGGTTTCATGCCTAGGTCCACCATCTGGTGAAACTCTTCGGCGTTGCGCCCATGGGGATAAACGGCCGCGTCCGTCCCCAGTCCGATCTTGATGCCTTTGGCGAGCGCGCGCTGGAATGTCGAATGAATCGACGCGAGAGCCTTTCGCGCTTTGTCGGCGATAGCGGGCGGCAAGTAGACGCCCCGGTCAAATTTTTCCTGAAGTCCCTGGACGGCCATCAGTGTTGGCACATAGTACGTGCCGCGTTGCTTCATCAGGTCGAGTGCCTCGTCATCCAGGAACGAGCCATGCTCGATGGAGTCGATTCCCGCGCGGATCGCGCGCTTCGCCCCCTCGGCACCATGCGCGTGCGCGGCCGTCTTGAGTTTCAACGCGTGCGCTTCGTCCACAATCGCGTTCAGTTCTTCCTGGGTCAGTTGCGGCGTGTCCACATCGTCCGTCGGCGAGAGGACACCGCCGGTCGCGCAGACCTTGATCATGTTCGCGCCATACTTATGGTCCAGCCGCACCGCGTACCGCGCTTGCACCGGCCCGTTGACCACGCCGTCCAGCGGCCCGCTCTCGCGTCCGAAAAGCCCCGGGCGGAAGCCCGCAGAATCGTCGCAGTGTCCTCCCGTCGAGCCCAGCGCCTGCACCGTCACCAGCATCCGCGGCCCGGGAACCTTGCCATCGCGGATGGCGTTGCGCAGGCCCACGTCAAGCTGTTCCATCGAGCCCACGTCCCGGACGCTCGTGAATCCGGCCAGCAGCGTCTTTCGGGCGTTCACGCTCGCGTCCAGCGCCAGCTCCGCGATCGGTTTTTTCAGGCGATCCAGTTCGTCCTGCTTCCAGTCATCGCTGAAGGCCATCGTCAGGTGGGTATGCGCGTCGATGAAGCCGGGCAACAACGTGGCGTCGCCGAGATCGATCGCTTCGGCGCCCGCTGGAATCGCGGTATTCGCACCCGCCGCGACGATCTTGCCGTCGCTCACAACGACGATGCCGGGCTTCACGATCGCGTCGCTCTTTCCGTCAAACATCCGCGTAGCTTTCAGCACGATCGTTTTGCCCGCGGGTTTCTGCGCCTGCCCGTTGACGGGTATCGTGAATAGCAGGCCCACTACGGATAGACCACTCATCCAGCGCAACATTAGTTTCTCCTTTTTCTGACTGCCTAAGCCGGAACGGAGACGATAGTCCGCCCCGCGCAAATGTCAAGCCGCAGACCTGAATTTCTCCGCTACTGCGCCGCCCGCACCTGGACGCGGTTCAAAACAATCATTCCCCCCTTCATCACGAACACTACTCGCCGCACCGCCGTGATGTCCTCCAGTGGGTTGCCTTCCAGCGCGATGATGTCCCCTTCCATTCCCGGAGCGATGGCGCCCAGCTTTTCTCCCATTCCCAGGGATTCCGCCGCCAGCGATTGCGCAGAGACCAGTGCCGCCATGGCCTCCTGCCCGCACTCCTTCACGCGATACACAAACTCCTCGGCGTTGCGTCCGTGCGCCCCCGCCACCGCGTCCGTTCCAAAAACAATTTTCAATCCGCGTGTCGCCACCGCTCTCCGGAACAGCGCCTGATCCTTCGGCAGAATTTTCTGCATGATCGCAAAACCCTCTTCCGTGTAATTCCCGATCCCCAGGAAGTACTCCTTGTTGTCCAGATAATTCTGAATCACCAGGCCTGCCTGCGGATCGAAAAATGTTCCGTTCTCGGCCATAAGCCGCAGGTCCTCGTCCGTCGCGTAAACGCCGTGCTCGACCTGCGTGCAGCCGGCCAGAGCAGCCGCGCCCACTGCCGGCCCGTACGCGTGCACCACCGTCCGCAGTCCAAGCCTTCGCGCTTCGCCGCACGCCGCTGCGAGTTGCTCCTGCGAGAGAGTTTGCCCGGCTCCTTCACGGATGCTCTTCGAAGCAAAAATTTTGATGACGTCGGCGCCTTGCTCCGCGCGCTGGCGAACCATCGCGCGCAGTTCGTCCGGCGTGCCCGAGGCCTCGCTCCTTCCCACGATCGGCTCGAGCGACGTCATAATCCGCGGCCCCAGTACTCCTCCGTGCGCCACGGCCTCGCGAAGATCCTTGTCCGCCGGCGATCCCACGCTTTGCACCGTCGTGAATCCGGCCGTGAGCGTCTTCCAGGCGTTCGCCGCCGCAGCCAGCGCCGCCTGTTCGCGCGGTTCTTTCTCTCCGGCTAGCCGCCCGTCCGCGCCGAAGTGCCATCCGATGTGCACGTGCGTATCGATCCATCCAGGCATCACCGTCAGCCCGCGGAGGTCGTACAGCGCGCCTTCCGCTTTCGGATCGATGCGCGCGATCTTGCCGTTTTCGATCACCACGCGCGTATCCCGCAAGAAATGCCCCCGGCCGTCCAGAACAAGGCTTGCTCGCAACACCACCGGCCGCGCCGGAGCTTTGCTTTCCGCCGCTGGCATTCGGCGTCCTACGAAGAGAAGCCCCGAGCCCGCTGCCGCAACCCCTAAGAGAATCCAAGGTCGTCGCATCGCTTTCCCTCCGGCCGAATCGGGTATTCTAGTGCCGTCGCCCTCGCGCCTCCTTTCTTTTCTTTGGAGAGTGGCTTGCCTCCCTTCCAGGCGGAATCCTTCGCGAGCCTCGCGCGTGCGCGCCAGGACTGACCCGTGTTCGGAAAGGCAAATCAACCTGACCCGGAACTGCTGCGCTCCTTCAAGAGCCAGACCGGCGCAGCCATCGCTTCTCTTTCCGAAGAGCGGCCCCTTCTGCTCGTATTCCTTCGCCACTTTGGTTGAACCTTCTGCCGCGAGGCGGTCGCCGAGCTTGCAGAAAAACGAGCCGTGATCGAATCCAGAGGAACCCGACTCGCCTTCGTACATTTCGGTACGGAAGCAAAAGCCCAACGCTACTTTGCGCCCTACAACCTCACCGATGTGCCCCTCTTCCGCGACCCCGAGGGTTATCTCTATCGTGCCTTCGGCCTGGAGCGCGCCGAATTGCACCAGTATCTCAATCTCGAGAGCATCGGCCGCTTTTTCAGCGCCCTCTTTCGCGGCCATCGCCTTGGCCGCCCCGAAGGCGACACGCTCCGCATGCCCGGCGCCTTCCTCTTCCAAAACGGCGAAATCCGCAAGGCCTTTCGCCACAAACTCGTCTCCGACCGCCCCGATTATCTCGCCCTCGCCACTCCCGATTGACTTCTGTAGCGCCAGCCTCGGACCGGCAGGATGCCGGCGGTACGCGAGTAGCGGCACGTTTGACGCAACACTCTTCTCCTGGCGCAGGCGATGCGCTATCCTCTGCGCGCGAACCAGGTGATCGAATGGCCAACCGCATCTGCCCCATTTGTTTTGGAAAAGTTTCTGTTACGGCGCCTGTAGTCCACTCCGACGGTTTGGACTGCCCCCACTGCGGCCGCAACCTCGAGCTTTCGCGCCCCAGCCGCCTTCTTGCCAGTCTCGTTGGCCTTCTGGGCGCAGCGGTGGCCTTTCACTACGCGTCTCTCACGATGGCGGATATTCTCGATTTGCGCGAATGGTTCCTTCCCGCGGTCGCCTCCATCCTGGTCTTCGGCATCGTCTCGCCGCTTTTCCTGCTGCTCAACGCGGATCTCGTCGTCAAGCCCGACGCTCCCGCCGAGCCCATCTCCGCCACCCCGGCCCACGGCCACGGCGCTCACCACTAACACGCCGGTCTAATCGCGTCCAGACCAATTGTCATGAGGATGGTTTCCGCCATGCGGAAAGCTTTGATCGCGCATCCGCACCGCATGCGTTCACAAGGAATGTAAAGTGGACCTTCTCTGCCGCAGGCTCGACCTTTTCCATCCGAACGAAACGTCAGGCCCGCCCCGCGAGCACTGCCCTATGCCGCCTCGCCTCCCCGCCCCGCCATCGAGTACAGCACCGGCATCGCCACCAGCGTAATCAGCGTCGAGAGCGTCAGCCCGCCGATCACCGCCAGCGCCAGCGGCTTCTGCAACTCCGCTCCCGATCCCAACCCCAGTCCCAGCGGCAGCAATCCGAAGAGCGTCGCCAGTGTCGTCATCAGAATCGGCCGTACACGGATGCGGCCAGCGCGCACCAGGGCTTCTTCGAGCGACAGGTTATCTCTCTCGCGAAGCGTAAAGACGTACTCGAACAGAATGATGCCGTTCTTCACCACCAGCCCCACCATCAGAATGATCCCCATCAAGGAAGAAACATTCAGCGGCGTGCCCGTCACCAACAGCATCCCGAAAACTCCCAGCAGCGAGAGTGGCGCCGCCGACAGGATGATGAGCGCCGCGCCGAAGCTTCGAAACTGCGCCACCACGACCGTGAACACGGCCGCCAGCGCCAGGCAAAGCACGGCCAGCAGTTCGTGGAACGTGTTTTGCTGGCTCTCATACTGCCCGCCGATTTCGTACGTACAGCCCAGCGGCAGCCGCGTCCCGACCATCAATTGCCTGAGGTCCCGGATCGCGCTCCCCAGGTCGCGGTTTTCCAGCCGCGCCGTCAGCGCCACCATCAGCCGCTGGTTTTCCCTCGCGAGCCGGTTTGCGCCCCGCACTTCCTCAACACGGGCGATGCTCTCCAGCGGCACGATCTGCTTCGCCGGTCCCACGACCGGATACTGTCGCACGTTCGCCGGGTCGTACCGGAACGCGTCCGGGAAGCGCACCCGGACGCCAATGGTATGGTCGGCCACGCGGTATTCCGTGCTCCTCAAGCCCAGCAGCCCCGCGCTCACTTGCTGCTCCACCTGATCCACGGTCAGCCCAATGCGTCCCGCGGACGCCGGGTCCACATGGAAAACGATCTCGGGATTCCCCTGTTGCAGTGCCTTGAAGTCCACCAGCCCTGGAATCTTCAGCATCCGAGGCCCAATCTCCGCGGCCGCCGCTTCCAGCACCATCATGTTGTCGCCGAAGAGTTTCAGCTCAACTGGCTCCGGCGTTCCTTCCAGGTCGCCGATCATGTCCTGGAGGATCTGTATGAACTCCACGGACACGCCCGGGATATTCTGCGCAATCTGCGCGCGCAGATCGGCAATCACTTCCTGGGTCGAGCAGTGTCTCGCTGATCGCGGCTTCATCCGCACGAGGATGTCCCCCGTGTTCTGTTCCGTGGCGAACAGGCCAAACTCGGCGCCGGTGCGGCGCGTGAACGCGGCGGTTTCCGGGAGTTGCGCGATGCGTGCCTCGATCAGCCGCAGGATCCGGTCCGTCTCCCCCAGCGAAGTGCCGGCTGCCGTGCGATAGTCCAGCACAAACCCGCCCTCATCCATCTCCGGCAGGAACCCCGTCCCGAGCCGCGTATACAGAAACGCGCCCAATCCGACGGAAACCAGCATCGCTGCCGCGACCAGGCCCTTTCTTCCCAGCGCCCAGCGAACCGAGCGTTCGTACAGCCGGTTCATCGGCTCCATGAAACGCTCTGCCGAGGCACGGTGCGCATCCGCGCGCAGGAACCGCTGGCAGAGCAGAGGGATCAGCGTCAGGGCAAACACCAGAGACAGCAGGACCGAAACGCCCAGCGTCAGGCAAAGCGCGCGGAAAAATTCTCCCACGACCCCCTTGAGCAGCCCCAGCGGCAAAAACACCACCAGTGTGGTCGCCGTCGAGCCCACCACCGGGCCCAGCAGCTCCCGTGTTCCCCGTTCCGCCGCCACCTCGGGCGATTCTCCCAGACCGAGGTGGCGGTAAATGTTTTCGATGATCACTACCGCATCGTCAATGATCAGACCGATGGCGATCGCCAGCCCTCCGAGAGACATCAGATTGAGCGTGCCACCGAAGAGTTTCAAAAAGAAAAATGTCGAGACCACGCACAGCGGCAGCGTCGTCGCCGCGATCAAAGTCGTCCGGCCTTCCCGCAGAAATGCAAACAGAATGATCACCGCCAGCACGGTGCCGATCAGAATGGCGTCGCGCACGCTGGCCATGGCCGACGATACGAACTCGCCCAGGTCATACACGACGGAGAGGCGCAGGGTCTTGGGGATGGCGTTCCCCAGATGCGCGGCGATATTCTTGATCTCGCCCGTGACGTTCAGGATGTTTCCGCCGATCTGACGCGAAATGCTGATCAGCGCCGCCGGGCGGCCGTTGCCCGTCACCAGTATTTGCCGGTCTTCCACGCCGTCGCGCACTTCCGCGATATCACTTAATCGCAGGGTCGCTCCTCCTTCGATCGCGATGACCGTGTTGCGCACATCGTCCAGCGAAGCGAACTGGTTGGTCGCAAGCACCAGATATTGCGCATAGTCTTTCTGCAGCCGCCCCACCGAGCTCACTTGATTGGTTGCGCGAAGCCTCTCCGCGATGTCCACCAGGGAAAGGTGGTGCGCAATGATCTTTTGCGGGTCCACGAGGACGGAGACCTCCCGCGTGTCCGTGCCCTGTACGATTACTTCTCCGACGCCGCCCGCGCGGCTGAACATCGGGCGCAGCACGTAGTACGCGATATCCCGCAGGTCGGCGCTTGGCACGTTGCCGTTTAGAACGAAGCTGAACACCGGGAAGACCGTCGGCGTCACCCGCTCCACCTTGACTTCGGTTCCGGGCGGGAGGACGCCGCGCACTTCCGCGGCGCGGGCCTGCGCGAGCTGCAGCGCGTACTGCATGTCCGTGTCCGGCTGGAAGAGCACGGAGATCTCGCTTGAACCGCGTATCGTCTTGGACCTCACGCGGCGCACTCCAGGCATCGTGCTTACCGTTTCTTCGAGAGGACGCGTCACCAGCAGGAGCATTGAATCGGGGGCCAGGTCGCCGGCATGCGCCAGGATCACCACGCGGGGAAAATTCAATTCCGGGTAGATGTTGCTTGGGAGAGAAAACAGTGCGAACAATCCAGCGACGATCAAAAAGCCCGTAAGCAAAAAAATGGTAAATCGGTTGCGGCGACAGAACGCCACTAGGTTCATGGCTTCCCGGGTTCCTTTGCGCTTCCCTTCACCCGGATCATCGACGTCTCACTGAGTCCGTATCCTCCCGTCAGGATTACGGCCTCTCCCTCGCGAACGCCGTCGAGCACCTCGACCCGCTCCTGCGTCTCGATGCCGATCTTCACTTCGGTTGCCGTCGCTTTCTCGTTTTCGACTTTGAAAATGCGCGGCCTGCCCTGCTCATCGCGGTAGATCGCTTGCGGCGGGACGCTGAGGACGGCGGCGTGCGTTGCAATCGGCACCCGCGCGGACAAAACCATCCCCAGCCGCAGCAGGCCCAAGCGGTTGTCCAGTCGGACCCGCATCAGCCCGGCGTTCGTCGCGGCATCCACTGCCGGAGACAGCGCGACGACTCGCCCCGAAAAAATATTTCCCGGCGCCGCGTCGCTGGCGATCCGCAACGTCTCTCCCGCGTGAATCTTTCGGAGATAGGCCGCGGGCACGTTGCCGAGCAGCTCGACTTCTCCCGAGCTGGCCACCTCCACAATCGGTTGAGTTCCCGTGCCGTCCACCTGCTCCCCAACATTCACGTATCGCTTCACCACCATTCCGGAGAGCGGAGCGTGGATTTCGGTCCTTGCCAGTTGCAGCCGGACGAGCGACAACGCCGCCTCGGCCTGCCGCAGCCCGGCCTCAGCGACCTTCTCTTGCGTGCGCACGTCCTCGACTTCTTTGCGGGCGGCAATTCCGCGGCTGAAGAGATCTTCGTCCCGGGCGCGATTCAGCCGCGAATTCTCCAGATTGGCTCTTGCCTGTGCCGCGGCGGCTTCCGATTGGTGCAATTGATCCCGGAAGGGCCGGTCATCAATCCGCGCGATAATCTTTCCTGCGGAGACGCGGTCGCCCTCGGCCACGCTCAGTTCCGCGATGCGCCCGGCCACGAGCGAGCTGACGCGCACGTCCTGATTTGGCAGCGCAGCAATCGTCCCGGTGATCGTGAGCATTTCCGTGATATCGGCCCGCTCCACTTTCGTGAGCGTGACTTCCGCCACGGCATTGGCGCTGCTCTCCTCGTCGCTTCCTGCCGACGAATGCGAACACCCGGCAGCGCCCACCGCCAGGAGGAGCAGTGCCGCAAGGAAAACTCCCCGATTGGATCTATGTTTCCAAGTGTTCATTTAGCCTATGGGCGCTCCCACGGTCTCTTCCAAATCGGCGAAAGCCGTTTGCAGGGCCACGAGACTGTCCAGATACTCCCGGCGCACCTGCTGGACGTTGCGCTGCGCATCCAGCACTGTCAGGATGTTCGCACGCCCCGCACGGTAGCTCTCCTCCGCCAGGCCCTCGAGCTTCTCCGCGACGGGCACCAGCGTTTCCCGATAAAGCTTTGCCTGGATCTCCCGCGCGGCCCACTCATAGTACGCCGCCTCCACGCGTCCGGCCACCGCGCGCCGCTCGGCCGCCGTTTCGCTTGTGATCATCTGCAGGGAGGCCGCCGACTGAGACAGCTCGCCTTGATTCCTCGAAAAAATCGGCAGGTTGAACGAAAGCTGGCCACGCGCCCCGGTCCGGAAATCCGGCGGAGAATTGAAGTCCGCTCCGAACTGAACGGTCAGCGTCGGATTTCTTTCCGCCGAGAGCAGCCCCCGGCGGCTTTCTTCCACGCGCTTCTCTTGTGCCAGGCGCTGCAGATCGGGATTCATAGCTTCCGCCCGGATAATCATTTCAGGCAGTGCGATCTCCGGCGATTGGGTTTCCAGCGCACCAGTCAGCTCCCAGAGCGCATCGGCCGGTTCGTTCAGTAGAGCGTCCAGGCGGCTGAATGCCACCTTTTCCTGCTGCCGGGCCACCGCCAGCTCTGCGTCCGCGCGCCGGACTTCCAGATCGGCTTGCAGGACTTCAAGCTGGGGAACGTCCCCCGCTTCAAAACGCGCCTGGGCGATCTCCCCGACGCGCCGTGCCACTTCCAGCGCCTGAGCCCTCTGTGCGATAAAGCTTCGGGCGTGAGCCGCGGCAAAATAAGCCGCGCGCACGCGCCTGCGGATCTGCCGCGCGAAGGCATCGATCTCCACATCTGCCAGCGTCACTTGTTCTTGCGCGAACTGAACTCGCCGGTGGCGCTTTCCGCCGAACTCCAGCGGCTGATCGAAGAACACTCCTTCGTGCGGGGTATCCCGCGCCGCGGAAAAATTGAATGTCGGATTCGGTAATTGTCCGGCGATTCGCACTCCCGCCTGCGCGACGGCGTGCCGAAGGCGGACGGCGATCAAGTCCAGATTCTGCCGGTTCGCGCGCTCCATCGCTTCTTGGAGCGTCAGCCTGCGCGCAGGAGTGCTGTTCGAGGTCTGCGCGTGCGCGCAGTCCGCCGCCCACAATAATCCTGCAGCAGAGAGAAGCAGTGCGGTCGCTCGTGCCTTCAATGTCCTGACTCTCATGGTAGGGACGCTCTCCGCTCGATTCGCGTTCCAGCGAAGACGAGGGCCGCACGCGGCCTCAGCATTATAGCGTTCCGTGACCCAGTTCACAGATTTCTCTATCTGGCTCTCCATGCATCCCAGGCGGCGCGCGGCCTCCCTCTTTTCCACAGTCCCATGCGGGGAGGTCCTTTCGTACTATTGACCGGTCCTGTAACAAATTCCAACCTGACTGGAAGATGGCTCGTTACTCCGCCTTTCTCGGGCGCAGGGTAGAGGTGCATTATCGCGCCGGCGATATCGTTATGCCTGCTTCCGGCACCTTTGCGGCGGATTCGGGACGTTCCATCTTCCTCGAAGAGCATTTCGAACAGCGCGGCCAGCAGAAACATTTCCGCTGGGAAATTCCCTACCAGTGCATCGTGCGCATCGAAGAGAAACCGGCCACTGTTGAGCCTGCGCCGGCCCCGCAGAATCGGGGGGCTTCGCCCGCGGCGCGTAAGGCCACTGCTTCCAGCAGTGAATCGCCTCTTCTTCCTCTCAAGAATCACCCGAAAGAAGCCTGAGCGAGCCGTTGCGCCGCCTCAACGGCGCGGCACTTCTGCGTACCGCATCGGCGACGCGTTTCCGCTACAATCAGGGCTTTCCGCGAGGGCGCAGCAAGATGATTGCCGCGCGCGAGGAGGAGTGTAGTGACACCCACCATTGGCTCAGAACCAAGCCTAGGCCGGAAACCAAATATAGGATTGATCGGCCTCGGCCTGATGGGCCGGCCAATGGGCTTGAATTTGCTGAAGGCCGGCTACCCGTTGACCGTGTGGAACCGCACCGCTTCGCGTGCCGACGCTCTTGTCTCGGCCGGCGCGAGCCTCGCGGCATCTCCCCGCACCGTGGCGGAAGTGTCCGATATCGTTTTCACGATGGTCAGCGATCCGCCCGCGCTCGAATCGGTTCTTTGGGAAAAGGCCGGCGCGCTCGGCGGGCTCCGCCGAGACAGCATCTATGTGGACTCGAGCACCGTCTCGCCCGTGCTGGCGCGAAAAATCGCCGCGACCTGTGCCGAGCGCGGCGTGCGTTTTCTCGATGCGCCCGTAACTGGCGGCACCTGGGGTGCCGAGAAGGGCGAATTAATCTTCATGGTCGGCGGCGAAGCAGGAGCGTTAAAAGAAATCGAGCCCGTCCTCGGCGCCATGGGCAAGCGCTGGTTTCACCTCGGCCCGAACGGTGCCGGCCAAACCATCAAGCTGGCCATGAATCTCATCCTCGCGCTGCAGGTGGGCTCGCTCGCCGAAGCACTGGCTCTGGTCACCGGCGCGGGGATTCCCGGAGAAAAGCTCGTCGAAGTGATGCAGTCGAGCATGGCCCGCGCGCCCGTGCTTGACGTGAAGGCGCCCATGCTCCTGAAGGGCGACTACACGCCGAGCTTTCCGCTGCGGCTCATGCACAAGGACCTCGGCCTGGCGCTGGATCTCGCGAATCAACTTGGCATTGCCCTGCCCGCGACGGCGGCATCCCGGGAGATCTACAACTACGTCAAGGGCTCCGCGAAGGAAGACCTGGACTACGCCGCGGTGATGAAATTCTGGAAGAAGTAGCCGCCGCAAAATAGAAAGATAGATTTTTCAAGAACAATTTACTTTACTATTCGCCGCGACAGATCGTGCTTGGAGCGACGGAGCCCTGGACTCAAGGGCGGGCCGTAGGCGAAAAGAAGCCGATGGGCAGGTCGCGCGAAGTGCGCAGACCGGCCGGAGCATCGAGGATCGCCGGGATGGTATTCACGACTACGGCGGCAGTGGCGATGTCGCCGTGCGTCCCGCCGGGAATCACTAGGCTGATGTTCGGATGGCCCGTCAGCTCGATGGTGTCCGCAGGATTCTTTGCGCCGACGTACATCTGCAGCTCGAGGTAAACAAGTTCCTTCCCGCCGGAGGTTCCGCGCGCGATCTGGTGCACCCCGGCGGCTTGCCCGCGCTCCGCGGTCAAAAATTCCGTCTGCACGCGCTCCTGGGCGACGACTGGCTCGATCGTCTCCGTGATTTGGTCAACCGGCAATCCCAGGCTGTCCGCGACCATGGCCACGGACTCCGGCAGGCCCACATGCCTGATCACACCCGCGGTCACTTGCGCGCGAAACTCTTCGACCGTCATGCCCGCGCCGATTTTTTTCTGTAGCGGCAGCCGCCGCTTCGATGCATCCACGATGCGCACCGCCCTGGCGTGCTCGATGCGCTGCGCAACGCCTCCCAGCGTTACCACCAGTTTGTCCATCACGAAGCCGGGGTTCACGCCCGTGCCGACCAGCGCCACGCCCCAATCCTTGGCCGCGGCATCGAGCTTCGCTGCAAGTTCCTGATGGGTGCGATAAGGATAGGAAAGCTCTTCGCAGGTCGAGACGACGCACGACTCCGCCTCGAGGCAGGCGAGCAATTGGTCCATCACCTTCGGCAGTGAGGAAGAAGTGGAGTGGATGACGACGTCAGCCGCCTGTTCCAGCACTTCCTTCGCGTCGGAGGATATCTTCACGCCCCAGGGCGCATCCGGTGCACCCACCACTTCGCCGAGGTCGCGTCCCACCTTGGCCGGATCCGTGTCGATGGCCCCGCAAATCTCGATGGCTTGTTTTTCCCGCAGCAGCCGGGCAATTGAGGCGCCGATCGGGCCGACACCATACTGGATGGCGCGAATTTTCTTTTTCACGTTTCGCTCCGAAAATATTTCGCGGCAAGGTTACTTACCGCGGCTCTTATTGCTAAAAGAAACCTACACGATAATGGAAATCTCCCGGCCAGGCAACGGAAAAGGCTTTTCGGGGAAACCCCGGTCTTCCCTGCTCACCGGCATCGGCGCAAGCGGAGTGGGAGCCAAGCAGCCACGAGGCACACGATGGTTTCGGGACAGCTCGCTCTGCGCTACACTTTCGAGCGGGCGATCAGGGAGGAACCACGTATGCGCGCGCAGAAGCTGGCCGAAGCCGAAATCCAGGAACACCTGGTGGGCGTGAGAGGCTGGTCGGTGGTGAATGGGAAGTTGCACCGCACGTTTGCGTGCAAGGATTTCGTTGCCGCGTTTGGCAACATGACGCGCGTCGCGCTCGTGGCCGAGGCCATGAATCACCATCCCGAGTGGTCCAACGTGTGGAACAAAGTGACGGTGGACCTGACCACGCACAGCGTCAGCGGCATCAGCAACCTTGATTTCGAGCTTGCTGCAAAAATCAATGAAATCTTTGGCGCGTGAGTTTCCCGGTACGCCCGCTTGCGATCCGGCTTTGACGAACGAGATCCAACTGGGCGCTGAAAAAATGTTTCGCGGTTGTTCTCCCCAGGAGCGGGGAGCTACTTGCCAGGGGCCGAGAATCTCCATTGCCATCGTTTGCAAACACCCGACGCTTAGATTCTTTCCGGCAAGGTCGGAATTTTCGACTAATCGCGCCCGCCTGCGGCGGACGTTTAGCATGGCAGTAAAGAAGGATTTTTCAGCAGCTTGTTAAAGCATGATCGGCTCCCACCATTTTTCTCAAGCCTCGCGCGGCTGGCTTGCCATCGTCCTTCGCTGGATCGCCGGACTCGCCATCCTTTATCTGCTTGCGCATTTTCTGTCCTTCGCGCCTTTGCGCGCGGCCCTTGAGCGCATACCGAGCACGCGTTTTCTGACAGTGTTGATCGGGTATCTTTTCGTCCAGGCGATCGGAATCGCTAAGTGGCGCATGGTCGTCAACGCCGCTGGCGCCGAACTGGATTTTCCCGCCAGCGCCCAGTGCTACACCGGCGGCCTATTCGGCACGCTCTTCCTGCCTTCCATCATCGGCGGAGACGTCGTGCGCCTTGCTGTTGGCCTTCGCCGCAGCCCGCGGCCTGCCGCCGTACTGGCAGGAAACATTGCCGACCGTTTCCTCGACGTTGCCGCGCAAGCAGGACTCGTCCTCTTTGGGCTTTTCCTGCTTCCGGGCTCGCTGCCCGACGGCTTGCAAGCTACCGCGCGCCGAGTGTTCTTCCTCGCCGGGCTGATCGCCCTGGCTGCCGCGCTTCTCGGTCTTGTCTTATACCGGCCGCTCCTGCGCGGCCGCTCGATACGCTTTCGTCGTCGTCTGGCGCGTTTCCGGCATGCCCTCCGGAGTGTAGCCCGACGACCGCACCTTCTCGCGCTGGGCTGGCTGCTGGGTCTCTTCATCCAGGGGAGTCTGGTCCTGCTCCCGGCTCTGTTGGCCATTTCCTGCGGCCTGACGCTGCCATTCCCGGTGTGGCTTTTTGCCTGGCCGCTGGCAAAGCTCGCCGCGCTGCTTCCCATCACCCAGGGAGGAATCGGCGTGCGCGAAGCGGCGCTGGTCGCCCTGCTGGTCCCGTTTGGCGCCGCGGGTCCGCTGGTTTTTGCCGCGGGCCTGGTCTGGGAAGGTGTGAGCATTTCCGGCGGGCTGTTCGCCGGTCTTACCGCACTCCTCCTCCGCCGCGCCGAAGAGCCGTACGGGGAGGCGTAGCGCATCCGCGACAGCCCTCCTCGTCGCGCTTGACTCTCGCGCCGGCTGATTCACAATTACAGCAGCCCCTTCCGCATGGATCGCAGCGTCCCGGCGATCTCGTTCCTGAGTTCTCTCGGTTAAATAGACTGACCTCTCCGGTCCAATCGCGGTGCTTGGCTGCGAGAAAGATTCATTTCGGCTGGACCCCAGGGAGATCCGGGGCGGCAAGACTCAATACGGCGAGAGGCTTGAATGACCCAGACACCTCTGCGCATTCTTCCAAGGGAAGACCATCCCACGGACCGGCGCTCGCTCTGTGAAGTTCCGGACCGGTCCGTTGGAGAATGCGGCCCGGACTGCGTGCGCCCTCAAGTCAGCGATGTGCCGCACCACCTCGTGCAAAACTGGCTCGGGAGGCTCTCATGAAATCCTTCGAGGACACCAGGGCGATCGAGCGCGTCCTCCGGGATTCCCTCGCCCGGTCCCATCCTGGCGATGCCCCCGAGATTTTGCAGGACTCTCTCACTGGCGTCCACAACCGCCGGGGTTTCGAGGTGCTGGCGTGGCGCCACCTGCAAACGGCGCAGCGCAAGGGCGGGACGCTGCTGGTGCTCTCCGTAACCGTGCGGGATCTGGATACGATTGGCACGGCGTTCGGCCTGGAGGCAGCGAACCGGGCGGTGTGCGAGATCGCGAAACTTCTTCTGAGCAGTGTCCGCCGCACGGATCTGATTGCAAGGATGGGCGACGACGAGTTTCTCGTTCTTGCGGTGGATGCCGCGGAGCCGAGCGCTCCCATTCTGCGCCAGCGTCTCGAGAAACGCGTGGGGCTGCTCAATCAGGCCCCCGGACGGCAATTTCCGCTCAATCTGCAGGTCGACATCTGGCTCCTGGCTGCAGAGCAAGGCTTTTCCGTCGAGAAACTCTTGGGGCCCGCTTCGGGGGTGGAGGGTGTCCCGGTACTGGCTGCTTCTGCGCCAGCGGAGCAGGTGTCGTCTCCTTACGCATGTCAAACCGAGGCGACGAAACAAAAGCGTCGTGGATAAGGGGGGCGGCCAGCATTACGGCGGGCGGACGGTTTGCGTCAGGGAATGAGCCGGTCTCATCGGGAAAGAGCATGGACAGAGTATTCGGGACTTGGAAGCGCATCGTGCGGGCGCCATGGGAGCAATCGACTCCTGGCTGTAGTGCGTCCGGAGGTGCGCAATGAATCCCAGCCAGCTCGAAGAGGAGGCCGCGCACGCCAAGGCCGCTCTCGCCGCAAGCGAAATCCGCTACCGGGATCTTGTCGAAGACTCCGCCTTCGGCATCTGCTGCGCCACCCTGGACGGTGTCTTGCACGAAGTCAACCCGGCGTTCCTCCACATGCTTGGCTTTTCCGCAGCCGAAGAAGCGCGTTCGCTCAATCTCTTGCGCGATGTTTTCCGCTATCCCGAGCATTTCGCGCGGATTCTCGCTTCTGTTCTGGAGCGGGGCCGAATCACCGGCGCGGAGACCGAGTGGCGCCGCTGCGATGACAGCTTCTTGACCGTTCGGCTCACCCTACGCAAAGTCGCCGCACCGATCTACGGCGACGCACTGGAAATCATCGCCGAAGACGTCACCGAACTCCGGACCATCGAGCGCCGGCTCCGGCAGGCGCAGAAATTCGAAGCCATCGGGCAGCTCGCCGGCGGCGTAGCGCACGATCTCAATAACGTTATGGGTGCGGTCCTGGGTTGGGCGGAGCTTGGTTTCGAACAGGCAAAGGCTGTGCCGACGATCGCCGAAAAGTTCACTCGCATCCGGGAGCAGTGCGAGCGCGCCACGGCGCTGACTCGCGAGCTCCTGGCATTCGCCCGCCGCCAGGTTCTTCAGGCCCGCGCCGTGGACCTCAACGAAGTTGTGAATGGCCTCGGCACCTTTTTGGAAAAGGTAATCGGCCAGGACATCGAGGTCAAGGTCAACAACGCGCCTCTCGATCCCGTGCTTGCCGACCCGGCGCAAATCGAACAGGCGCTGATGAATCTTTGCTTGAACGCCCGGGACGCAATGCCCGATGGCGGCCGCCTCGTTCTGGAAACCGGGGTGGCGGAAATTGAAGAGAGCTATTGCCGCATTTATCCCTATGCGGCACCCGGCCGGTACGCTGTTCTCGCGGTCTCCGATACCGGCATCGGAATGGACCCGGAAACGCGGGAGCGCATCTTCGAGCCCTTCTTTACAACCAAGAAGCTCGGCCAGGGCACTGGCATGGGCCTGGCCACCGTCTATGGCATCGTCAAACAGCACAACGGATTCATCCATGTGTACAGCGAGCTCGGCCAGGGGAGTCTCTTCCGGATCTATCTTCCTGTCGTGACGGGTGACGGCCGGGAAGATCGAAATACCGCAGCCGTTCCAGCGGAGACAGACCTCCCCGGCGGAACGGAAACAATTCTTCTCGTAGAGGATGACGATTCCGTCCGCGAGATGGCCCGACAGACGCTCTCCAATCTGGGATATCGTGTTCTTTCTGCGGCCGATGGAGAACAGGCGCTCAAGTTGTGTGCCGCCGAGATGCCGGCGCTGGCGATCCTGGACCTGGTTATGCCAAAACTGGGCGGCTCGGCTGCCGCGATGAAATTGCGCGAGCTTCACTCGAGCTTGCCGATCGTTCTGACCAGCGGTTATCTTGCAGATCCGGAAAAACTCGCGGGTGTGGGGCTGCCTGTCTTCTACCTTCAAAAACCATTTGGCCCTGGTTTGCTCGGACGGCTGGTACGCGAGGTACTCGATCAGGCGCCTAGTGCAGGTCGTGTGTCCACGGCGTGACACGAAGCCCCGTGCTGCCGCCCGCCGCTGTGCTCGTTCAGAATGATAGGGGACACTCGGTAAAGCGTCTGGATGGGAACAAGTTGGGAGTTGGATCCCTAGGCTCGCCAGTTGGCACGCCTCGTGGTAACGGACGGGACTCTTGTCCGGCTTATTTCCTCTTGCGGCACGATGGCGGGCCGCTGCAAGGTCGCAAGGGTCGCGCCAACTTTTGCCGTTGACAGAATAATGTGACGGTGTTATATCCCCACCAACAAAAGCCCTCGGGTGGTGAGTCTCGGATCTCCGCAGCGGCAATTATCGCGCGAGCGAGATGGTAGCCCTGCCTGGCAGGGCGGGTCTGTTCGTCACCTGATGGTTGTACAGCAACACCCCACCCACCCCGGGAGGTGAAGGCCGCATGGTTTTCACCTCCCTTTTTTTCGGCTCAGGGCTTTACGTGCAGGCGAACCGCGAATTTCCTCGCACTCCTGCCTTTCGGTCTCAAAAAGTGGAAGCTATCCGGTGAGCAGGAGGTCTTACTTGTTGGTGCGGTTGATGGAGAGCGTCCGGGCTTCCGGATGTTTCGGGGTCCAGTCCTCAGGTGGAAAGGTGATACGCCAGAAAGCGGGCCGGGGAGCGGAGAATTCCAGCCCGATTTCTGCCTTGCCGGATCGGACGGGGCCCAGGAATACCACGTGACACTCCTGTTCCTCTTCGGTCAGCTTGTTCTTCAACTGGACCGTGTTGCCGCTCAGCACCTTGGATTTCATCAGGATTAAGGCGCCGTGGGCATTGATGGCGAGCGTGTCGGTCTCCTCCTCAAACGAGTGACCCTGCACGTCGGTGCCGCGAATCAGCACTCCCACCTGCATCAACACACGCTGGCTGCGCCGCCGGGCGCTTCCGCCGATCGATGAGTTCGAAGACCGAGCCATACGTGCTCCCCCGCTCCATTTAACTATACGCCGGCGCGTGGCAATGTCGAGTGAGTTGCAGTGGAATATTGCACAAAGAAGCCACCGCACCCTGGGCCAGTTTTTCCGCGGGCAAAGGCGGGCTGAGGGGCCGCTTCTCCTATTGGGGAGGGCGCTCCGCGAAATGCCCATCGAGATCTGCGGAAACCCTCCTGACGATTCGGAGGACTGCGCGATTGAGAGCAGAAACCACCGCGTCGACTCCTTTTCCCTGAACCGCTTCCTCTTCGCGGTAGGAATGCGCCCAAACAGAGCTCCCTTTCTTGGCGTCGAAAAGCTCCATCTCTAGACCCGCCCGCGCTCCCTCTTGTGGAGCAGTAAGTTCCACCATTTCTTCCAGGCGTCCCCGGAGCACGAAGTCGCCGCGCACGTTGCTGCGCTGAAGCTGAACGGCCTGATACCGTCCGGATCCCCGAAGCTGGCCAAGCAGCATGTTTTCGATGATCTCGGTCGGCGGCTCGGACCAGCGATGGTATTCGTAGGTGCGGAGCTCATTGCTTCCGGTGCGATAGACGAGCTTGTCCTCGCGGTACAAATGCGATGCCGTGATGTGCCCCACGATGAGAGTGACGGGCATCGGCTTGGCCGAACTCCCGGCGGGGCCACGAACCGCCGGAGCATCCAGTGCGTAGTACTGGATGGGGCGTGTGGCTCCGCAGCCGGCCAGGGCCGGAGCTAGCGACGCGATTGTCCCGAAAAACAGAGAAACTCCAAAATAGAGGCGCAAGCGAATCGTCTTCCCATTCCGCAGAGCTTTCATGGCTGGCGATCCTTCGGCGCCGAAGACCGGAGGAGGGTCGCGGGGCGCGTCTTGATGGTATCGGTAAACTGTTTCAAGTTTTCCGTGGCATGCCGCATGTTCTCGAGGAGCTCATCAATGTTCTCGGAATTCACTTCCAGAGTGCGGTCAAGCCGCGAGGTCACGTTGTTCGCCGAGAGAAGCGCCTGGCGCAGATCCTGCAGGGCCTGGTGCAGATCGGGACGGTTTTCCGTGATCATGGCATCGGCATGGTCAAGGGCACGCTGTGCCTCCGCAACCGTCTTCTTGAAATCATCGAGGAGCGCAGGAAGTTTTGCCGTGGAAGCTTCCACATGTTCGAGGGAAGCTCGCAGGTGCGGGCGATCTTCCTCCAGCATTCCGCGTACATGACTGAGGCTGGCGCCCAGATTTGCCCGGTTTTTCTCACTCATCACGTCATTAATGCGCGCCACGGTCTCTTTCAATTCCCCGGCGCGCGCATTCAAGGTGGTCGCCAGGTCTTCTACCTTAGGCCCGAGTGTGTTGAGCTGCCTGGTTATGGCATTGAAGTCCACATAGGGCTCCGACTGGAGGAGCGCTCCATCCGGCGCCAAAGCCGCCTGCGAGCTTCCCGGCGTGACTTCCAGATGGTTCTCTCCGAGCGGGCTGAGACTCATGATCCTGATCGTGCTGTCGGTTTTCACCGGGGTGCCCTTCTGCACGCTGAAGGTGATTTCAATCCGTCTGGAGTCGGTCGGATCCAAACGTAACTGTTCCACTCGGCCGACCTTCGGCCCACCGGCATAGCGCACGGTCGCACCGGATTCGAGTCCTCCGGCGAAGGGAAAGCTTGCGCGGTAGGTAACGCCCGAACCCGCAAAGGCGCCGCTCAGCGTAAATATCGTAAATACGAGGATCCCCGCGGCAATGAGCACGAAGAGTCCTACGAGGGTCTGTTCTTTTCTTGCGTCCATCATTCACCTCATCCCGCGGCCCCTGTCAATCGTTCCGATACTCCCGTGGCCGCCGTTCGGTCAGCATTTGCAGGTAACCCGTTTCGCCGGTTACCTCCGTCTCGGCCACGCGGTCGAGAAACTGGCGCACGCGCGGCTGAGTACTTGCCCGGAATTCCCCCGGCGTTCCGATGGCCAGGATGTTGCCCTTGTCGATGAGCACCATGCGATCGGCGATTAGGAATGCGCTGGCCAATTCGTGGGTGACGACCACCACGGTCATCGGAAACGCCTGCTTGAGGTTCAGGATCAGGTGATCGATCCCCGCAGCGATGATCGGATCCAGGCCGGCCGACGGCTCGTCAAAAAACAGGATCTGCGGATCCATCGCCAGAGCGCGTGCCACCGCCGCGCGCTTCTTCATCCCGCCGCTCAATTCGGAAGGCCGATAATTCTCAAAGCCCGCCAGGCCGACCTGATCCAGCTTCAGCCGGACCATGATCTCGATTGTGGATTCTTCGAGCCGCGTATGTTCCCGCAAAGGCAACGCGACGTTTTCCGCTACGGTCATGGAACCGAAGAGCGCCCCGCCCTGGAAGGAGATTCCGAGCTTCTTGCGGTAGGCGGCAAGTTCAGCAGGCCTAGCAGCGCACAGATTTACGCCGTAGGCCCAGATTTCGCCGCCGCTGGGTTTCGCCAGGCCCACGAGCGCGCGCAGCAGCGTGCTCTTGCCCGACCCGGAGCCGCCCAGAATCACGAGTGTTTCTCTGTGGCGTACTTCCAGAGAGATGCCATGCAGAACCTCGCGCTCGCCGTAGCTCACGCGCAGGTTTCGCACCGAGAGGGCTATCTCACTCCCGTCGGTCGGCGCTGTACTCGGCGAAGTAGTCCGTTCACTCATGTTCTGCCCAAGACATAAAACAACGCAGTGAACACGAGGTCCACGGCGATGACCAGAAAAATCGAAGTGACCACCGAGGCAGTGGTCGAGCGGCCGACCTGTTCGGCGCCGGCCCCGGTGCAAAACCCTTCGTAGCAACCGACCGCCGTAATCGTGCCGCCGAAGACGACACTCTTGATCAAGCCGGTCGTCAGGTCGCGCATCTCGAGGGCCTCAAGCGTCGCACGCATGTAACGATCGAAGGTGAAGCCCGCGCCGGTCACGCCAAAGAGCGCTCCCCCGAAAACGCCCATGGTATCGGCCCAAATGGTAAGGCACGGGAGCATAGCGGCCATGGCCAGGAACTTGGGGGTCACAAGAAATTGGACCGGATCGAGGGCCATCGTTTCGAGGGCGTCGATTTCCTCGGTGACTTTCATCGTGCCGATTTCGGCCGCGAATGCCGAGCCCGAACGCCCGATCACCACGATTGCGGTGATAAGGGGCCCCAGTTCGCGCGTGACCGAGATGGCCACCGCGCTGGAGACATAGTTTAACGCGCCAAACTTCCGCAGTTCGTAAGCGCCCTGCAGGGCGAGGATCACGCCGATAAAGAAGGAAATCAGGGTGAGGATCGGCAGCGCACCGACGCCCACGGCCATGGCCTGATGAATGGCGCGGCTCATGCGCAGCGGCTTTCCACGGAACGGCCCAATAAACGCGTAATACGCCGCGCGCAGCCCAAGCTTTGCTAGCCCGCCCAGGTAGGCGAGACCTGCCAACGTTTTTTGGCCGAGGCTTGCGGCAGGTTCCACGAAACTCTCCGTTGAAATGCGTGGAATGCGAATTGTACTGGCCCGGCCAGGAGAATGCCGGGAGCTAAGCGCTCAATGCCTGCTCTTCGCTTTCGTGCACTTCAAAAAGTTTCAGGAGACGCGTGAGCTCGAGAACTTGTCGTGCTGCCGGACTCAGGCCGACCAGTGCCAACCGGATTCCAGTGTCCCGCGAGGCCTTGAGTCCTTCCACCAGGGATGCCACGCCGGAACTGTCGATGTACCGGACCTGCTTCAGGTTCAGGATCACCCTTTTGGCTTCTGCCGCGCGCAGAGCCGCGAGGACCGCGCTCCTCACCTGAGGCGAATTGAACAGGGTGATATCACCAATTACGTCCACTACGGTTCCGCCGCTCGCCTGGCGCGTTGCGATTTCCACGGCTACAACTCCTTGCGCTGTTCCCGAGAGTCCGAATTCATCTTGAAAGGGGAGCTATTGTGCCGATCTTCAGAGATTTGTACCAGAGATTTCATTGCTTGCCACCTCTTTTGGCAAAGTACGCGCCAGGCCGCCGCCGGCCAGTCAGCTCGTCTTCGGGAAAAAGATTCTTCTGCGGATGATCCGCCGTTGCGGGGACAGGGCAGGCGGCGAAAGCTCAGACGCGCTGGTCGATGGCTACATAGCTCCGCGTGTCGTGGCCTAGGTAGATCTGACGCGGGCGGGCGATCTTCTGTTCTCTGTCCAGCAACATCTCTTCCCACTGCGCGATCCACCCCGAGGTCCTCGGGATGGCGAACAGGGCCGGAAACATGGTCACCGGGAATCCCATGGACTGGTAGATCAGCCCTGTGTAGAAATCCACGTTGGGGTAGAGCTTCCGCTTCACGAAGTAATCGTCTTCCAGGGCGACGCGCTCGCATTCGAGCGCGATCTCCAGCAGCGGATTTTTGCCCATCAGCTCGAAAACTTCATAGGCAATACGCTTGATGATGCGCGCGCGGGGATCGTAATTCTTGTACACGCGGTGGCCGAATCCCATCAGCCGTACTTCGCCGGCCTTCACGCGCTTGATGTACTCGGGCACCTTGTGCACCGAACCGATCTCCATCAGCATGCGCAGCACTTCTTCGTTTGCTCCGCCGTGCAGCGGGCCGTAGAGCGCGGCCGTTGCCGCCGCCGTCGCCGAGTACGGGTCCACGTGCGAGCTGCCCACGCTGCGAATCGTATTCGTCGAGCAATTCTGCTCGTGGTCCGCGTGCAGGATGAAGAGGACGTCCAGTGCGTGCTCGAGGGTGGGGTTCGGCCGGTACTTGAGCTCCGTCGTCCGGAACAGCATGTTCAGGAAATTTCCCGGATAGCTCAGCTCGTTGTCCGGGTAAACGAACGGCATCCCCAGGGTGTGCCGGTAGGCGAACGCTGCCAGCGTCGGCATCTTGCCGATCAGCCGCCAGGTCTGTTTCTTCCGGGACTCGGCGTTGGAAATGTCCTTGGCGTCGGCGTAGAACGTGGAGAGTGCCGCAATCGTCGAGATCAGCATACCCATCGGGTGGGCGTCGTAGTGAAAACCATCGAGAAACTTCTTGATGCTCTCGTGAATAAAGGTGTGGTGCGTGACGTGCCAGATCCAGTCGTTCAGTTGCGATTGGGTGGGGAGCTCGCCGTGCAGGAGCAGGTAAGCTGTCTCGAGGTAGGTGCTCTTTTCCGCGAGCTCCTCAATGGGGTATCCTCGGTAGCGAAGGATGCCCTCGTCTCCGTCGATAAACGTGATCCGGCTGATGCACGAGGCTGTGTTGTTGAATGCCGGATCGTAGCTGATCATTCCGAAATCGGCGGGGTCCACCTTGATCTGGCGGAGATCAGTGGCGTGGATCGTTCCGTGAGTTATGGAAATCTCGTAGCTCTTGCCCGTGCGATTGTCGGTGATGGTGAGCGTTTCCCGCGGCATGGTAGCGGCCTCTGCGTTCTTGGTTCGCAATGCTGGCTGTACGGGGTTCATGGGTCTTTCCGCGAGGCGGAGGGCGCCCGCCGGCCTTTTGACTTTACACCAATCCGTGCGCGGCGGGAATGGGAGTAGATTTCAAACGGTTGTTTGGCAGGGGCGGTGGGTCGGGGGCCGCCATATTCCTCTTGACAATAGTCGTTATAACATGTATAGTTCCGCTCGCACCGGGGAGGAGGCTCATGATACAGATTCGGCGCGGTCCCGAGCGCGGCCATTTCGACCACGGCTGGCTCGATACCTATCACACATTCTCGTTCGGCGATTACTACGACCAGAAACACGTTGCATTCCGTACGCTTCGCGTAATCAATGAGGACGTGGTCGCGCCCAACACCGGTTTCCCGGCGCACCCCCACCGCGACATGGAAATTGTCACCTACGTGCTCGAGGGCGGCCTCCAGCACCGCGACAACATGGGCAATGGCTCTGTGATCCGCCCGGGCGATGTCCAGCGGATGAGCGCAGGCACCGGCGTCACGCACAGCGAATACAACGCTTCGCCGAGCGAGCCGGTCCATCTCCTGCAGATCTGGATGTACCCGGAGCAGAAGGGCATTTTGCCGGGCTACGAGCAGAAGACTTTCTCCGCCGACGACAAGCGCGGCCGGCTGCGGCTGGTCGCTTCTCCGGATGGCCGCGACGGTTCGGTGACGGTTCACCAGGACAACGAACTCTACGCCACGGTATTGGGCGCGGGCGAATCGGTTCGCCGTGCTGTGAAACCTGGCCGCCACGCCTGGGTGCAGGTGGCACGAGGCAGCGTGAAACTCAACGGCCACGACCTCGCGGCCGGCGACGGCGCCGCCCTCTCGGAGGAGAAAGCCGTCGAACTCACCGGCGTGGAGGATGCTGAAGTGCTGCTGTTTGATCTGGCCTGAAGGGTCAGTCCTGCCGCTGTCATCCTTCGTTAACCCCGGGTGCGCTGGAATTCCCGCAGGAAACTCACCAGCGATTCGACGGCCTCGAGCGTCACCGCGTTGTAGAGCGAAACGCGCATCCCGCCCACGGAGCGGTGCCCGGTGACGCCGGCGATTCCGGCAGCGGCGGCTTCTTCCGCAAACTTTTTTTCGAGGGCTTGGTCTCCCCCGGCAATGCGGAAGACGACATTCATCTTCGATCGCGAGGCCTTTTCGACCGGAGAGGTGTAATAGCCGCTCGCGTCAATCGCGGCGTAGAGCAATCTGGCCTTCGCTTCGTTGCGCTTTTCGAGAGCCGCAACGCCGCCCTCCGCTGCGATCCAGTCCATGACCAGCCCCACCACGTAAATCGCGAAGGCCGGCGGGGTGTGATAGAGCGACCGCTCTTTGATGTGCGTGCGGTACTGCAACAGCGCCGGCAGGTTCGTGTCCGCGCGCTCCGCCAGGTCGCGCCGCACGATCACCACCGTGACGCCTGCGGGGCCTAAATTTTTCTGCGCGCCGGCGAAGATCAGCCCGAACCGGCTCACGTCGATCGGGCGCGAGGCAATGTCGGAAGACATGTCGGCCGCCAGGGGCACGCCGTGGGTCTCGGGCAGCTCCGTCCACTGGGTCCCCTCGATCGTATTGTTCGAGCAAACGTAGACGTAGGACGCGTCCGGCGAGAGAACGATCTCTTCCATGCGCGGGAGCCGCATGAATTTCTCCGCCTCGGTCGAAGCCGCTACGCGGTGCAGCACGCCCTTCTTCAACTCGGCGAGCGCTTTTCCCGTCCACATTCCTGTGTGGATCAGGTCCACCGGCTTTCCGGGTAGGCACAAATTCATCGGCGCCATTGCGAACTGCAAGCTGCCGCCGCCCTGCAGGAAAATCACGGCGTATTCCTCCGGGATGGACAGGTGGCGCCGCAGTCCCTCTTCCGCGCGCTCAGCAATACTTTCGAATTCCGGTGAGCGGTGGCTCATTTCCATTACGGACATACCGCTTCCGCGCCAGTCGAGCAGTTCTTCGCGGATGTGCTCCAGGACGGAGTGCGGCAGAGCTCCCGGACCCGCGTTGAAATTGAAGACGCGCTTCATGTTGCGCGATGGCACTGTGGACAAAGTCACGATCGCTGTTTCCTCTCTGCGGGAGTCGTGTGGAGTGGCGCAGGCCCACCTCCACGAAGCGTCCCACGCAGTAGAGTAGCAGATGTCGCAGGCGCCTTCCCGCCCCGCCCGGCAAGCCACCCAGCCACCGATCTTTCCTGTTGGTATTCTCAGCGTGTCTGCTCTGGAATCGGCTTGACTCGTCAAGCGCGCGCAGGCACTAATAAGAGCAGCTTTTCGACCGGGATATCCGCCTGCAGCGTCTGCGCACCCCCTTCCCCGGCCGGTGCGCGCGCTTGCATGCAACGAGGAAAAATTTGGGAGCGCCGCAGGCTACTCTGGGTCGTAATTTATCGCACGCGCTTGATTTCTCTATTGGATGCGTCCCGCTCCGTGTCTCTTTTGAGGACGAGAAGCTCCAGCGTGCCGCAGCGCGCCGCTACGAAGCGTTCCGGTCCGCGCGAGAGGCTTCGCCCCCGATTCGCATTTTCGATTCCTTCACTGGGGAGCCGCGTGCCGGGGATTTTTCCTTCGAGTGGGAGGGTGCCAGGCTCACTTGCGGTGGCGCAGAAGCTGTTTTTAGCGGCGTGAAGAACGAATACGCGCTCGATTCCCTGCTGCGCGTTCTGCTCTCCTGGATTCTTCTTCCCCGGTCCGGATTTCTGCTGCATGCCGCGACCATCCTTCTTCATGGCCGCGCGTGCATCTTCACCGGGCGATCGGGCGCCGGCAAATCGACGATGGCATCTCTTGCTCCTGCCGGAAGCGTCCTGACCGATGAGATCTCCCTTCTGTGTTCGACGGAGGCTGGCTGGCACGCGCACGGGACGCCGTTCTGGGGTGAATTCCGCGCCGGAGACAGTCAGGCGGCCGCTCCCGTGGCCGGGGTTTTTCAGATTGTGCAGGCGCCGCGAAACCGGGCACACCGTCTGCGTCCCACGGAAGCAATCCGCATGCTCCTGCCGAACGTGCTCTTCTTCTCGGCGGACCCCGCCGCCAACCGACTTCTGCTGGATATTCTCGTTCGCGTCGCGACGGACATTCCGTGCTACCGGTTGGAATTCCACCGAGACCCGAGCGTCTGGGAGGCCTTGCCCATATGAACGATGCTCTCACCGCCGTCTGGCAGAAGGATCCTGCGCTCGCCTGGCGCGAGATCGATGGGGAAACGGTCATCATCTCTCCCGGGGAGAGCGTCATGCACGAACTGAACGATACCGGCAGCTCCGTCTGGCAGTATGTCGACGGACAGCGGACCGCGGCGCAGATTGCCTCTCTGCTTTCGTCCGAGTATGAAGTGACGCCGGAAGTTGCGCTCAGCGACACCGAATCGCTCCTCCAGCAGTTGGCGGCGCTGCGGTTGATAACGCCCGCCGGGGCGGCGGGCGCCGCGCACGGCGGACCTGGAGGCCGATGAGCACTCAGCCGCAAGTCCCCTCTCAGCCTGCTTCGGGTGCCACCCCTATCATGGACCGGCTCATCGCGCGTACCGTGCGCGCGAACCGCCCGCTCAGCGTCCATTTCGATCTGACCTACCGCTGCAACGAGCGATGTGTGCATTGCTATCTCGACCACGAAGATCACGGTGAGCTCACTACCGCGGAAATCCTTCGTCTTCTGGAAGACTTGGCCTCTGCAGGAACGCTTTTTCTCACCTTCAGTGGCGGCGAAATTTTTCTTCGCCCGGATCTCTTTGAGATTCTTGCCGGCGCCCGCCGGCTTCATTTCGACGTCAGCCTGAAATCCAACGCGCTGCTCATCACCCGGGAGCGCGCCGCGCGCCTTCGCGAACTTTCGGTCCGCCGCGTGCAGATCAGCCTGTACAGCGACGACCCGGCAGTGCACGACGCGGTGACGAAGGTCCCCGGCTCCCTGGCCCGCTCGCTTGCGGCAATCCCGCTCCTTCAGGAACAGGGCTTGCTCGTGAAGATTGCTTGTCCCTTGATGCCGGAAAATCTTCTTTCCTATCGGGGAGTGCTGGCTCTCGCGGAGCGCCTGGGTGTGCCGTACGTTTTTGACCTGACCATCACCCCGATGATGGATGGCGGAAAGAGCCCGCTCGCGCATCGGGCGAGCGGTAGCCAACTCCTCCCGGTTCTGCGGGACCCGCTCCTGCACTCCTGCCGTCCGCAGCCTGCGGATGCCCGCGATCTGCCTCCCGCGGTGGGAAGCGCGGTCTCGAGCGGCATCGAGAGCCGCGCTTACGACGATATTCCCTGCAGTGCGGGCCACAATAGCTGCTACGTCTCGCCTTACGGCGACGTCTATGCTTGCGTGCAGTTGCCCGTGCCCGCGGGAAATATTCGCCACACCCGATTTGCGGAGATCTGGAAATCTGCGCCGGCGCTCGAGCGCGTTCGCGCCGTTCGAGAAAGCCAGTTGCCGCTCTGTTCGACCTGCACGATCCGGGACTATTGCGAACGCTGCCCTGGCCTGGCGTGGATGGAAGGCGGCGACCTGCTCGGTGCGTACGATCGCGCCTGCGAGCTCGCGGAGCACCAGGCGCGGCTTGCCGGCGTGTCCGCCCCTGTCAGTGCCTTTCATGCGCAACGCAACACGGAGCGGATATCCGCGCCGGAGGATTTGCTGGTAGACTCAGCGGTACGGGCCTGAACTCCATTCTGGGGGAAAGCGATGTCTGTCGACAACAAGACAAAGGCTTCCGATTCCGGCACGGGAAAAAAACCGTATTCCAAGCCTGCCGTTCACTCCGAGCCGATCTACGAAACTCTCGCTTTGGCCTGCGGCAAGTTACCAGGTCAGGGCGGCGTTTGCATTGGTGCCCCGCGGCGGTCTTAACGTTTGCTTTCTTGGCTGAATCAGCTATCCCTTCCGCGGGCAGAATGACCTGCTCCCTCGATCCTGACGAATCCCATCCCATTCTGGTACTGCACGTTTAGACAACCACCTTGGAGTGCCCGGACCGTTCCAGAGTGGAACGGAATACGCTCGATGCCTGCGTTTCCTCTTGGAACGCCGACCTTGTTTTAATGCCAGGTTGTGTTCCACTAGGAGTGAAGCGACTCGGGATCACTCGTGAGGAATAGGGGACCGTGTCCGAGGATCGTCGAACACAGAAGTCGTTGATCGCCGGCGAGCGTCGTGCGGGTGACCCCGCGCAAATCCGCGCGCATCTCGCGCGCAGCGGCCGCGTCTGCATTCGCGTCCATGGCTCGAGCATGCTTCCCTGGGTGCGTCCGGGCGACGTCGTGCTCGTGCGCAGCGCCCCGATGAACGCAGTACGCTGCGGAGATGTCGTGCTTATGGCCCGCGACTCGCGGTTCTTCGTCCACCGCCTGATCGCGAAGGGCGCCGGTAGCTCTGCTTCGGGCTATCTCGTGAAAGGCGATGCGCACCCCGAGCCCGATGGCGTGGTCGCGGAAGAAGAGCTTCTCGGTCGAGTCGTGCGGATTTATCGCGGTGGAGGGCGCATTGACCTGGACTCGCCCCGGCAACTGGCGCTCGGTCTGCTCCTCTCTCAGCTTTCTCTGCGCAGTGACCTCTGGTATCCGGTGGCGCGCGTTGTGGCGCGCGTCGCCTTTCCGCTCAGGCGTTTTCTTCTGACCCTCCGGTCCACCGGGGCGCCGCTTCGCTGATCTTCCCGAGACCCTGCCCCGGCCGCGCCTCATTCCGCCAGAGCAAATTCCACGCGCCGCCGCATCGGATCGATTCTTTCGGCGCGTACTTTCACCCGGTCGCCAAGCCGCCAGGCAAGCTGTGTGGGTTTGGCGCTGCCGCGACCCGATCGCCCCTGTGTCCGCCCGGATTGGGTTAGCGCAACAATGGCATGGTCCCGCTCGCGATAGACGCATCGTGCCTTCGCCGCTTCTTCCAGTGCGCCGATTGGCAGCAGCCCTTCCACGAACACCTCAAAAAGCTCCACAAAGCAGCCATATTTCTGCACGGAAATAATCAGGGCTTCGTACTCCTCGCCCAGGTGTTCCTCCATGAACTGCGCCGTCTTCCAGTCCACCAGTTCGCGCTCCGCCAAAGCCGCGCGCCGCTCCGCCTCGGAAGTTTCCGTTCCCAGCTCTTCCAGGTGCGTGCGCGAATACGCCGCTGCTTCGGCCCCGCGCGCTGGGACCGCATGCCGCGCCGCGGCGCCGTCCTCATCCGGATGCGCGAGCGCCCACTTCAGAATGCGATGCACGATCAAGTCGGGATAGCGGCGGATGGGCGATGTGAAATGGGTGTACTCGTCGAACCCCAACGCGAAGTGTCCCAGCGGGTCCGCCGCGTAGCGCGCCTGCTTCAGCGAGCGCAGCATCAGGTAGGACAGGATGCGCTCCTCCGGTTTGCCCGCCAGTTTTTGCACCAGACGCTGATAGTGCTGCGGCGTAATACGAAAATCCGCCGCGCCCGGCCCGGCGGAGGGCCCCGTTCCCGGTAACGAAACGCGCATGGCCCTTTCCCGTCCGTACCCGTACGAATCGGGCCGCCCCGGCCGCGCGGGCGCCGGCGTGCGGCCATGTCGCACCGTCACGACACGTTCGAACAATCCTTCCACGCCCAGCGAATAGCCGAAGGCCCGTGCCAGCTCTTCGAATTCCACCACCTTTCTCGCATCCGGCTTCTCGTGCACGCGGTGCAGCGACGCCATGCCGCGCTTTTCCAGGTAGCTGGCCACTGCCCGGTTTGCCGCCAGCATGAACTCCTCGATCAGCCGGTGCGCGATGTTTCGCTCGCTGCGCGTGATGCTGGTCATGCGCTGCTGCTCGTCGAATTCGATCACACGCTCCGGCAAATCAAAATCAATCGAGCCGCGCTCGCCTCGCCGCGCATTCAGCAGCAGCGCCATCTCGCGCATGTCCTGGAAATGGTGCGTGAGCGCCGCGTATTGCGCTGTCATCTCCGAGTCGCCTTCCAGCACCTTGTTCACGTTCGTGTAGGTCATGCGCGCCGCGGAGCGGATCACGCCCGGCGCAAACCGCGCGCTCTGCATGCGTCCCGCGGCGTCGAATTCCATGAGTGCGCTCAGCACCAGCCGCTCTTCGCGTGGATTCAGCGAGCAGATCCCGTTCGAAAGCTCTTCCGGCAGCATGGGCACCGCGCGGTCCGGAAAATAGACGCTCGTGCCGCGCACCCGCGCCTCGCGGTCCAGCGCGCTGCCCCCGCGAACGTAATGCGACACGTCCGCGATGTGCACCGCCAGGCGCCACCCGCCGTCCGCGTGCCGCTCGACGTACACCGCGTCGTCGAAATCCCGCGCCGTCTCGCCGTCAATCGTCACGATCGGCAGGTGGCGGAAATCTTCGCGGCCCTCGCGCTCCGCCGCGCTCACCGGACGCGCGCGCTCGTTGGCTTCCTCAAGCACCTCCTCGGGAAACACGTGCGGCAGGTGGTGCTTGCGGATGATGATTTCCGTGTCCACGCCGAGCTCGCCCGGCCGGCCTACGATTTCGATCACCCGCCCCGTCGCTCCTTCGCCGCCGCGCGGATAACGCAGGATCTCTGCGTTCACCACCGCTCCGTCGAGCTCCAGCAATCGCGGCAGCCGGCCTGCATGTCTGTCTCGCGCGGCGCGTTCCGGCTCTTTCGCGAGCCCGAGTTTTTCCCGCAGCGCCGGGCTCAACTCGTCTCCCGGGGCAATTTCGATTTCGTGCTGGATGCGGGTGTCGTAGGGCAGGACGACGTTGCCCCGCGCGCCGTACCGGAAGAGACCGACAACCGTCGGGTGCGCGCGCCCCACCACGCGCACGATTCGTCCCTCGGCGCGGTGAGCGCCATACTGGCTGACGCCCCGGAGCGAGCCAGGCACTCCCCCTCTCCGCGAAACTTTCACCAGGACGCGGTCGCCGTGCATCGCGTCCTCAATCGCGTCGCGCCCAACGTAGATGTCGCCATCAACTCCCGGCATCGGTGTATCCGCCACCACGAATCCGTATCCGTCCGGGTGCAACACAAGCCGCCCGCTCACCGTGTCCCCGCCCGCCGCCGGCATCGCGGCAGGCCTCGCCTTCTCCGGCGCTGCTTTCGCTCCGTGCGCCTCTGTGCCCTTGCCACCGGCCGGCCGATACCGCCTGCCCGGGAGCTCTTCGATGGCTCGGCGCTTTTTCAATTTGGCGAGAATTTTGTGCAGCGCGTGGCGGTCACGCTTGGCGATGTTCAGTTCTTCGGCAAGTTCGTTCGTGGTTGCGGGCCGCCCTCTATCTTGCAGAAAACGCAAGACATCATCGGCCTCGATCGTCGTACGGCGATGCATTTTTCACAAAGGCCGGCGAGCCAGCCCACTTTCTCCCTAGCGATTCTAGCCACTATTTAGTTCTGTCCTGGAACTATTTTTGTCCCCGCGGGTTAATACAGGCAGGCCAACACACAACGGCTGGCCATCCTCCGTCAGGCCGGCCGGACTCCCCGTAAGGGGAATTTGAGGAGGCGGGACGACCTGGCCCGCCTCCTCTTTTTTTGTTCCTCGTGGAACGGGGCTAAAATCCATCGCCTGTGGGCTCCCGTCACATTCACCGCATCCGCCCACGATGTTGTGCCGTGGGGCGATCAAGAATTCTATAGCCTCGAGATTCAGAGGGGAACGTCCGGCAAGGGCCCCGTGGGCCACAATCGCGTGCTCGAGAGTTCCGAAGTCCCCCTTCGCCCCAGGCCCCTCCACTTGCGGCAACTCATCGCGACAGTGAAGGAATCCAAGAACATGCCTAGATGAACAAACGGCGTGCCGCCTTGACACGGTTTGAGAGCGCTCCTACAATTCAAGGTTTATGCCGGAGCTAACAGCGTGCTCCGGGGAGCCCCTGCATGGATAAGAAGCGTCTTGAGTACTACAAGAAGAGGCTGACCGTGCGGCGCGAAGAGCTCCTGAAGACGATCGCACGCACGGAAGAGGAAGGCCGCGCCGCCGACGAAGATCCGACAGTGGATCTCGCGGACAAGGCCGCCAACTCTTACACCAAGGAGTTTCTCTTCGGCATGACGAACTCCGACCGCACGATGCTGGCGATGATCGACGAAGCTTTGAAGCGCATCCAGAAAAACGAATTCGGCCTCTGCGCAAACTGCCAGGAAGAGATGCTGCCGAAGCGATTGGAAGCGGTGCCTTGGGCGAAGCACTGCATCTCCTGCCAGGAAAAGAAGGAGCAAGGCCTTCTCTGATCCCGGCGCCGGTTTGCCGCTGGTTACCCACCAGTTATATTCTTCTTGAATATCCACGCAGGAGGAGTAGCCTTCTCCTTGCGTGGTTATGCAGAGCTTCTCCTGGCAGCAAAGCGGCCGCTGGCTGGCGGAGGCGCGAGACGCCATCGTCTCCGTCCTCTTTCCCGCCACCTGTCGCCTGTGCGAGGAGTTCCTGACCCGCGCCACCCTACTCCCTCTGTGCGACACCTGCCTCGCTTCCTTTCAGCCGATGCCCGAGAAAGTCTGCGACCTCTGCGGGCGGCCGCTCCAGGCAATGGCTGCACTGGAAGCAGAAGGCCTGGTTTGCCGCTTCTGCGAGCGGGAGCACTTTGCCTTTGACCGGGCGCGGAGTTATGCCATCTATGAGGGCCTGTTGGTCCGCGCCGTGGTGCTCCTCAAGTTCCAGCAGATGGCGCCGCTCGGGAGATGGTTCGCGGAGCGCCTGGCCGAGCTCGTGCGGCGGGGCGGTGAATCGCTGGCGGCCGATGTAGTGGTGCCCGTGCCGTTGCACCGCGATCGGCTTCGGGAGCGCGGCTACAACCAGGCCGAGCTGATTGCCAGGCCGCTTGCCAGGCAGTTGCGCCTTCCTTGCCGTTCGGTTCTGCTGGTCCGGACAAAGCCGCGGCCGGACAAGCTCCACCTCAGCTTGGAGGAGCGGTGGGCCTCTGTGCGTGGCGCTTTTGCCACACGGCCAGGCAGCCAGGTTGACAATCTGCGCGTCTTACTGGTAGATGATGTAATGACGACCGGAGCGACGCTTGATGCCTGTGCTCAAGCTTTGCGGGAGGCCGGAGCGAAGTCCGTGATCGGCCTCACGGTGGCCCGGACATTGCCGCATGCCCAGGCGCTGGGCGAAATGGTCGTTGATGAGTGAACCCGAGGGACGCGCGCGATGAGCGCAAGATGGGCAGACACGGTCGAGCCCCGGGGGAAACGATCCCCCGAAGCTGGCGATGTGGTTGTGCCCCGAACAGCGGGTCCCGAGGGCAGTAGAAGCTCCAACACGGCCCGGGCCCAGCGTTCCACGCTGATGCAGGAGCCGGTCCTCGTCCTCAATGCGACCTTTGAACCCATCAACGTAACGGCCGTGCGGCGCGCCATGGTGTTGATGCTGAAGGGCGTGGCGCAAGCCGAAGAGATGCACACCAGCGAGGTACATTCCGCCGCCCGGGCGCACAAAGTACCGTCCGTGATTCGCCTGCTGGCGTACCGCCATATTCCGCAGCAAAGCCGGGCGCTCTCGCGGAAAAACATCCTTCTGCGCGACCGGAACACGTGCCAGTTCTGCAACGATGTGTTTGCCAGCAGCGAGCTGACGCTGGACCACGTCCTGCCGCGTTCCCGGGGCGGACGTTCTTCCTGGGAGAATCTGGTGGCATGCTGCTACCGCTGCAACAATACGAAGGGCGACCGCACGCCGGAAGAAGCCGGACTGCGACTGGCGCGGCGTCCACGGCCGTTCACGCTGCACACCTCGCGGCAGCTCATGCGCCTGATCGGCCATCGCGACGAAAGATGGCGTAAGTATCTGTTCTACTGAGCCTTTCGGACTTTCCGGCGCCGGATTTAGTTTGTTCATCTTCCGGTGCAACCTTTTCCGATTCCATACATCTAATTCTCCAAAACCACTTCGAGGACACACCCCGGGAGGCAGCCAAGGTTTTCCTTGGCTGCTTCTCTCCTTTTAGTGCCGGATTTTCAGGAAGACGGCTTTTCACTGGCGCATGACCACCCGCAAACCCCGGCGCCAATTCTCCGCCAACCCCACACGTAGGACCTCGATCTCCGGAGAAAGAAACCGAAGCAACGTGTCCGTCGCGGGATGAAAGCGCAGGGCGGGAGCGACCAGATAAACGAGCGGTGGCGCATCCTGCAATTCGATTCCGCAAAAATACCCGTAGCGGCCGAAATCTCCCTGCAACTGGTGGTGACGCACGCGGAGCCAGTACTCTGCGGCTTGCAGGGGCAGATGGATGTGCTCGCCTGCTTTTAGTTCCATGACGGCAAGGCGCCCCGAACGCGTCACGCCGACGAGATCCAGCACGCCGTGATCCGAAGCGGTTGCGGCGAATACCTGCGCATAAACGAAATGCGGGTCAAGCGCCGCGTCCACACGCGTGACGTCTTCACAGACGTTTGCTTCGAGCCAGCGCTCCGCCTGCGCGCGATAGAGCGAGTGCCGCGTATCGCTTGCCAATGGGTCGCGGCAGAGCTTCAGGTCGTAGAGTAGTTTCTCCAGGGCCGGGCGCGATGCGGCCGTGAGCTCCTGGCGTGCGCCGTCGAGGCCAAAATAAATGTGGCTGTCTTCCCATCGGGCGAATGCGAGGCCACGGAAGCGCAGCCAGACTTCTCGCAACTCGGCGAGCGGATGGACGGTGATGGCGGAAGGGGCGCTGGCGAGGATGGCCTCGAGAGCGGGCCGCGCCTGCGCGACAAGGGATTCCGCTTCGCGCGCCGGTACCAGCCAAGTGTGCAGGTTTCCCGCGCACTGCGGATCCACTCTTTCCACTGTCTCGCGTTCGGAATTGCGCTCGTACAGTTCCACGGAAAGACGCGGATCGAGCGCCGCAAGCCGGCGCGCAACGGTGCTGCTCGCGTCGGGGGGGAGAATCAGGCGCAGGCCCTCGACCTGCCCGCGGCGATTGGTCTGCCGCACGCGGTCGAGCCAGAGCAGTCCAAACGTGAGAGCGTTTTCCGCGGCCGCCGGGGATTCGCCCCCGGGAACGCCGAGCACCGCCCACCGGGCGCTGCCGCGGCGCAGGACCCCGCGGGCGTAATTCCCGGAAAGTGAATGCTCGAGGTCCGGCGCGCTAGTGAGAGATTCGAGCGATTCATCGGGAAACTCCTGCGCCAGCAGTGTCTCCAGCCGCGCGCAAAACTCCTCCCGGCTGAGCGCGCGCGGGGAACGCTCGAATCCCAGACGGTTGAACTCCAGACGGTCCGGATCGGGGCGGCCGAATCGCTGGACTGCAAGCACAAGGCGTTCGCCGGTATTTTCGGTGATGGCAAGAACGCGGCGGGTCAAATTGCAGTGATCGGACCACAGGTGCAGAAGCGGGCTCCCAGCAGGGCCGCGCACTTCCCAGGACAAAGTCGAGAGCATCGCGATGCGTGCGCCGGCCTCGCGCACCTCCGCGGGACCCGCCGTGGTGAACGAGCGGAGGCAGTCCTCCAACTCCATGCCGAGCTGCACGCGGTGATTATAAGAGATTATCTTACTGGAAGGTATAACCGGCGGTGCTCAGGCGAATTTCAGGCCCGTGACGCGCACTGCCGGAATCTGGCGGTTCCAATCGTTGGGAATGTGCTCGAAAGAGATCGTAAACGAGCGTTGCTGGTTCGGAGCGAGCAAAGCGGCGCCGAGCAGGCGCCGATTCTCGCGAAGCACAACCTGGTGGAGTGAATCGTGGAATTCAATCGTGAGTTCGATCTCCGCGAGCGGCCGGCCGCCGGCATTGGAGACCTCGCCGGAAAGCATGGTCACTTCCTGGTGGATAAAGTTTTCGGCGCGGCTCATGGAAAAATGCCGGAACTCGACGCTCGGCGCATAGGACTCCTCCTCGGGGCCAAACGGCGGGTGCGCCTTCCGGCCGGAGCCGGAATGCGGGCCTGAAGAAAAAAGATAGAAAAAGACGACCACCAGGAGAGCGAGGGCTCCCGCGGCAACCAGCGCGATTCGGAACCGGTTGTGTCCTTCTCTCGGCTGTTGTGAATCACCTTGCATGAATCATCGCGTGACCGCGCGTCTCCCGGTAGTGCCGCTGGTCAGCGGCCGATGGCCAGCCGCTGCACGAGAGGTTCCGGCAGACCCGCCGCACGCATGCGCGCCTGCACCGCAGCAATATCGTACGGAACGCGCCAGAATTCAACGGCCTGATGCTCAAGATCGGCGATGGCAAAGCCGGCGCGAGGATCCGAGTCCCGCGGCTGGCCGATGGAACCCGGATTGAGAAGGTAGCGGTGCGTGGGCTCGAGGCGAAGTGCCGACAGCGTCTCGTTGGCGCGAGGCCGGAGCGCCAATACCTCGAGTTGCGAATCGCAATAGGAGAATCCGCCCTGATGATGGGTGTGGCCGTAAAACGTGAGGGCGCCATTGGAGTCGAGCAAACTTTCCAGGGCCTGTGTCGGCGTGAAAACGTATTCGTCCTCGTCATACAGAGCGCCGTGGACGAGCACGAGGCCGTCGATTTCCAGCGGCCCTTGCGGCAAGCCGCGCAAATAGGCGAGATTCTCGGGAGTAAGCTGGGACCGCGTCCAGTCCACGGCGCCCCGTGCGGCCGGATTAAAATCGTCCACGGCCATCAGTCCGCAGACAGCCTTGTCATGATTTCCGCGGATGCATTGCGCGCCGAGTTCCCGAATCTTGGCGGTCGTTTCGTTGGGATCGGGGCCGTACCCGACTATGTCCCCGAGGCACACAACTTGGTCCCAGCGATCCTTCGCGGCGTTCAGCGCCGCCTGGAGAGCCGTGTGGTTGGAATGAAGATCGCTGAGAACGAGAATGCGCATCCCGAGTGTCCGCAAGAGTATCGCAGATTATAGATGAACGGAATTGGCATTGCACGGCAGGGCCGTGCGGCGCGGCCGGCTGTCCTTAGACGGATTGCGCAGCAATTGGGCAGGAAAAAAGATTTCCGCGACCTGAACTTTATATCAAATTCCCGCACGTTCCCGCCGGTGGTGAGCGGGGTTTCATTCTGGAAACGATGAAGGCGCACCTCGGCGGAAAGAAAATGACGTAAACTTTCCGATGCTGCGAAACATTCCCGGCGAGCGCTTCGTCTATACCCAGTGCAGCCGGTTTTCGGGACTGTTTGGGTTGAGCAGAAAAAACCCCGCGGTGGCAGCCGCGGGGCGTTGACACACAATCTAATCCGGCTCTTGAACCAGGAAGAGGTCGGTGTCGTCGGGTCGAGCCTACCCGTCCCCTTCCGGTGTGTCAACCCTGTTCCGCGCGGACAAGCTCGAGCAAGCGGCTGACTCGAGTCCATCGGGAAGGAGCTTTGACACGCATGAAAACTAATTCATTTTTCCGCAGTGCCGCGCTGCTGGCCTCCTTGGCCCTGGCAGTTCCGGTCTTCGCGAAACCCGTTTCCAAAACGATCCGGATCCCACAGAACGCCCGCTTCGGCAAATCCGAACTGAAAGCCGGTGAGTATCGCTTGCTTGTTGACGGGAGCAAGGTGCTCGTCCAGAAGGGCAACAACACGCTCGCCGAGACGGAAGGCCGCTGGGAAGAGCGCGCTGCGAAATCTGACTATAACTCGGTGTTGGTCGGCGCCAACGGCGAGGTGATGGAAGTCCGCTTCGCCGGGGAAAAGCGCGTTCTGGTCCTCAGCGAATAACCGAATCCACCCATCCTCGATTCCCAATGATTCCTTCCGCAGGGAGCGCAGGGGAGGCTGTTCTAGCGCACAGCCTCCCCTTTTCTTGTTTTCTACGTTTGGGCGGAGGCTGAACGGAGGAGCATGCAATCGCCGTAGCTGTAGAAGCGGTAGCGTGCTTCCACCGCATGGCGATACGCCGCAAGTATGCGATCTGTTCCGCCGAAAGCGCAGACCAGAGCCAGCAACGTCGAGCGTGGGAGATGGAAGTTGGTCAGGAGCGCGTCGACAACCTGAAATGGGAACCCCGGCGTAATGAAAATTCGAGCATCCGCCCTGCCCCGGACGACGAGGGATCCGGAAGTTGACTGGGCAGCTCGCAGCGCCGCGTCTTCGAGGGCGCGCACGACGGTTGTTCCGACAGCGAGAATCGGCCGCTTTGCCGCCCTTGCGGCGTTGATCCGATCCGCCGTTTCTGCGGGGATTTCATAGGCTTCGGCATGCATGACATGGGCTTCAAGGATTTCGGAGCGGATGGGCTGAAAAGTTCCGAGTCCGACATAAAGAGTCAGTTCGCAGATCTCGGCCCCACTGGCGCGTATCTTGTCGAGCATATTCTGGGTGAAGTGGAGCCCCGCGGTCGGTGCGGCAACCGCGCCGGGTTGTTTGGCAAAGACGGTCTGGTATCGCTGGCAATCATTGGAATCGTCTGCGCGAGAGATGTAGGGCGGAAGTGGAACGTGGCCCAGGCGTTCCAAGTGTTCTGTGAGAGTGCGCCCGTCGAGAGAATGGAACCGCAGGCCACGCAAGCCGAATTCGCCCCGCGACACGACTTCCGCTTCCAGTTCGCCTTCGCCAAAGCGCACGCGCTCTCCCGTCTGCATTTTTCGGCCCGGCCGGACCAATGCCTCCCAAACCTCGCCGTTTACCTGGCGCGTCAACAACACCTCGATCCGCGTGCGGAGATGCTCCCGGCGGGTCGCTCTGCTCGGTGCACTCGAGTGAATCCCGACTCTGTACCCGAAGATGCGCGCAGGAATTACGCGCGCGTTGTTCAGGACAAGCAGTTCGTCGCCCCGCAAAAGCTCTGAAAACTCCGCGAAGCTGCGGTCCTGCCATGAACCGACCGCCCCATCGAGAAGCAGCAATCGCGACGCGCTCCTATCCGGGAGCGGATACTGAGCGATCTGCGCGTGGGGCAGGAAATAATCAAGTTCTTCAAGGCGCATCTTGGTGAGTCTAGCAGGAATACTCAAGAGTTAGAGACCACGACACCTGCGAAGAAGAGCAGGGGGAAGAGGAATGAGTCGGCCATTCGCCGCCGTCCGATAATACTTAGTATCTTGTTCTAATACAAGCAGTTACATACATTAGATTAGGTTGAATTTACTACTTGACAGTGCTACGCTCATGTTTTATTATTCTTGTGAAGTCACATATTGGAGGTGACAAATATGAGAACTCTTTCACGTTGGGAACCCTTTCGGGGAGCAAGCTCCCTTCAAGATCAAATCAACCGGGCCTTCGACGAGGTGGTTGGTCGGACGACCGATGAATCCGCTCTTTCTGCCTGGGCGCCGGCTGTGGACATCTACGAGACCGAGCACGAACTGGTGGTGAAGGCGGACCTCCCGGATGTGGATCCGAAGGATCTGGACATTCGCGTGGAGAACAACCTGCTGACGCTGCGCGGGGAGCGCAAGTTCGAGAAGAAGGTGACGGAGGAAAACTACCTGCGCGTGGAACGCGCCTACGGGACGTTTAGCCGGAGCTTTTCTCTCTCCAACTCGGTGAATCCGGAAGCGATAAAGGCCGACTATCACAACGGTGTTCTCACGCTGGCGATTCCGAAGCGCGAGGAAGCGAAACCAAAGCAGATCAAGGTGAACGTCGGCGCGGGCACAATGGCCGTTGCCGCTTCTGCCAAGTAAAACGGGGCATGAGAAACCGAACCGAGGGGCCGGCGCAAGTCCGGCCCCTTATTTTCTGTAGAGAGTAGAATCAGAGGGACACAATGCTGCGATTTGAAAAGCTCACGGTGAAAGCGCAAGAGTCGCTTCAAGAAGCGCAGGAAGTGGCGGCGCGGCACGAGAACCAGCAGATTGAGCCGCTGCACTTGCTGGCTGCGCTTGTGGCGCAGGCGGACGGGGTTGTGCCGCCGCTCCTGGCGCGGCTGGGAGTGCGCGTCGAGGCGCTGGCTTCGGGAATCGAAAGCGAGCTCGGCCGTCTGCCGAAAGTGAGCGGCTTTGGACAGCAGCACATGGGACAGGCTCTCAACAGAGTCCTGGAGGGCGCTTTTACCGAAACTGGAAGATTCAAGGACGAATACGTCTCGACTGAGCACCTCTTTCTTGCGATCGCCGGCCAGGAGAAGGATCCGGCGGGTCAACTGTTGAAGCGGCAGGGCGCTTCACACGAAGCGATTCTCCAGGCGCTTGCGGGCGTGCGCGGCAGCCAGCGGGTCACTTCCCAGAATCCAGAGACGACGTATCGCGCGCTGGAACAGTACGCGCGCGATCTGACGGAGTTGGCGCGGCGCTCGAAGCTGGATCCGGTGATCGGGCGCGACGAAGAGATACGCCGCGTGATGCAGATTCTGGCGCGGCGCACCAAGAACAACCCGGTGCTGATCGGTGAGCCGGGGGTCGGCAAGACGGCGATCGTCGAAGGCCTGGCGCAGCGCATTGTGGCCGGCGACGTGCCGGACGTGCTCAAGACGAAACGCCTTGTGGCGCTGGATCTTGCGGCACTCGTGGCCGGAGCGAAATACCGCGGCGAATTCGAAGACCGGCTGAAGGCCGTGCTGAAAGAGATCACCGAAGCGGAAGGGCAGATCATCCTGTTCATCGACGAGCTGCACACACTGGTCGGCGCAGGCGCGGCGGAAGGCGCGATGGACGCTTCCAACATGCTGAAACCGGCGCTTGCACGCGGCGAGCTGCGGGCCATCGGCGCAACCACGATCAACGAATACAAGAAACATATTGAGAAAGACCCCGCGCTGGAGCGGCGGTTCCAGCCGGTGCTGGTGAGCGAGCCCTCGGTGGAGGACACCATTGCCATCCTGCGCGGCCTGAAGGAGCGCTATGAAGTGCATCACGGCGTGCGCATCAAGGACGCGGCGATCCTCGCGGCGGCGACACTTTCGAACCGCTATATCTCCGACCGCTTCCTCCCGGACAAGGCCATCGACCTGATCGATGAAGCCGCGGCGAGCTTGCGCATGCAGATCGATTCGCTCCCAGTGGAGATTGACGAAGTGGAGCGGCGCATCCTGCAACTGGAAATCGAGCGGCAGGCCCTGCTGAAAGAGTCGGACGCGCACTCGGTGGAACGTCGCAAACAGATCGAAAGCGAGCTGGCGAAGCTGCGCGAGGAATCCACCGCGCGCAAGGCCCGCTGGCAGGCCGAAAAAGAAGCGATCGCGCGCATCCGCAAGCTAAAGGAGCAGATCGAACAACTCAAGGCGGAGGAACAGAGATTCGAGCGCGCGGGCGAGCTCGCCAAGGTCGCGGAAATTCGTTACGGCAAGATATCGGCAGCAGAGAAAAATCTGCAGCAGGCACAGGAGCGGTTCGCTTCGGTGCAGAAAGACTTGCCGATGCTGAAAGAAGAGGTGGACGAGGAAGATATCGCCAAGCTGGTGAGCAAGTGGACGGGCATTCCGGTCGGCCGGCTTCTGGAAGGCGAAGCGCAGAAGCTGGTGCATATGGAAGAGCGGCTGAGGCAGCGCGTGGTGGGGCAAGACGATGCGCTTGGACGAGTGTCCAACGCGGTGCGCCGGAGCCGCGCGGGCCTTTCGGACCCGAAGCGGCCGATCGGGTCGTTCATTTTCCTGGGGCCCACGGGCGTGGGAAAAACAGAGCTGGCGCGCGCACTGGCGGAGTTCCTTTTCGATGACGAAAAATTAATGATCCGGATCGATATGTCCGAGTACATGGAGAAACACTCGGTCTCGCGGCTCATCGGCGCGCCGCCGGGATATGTCGGCTACGAAGAGGGCGGGCAGCTCACCGAGCAGGTGCGGCGGCATCCGTATTCGGTAGTTCTTTTTGATGAAATCGAGAAAGCGCATCCGGATGTGTTCAACGTGCTCCTGCAAATCCTGGAGGACGGCCGGCTGACCGATGGAAAGGGCCGGACGGTGGATTTCCGGAACACCGTCCTGGTGATGACGAGTAACGTGGGCTCGAAAGCGATCTTCGAGCTTTCCGGGCGCGACCCGGAACACGCGCGGAAGGAAGCGATGGAAGCTTTGCGGGGAGCGTTTCGGCCGGAATTCCTGAACCGCATCGATGAGATCGTGATTTTCAA
>JBGQHF010000012.1:0-52345 GCA_041497835.1 Terriglobia bacterium
GCCAAGCTCCAAATCCTCAACACGCTGGGCGTAGAGATGGATTTCGCACCCATAGTCGCGGGCGAGGCGGCGGATTTGTTCCAGGAGGACGCGTTCCGTGCCGTGCCGGCGATCCACGAACGGAGAGACGACCGAGAGGCGCACGCTAAAGCGTCCGAGACTGAGACTGCCCAGCGCCGGCGGGCTGACGCGAGAGGACGATGTGGGGTAGGCGGAAGAGGATGCCGACGAGGAGCCACAGGTAGGCGTTTAGCACGAAATTCTGATAGGGCGAAATGCCGCCGAAGGTGAGCGGGAAAAGAAGCAGGACGGCAAACCAACTGATGGAGACGGCCAGGGGAAACCACGGAGAGCCGCGCAAGGACTTGACGATTTTCCAAGAGGCAAGGACTAGAGAGAGTGTCCAGACAATCCAGAGGATCAGGCCGAGAATCCCGAGTTCGACGACCAGCGTGCCGTAGCCGTTTTCCACGCCGCTAATGGTGGACTTCACTTTGAGGATTCGCGCCACGTACTGCAAACCCAGAGACGCGGTGCCGATGCCGTAGCCATACGGCCAGCGGGGATATTGGAAAGCGAGAAGAAAATTCTGCAGCGGATAATCGCGGACGCGATGGACGAGTTCACTGTCCGGGCTGTCGAGCGAAAGAGTTTCCGAATAAAACGAAAAACGAGAACTCAATGCTTCCGGGAATGCAACGAGGAACAAAAGGAATGCAAGTCCGCCGACGAGGAGCGTGCGCTGGAGAGTACGGACACCGCGCAGGGCTTCTCCCTGACGCCAGGGCGCACCCCAAAAAAAGGCGGCGCTGCAAATGAGCAGACTGGCTCCCGTGTAGAGAAGAGCGCCGCGGGAACCGCTAAATACAACTCCGGCCGAGACGATTGCCAGCGTGAGGAAGACGAGGTTGCGTCCCCGGCGGCTGCGAAGAAGCAAGTAGCCGGAGAAGCCAAACGCAAGAATCCAGGCGAGAAGCATGTAGGAAGCGAAGCGGCCGTCACTGACGAATACGGAGGTGGGGCGATAGACGATGGTTCCGGAGAGGGGTGCGAGCCGATAGAGCGTGCTCAGGTTCTTGATGTCGGCAGCAGGCTGAGCGGGGTTCAAGAAAGTGGAGCCCAGAATGGCCTGCGCGATTCCGAGAGCGGCAATCACCGCAGCGAGGCCCAAATTGACGAGAAAGAAACGGCGAAGCTCGGCCTCGGAATTCAGCAGGGAGTAGCCGATGAAGAGGAGCGGCACGTAATAAAAGTACAACTTCAACCCGAGCACGCTGAATACCAGGCTCGTCGAGGCGGGATTGAAGGCCTGGATCACGCCGAACCAGATGAACACGACCAGCGGCATCAGAAACGGCGGCCGGAACGTGCGCAACTCCTTTCGCCGGATTGCGGCAAGGTAGGAGACGTACACCACGGCAACCAGGAGATCCTTGCCGAAGTAGATCAGCATGTTGTTGCCGAGATACTTGCGAACCAGATCTTCAAAGAGCAGCCACGCAAAAAAGATGTAGAGTCCATTGCGCCAGTCGTTGAGGATGGCGACAACGAGGCTACAGCCGACCGCGGCCACGCCGATGAGGAGCAGGCTGAAGGTGTCGCCGTTGATGATGTACTGAGAGACTTCGTACGCGGCCACGATCGCAAAGACAAAGAGCCCAAGAGAGATCAGGGGACCGCGCCGGCCGAACGAGAGCTCTGCGGAGGAGATTCTCACGGCGCAGCCTCAAGAACAAAAATGTGATTGTCGCCGAGGAGCGCGGGACCGGGAAACACCGAAGCAATAGTGCTCAGGATCCACGCGATGGGCTTGCGGGTGAGCTGATACCCCTTTGGCGGAAAAAGGTAGTGCTCGCGCAGGTTCAGACCGGCACGCGGAAGAAACTGCCGCAGGAGCAGGTCCCAGAAGATTGGAGAGACGTGCGTGGGTTCACTGGACTCGTCCATGGTTCGGATTTTTCCCCGGACAAGAAATTTCAAGCGCGCCGGCAGGCTGTCCACATTGGGCGTTGTCAGAATCGCCACGCCATCGGGCTTCAGGAGACGGCCGACGTTGCGCAGAAATCCAATGGGACTTTCCACGTGCTCAATGACTTCAATCGCCGTGACAAGCCCGAACTGCCTTGCTCCAAGCGCGGAAGCAAAATCTGGCTGATCGAAATCCAGCGCGAAAACCGGCGGCTGCGCCTTGTAGCCGGATGGGTCGCGGTCGGCGGCGACAACATCGCAGCCAAAGGATTGAAGACGTTCGGCCATCGCTCCGGGGCCTGCGCCGAGGTCCAATGCGCGAACGCCGGAGCGCGCGTGGCGCGCGAGGACACGCTGGGCGACATAATCGTGGAGGCCGGCGTTCGTGGTGGTGTGCAGCATCAGCGATTCGCGGTGCGTTGCAATTTGCGGTACACGACCGCGTGAGCCTCTATCATACGACCCTTAGAGAAGAAATCGAGCACGCGCTGGCGTGCGCGGTGTCCGAGGCTTTTGCGGAGCGCTTCATCCTGGAGAAGGGCCGCGAGTTGCCGGGCAAGATCCGCTGCATCGCCGGTGCGAAACATGATGCCAGCATCCCCAATCACTTCCGCGAAGGCTCCCAGGTCCGACGCGACCACGGGCAGCCCGCGGAGCATGTTCTCCGCGACGACGAGGCCGAAAACTTCACCGCCGAGAGACGGAACCACGACAATATCGGCTCGCGCCAGCGCTGCTTCCAACCCCGGTGCAGGCAATGCGCCAGCAAATCGGATGCGCGGCGCAAGGCCCCACTCCTGCGCCAGCTTGGTCAGATTTTCCCGGTCGGGTCCCTGACCGATGAGGTGGAGTTCGAAGGGAACGGATTGTTCCTGGAGCCGGTGCGCAGCGTCGAAAAGCACGCGAACACCTTTTGTGGTGACCAGGCGTCCTTGAAAGGCAATGACAGGATCAGAGTTCGCCGGTTCTGGCGCGGGCAAGGGACGCGAAGTATCCAGGCCATGCGAAATGCCGACAGCTCGCGGCAAGTTCAGGAGATGACCAAGCCATTGCGTGGGCATGACGTTGGCGGCCACTCGAGCTGCGAGAAAAGCCCTGACGAAGGCGAGGAGCCAGAGCTTTATGCTCGCCAGAGTCCCCTGATCCTTGTTGCAGCGCAGACATTCCGCATGCCGCCCGGCTTGGAAATGGCCCGGACAAGGACTCTGCGATGGCACATGAAGGAGTTGGCCGTTCGGGCAAATGGTCTGAAATCCGTGATGTTCGATCACGACCGGCCTGCGCGCGAGAAGTCCCAAAAGCATGGGCGGCAACGCCGGGCCGGCGAGATGAACGATGTCCGCGCGGCGGATGAGGCGCAGCAGCGCTAAAAGCCCGGGCCGGCGAACCACACAAAAAGGGAGAGCGTGATCATCGTAATTCCCCGCCGGGGTCTGCGTGACGAGCGTGACGTCGAATTCCGGCACGCCGGAAAGGGCGCGGCATTCCACAAGCCCCCGCGCAAGGGATTCCACGATGGTCTCGACACCGCCGATGCTGGGCGCGAAGTAGTGAGAATAGAGGAGCAGCTTCACGGCACGGGCGCAAAGCGCTGGAGCGAGAGACGTTCGAGCGCGGCCACGAAATTGGAGACGTTCTGGAGAGGCGAGCAGGTTTCCATGCGCAGGCGAGCAGCCTGCCGCATCCGCCCGAGAGATTCGGGGCCGGCAAGGGCGGAGCGAAGAATGCGCGCGAGGGCGTCCACATCACGGCAGGGGAAGATGAAACCGGTCTCACCGGGGAGCACGAGATCGAGGCGACCGCGAATTTCGTCGCTGATGACGGCTGGTGTGCCGCAGAGCATGCTCTCGCAGACGACGGCCGGGCACGCGTCATATTGCGAGGGAAGAACGAAGAGATCGGCCGCGGAGTAGATTTCCGGGAGCGCGGACTGATTGACGAATCCGAGAAACCGCGTCCTCGGGGTCAGGCCGAGGCGCGCGGCTTCCTCTTCGACCTGACTGCGGAGAGGACCTCCCCCTGCAATAACGAGATAGGCGCCGGCCACGTCTGCACGGGCAAATGCCTGCACGAGATCGAGCGGACGCTTCCAGGGCTGAAGCTTTGCGCAGAAGAGTACGACGGGAGCGTCCGGGGGAATGCCCCAGGGCGCGCGAACCGCGGAGCGGTCCACTGCCGCGGATCGTGCAAGCCACCAATCGTTGTCCACGACGAGGGGTAGGATCGCTATGCGCTCGGGGGGCACTCCCAAAGTCTGCAGATACGTTTTCGTGGCAGCGGAAGCCGCAATGGCGACGTCGGCGAGAGCATAGACGCGTGGAAGAACAACCGACTTGATGTGCCTCTTCCAGCGCGGACCGGACATCGGCTCGATAGTTGTGGCGTCTGTGCCGAAAAAAACGGGGATTCGCCGCGATTTCGCGGCGAGCAGGGCGATCCAGAAGCTGGCGTACACATAGCCAGTCAGGAGGAAGACGGCGTCGAAAAAGCCACCGCGCACTAGGTCCCAGAGGCCGAGATTGAAAAGACCCCAGAAGCGGCCGAGGCTGGGGCGCAGAGAGCGGTTGGGGATCTGCGTCCACTGGTAGCCATCGAGCAGCGGGACATCCCACTGGACGTTCATGCCGAACTCGGCGTCATGGGCGAGTTGGGCGCCCTGGAGGCTGCAGTAGGCTACGGTGATATCGAGGTGCGGGTGGCGGGCCATTTCGCGGAAAACCGGCGAGGCGTACTGGACAGGGTGTGACGCGACGAGCAGGACGCGGTAGCGGCGCGGGGGGGATTCCCTGGGGCGGGTAGAGGTATCCGACGGCGGCGAGAGGGTCGCAGTCATGGCTGACGGAGGCAGTATACCCGGTTTCGCGGGCAGACCGGCTGTGCTAGACTAATCGCGCTCACACCGGGATTTGCGAGCAGGTCCCCGCGCAGGTGCAATCCCGCGAGGCAAGTATGCACGGCCGTGGCGCCCCCTACCCAAACGAGGATACTGGCGCAGGGCCGTCTAAAACGTCCCCAAACGTGGACCGCTCCGCGGTCCCGCAAAACAAAGAGGAAGTGTCATGTCTGGGCATTCAAAATGGGCCACCATTAAGCACAAGAAGGCGGCCACCGACGCGAAGCGCGGCCGCACCTTCACGCGACTGATTCGAGAAATTTCCATCGCGGCACGCTCGGGCGGCGGCGACCCCGTTACCAACCCGCGGTTGCGCACGGCGGTTCTGGCGGCAAAGAACGAGAACATGCCCAACGACAACATCGAGCGAGCGATTTTGCGCGGCACGGGCCAGCTCGAAGGCGAGCAGTATGAAGAAGTGACGTTTGAAGGATACGGTCCGGGCGGGGTGGGAGTGCTCATCCAGGTGGTAACCAGCAGCCGGAACCGAGTGGTCAGCGAGATGCGCCACGTGATGAGCAAGAACGGCGGCAACATGGCCGAAGCCGGCGCGGTGGGATGGATGTTCCACCGCAAGGGGGAAATCGTCGTGCTGAAAGAGGCAGCCAGCGAGGACAAACTACTGAGCATCGTGCTCGACGCGGGCGCCGAGGACATGAAGGACGACGGCTCTAGCTGGTACATCGTCACACCGCCCGAGGCGCTCGACACGGTTCGCGAAGCCCTGGCGAAGGAGGGCATCACGGCGGCCTCCGCCGAGATGAGTATGGTGCCGCAGAACTACGTGAAGCTGACGGGCGTGCAGGCACAGCAGATGCTGCGGTTGGTGGAAGCGCTGGAAGAGCACGACGACGTGCAGCACGTGTACGCCAATTTCGACATCGACGAATCGGAAATTCAGGCCGCGGTCGGCGCGAACTAACGTCGATCAAGGAGCGGCGTAAGTGAACAATGCAGGCCATTCCGTGGGGACGGAGTGGCCGTCTTTTTTTACAGATAACCCATCGATCGCCAATTTTCGACCTCCCTGCGTGCCGGAATGCTTTGGGGGCTGGACTGTGCCACTTCGATGAGAGGACCGGGAGGGGAAGGATGTACGCGACAACGTCACGGCGGTGGATACACCTGATTATCGTAGCCGGGGCGCTCGGGCCGACCTCGATCGGTCTGGCTCAATCGCCGGCTCAGAACCTTCGCGGCTCGATGCAGGTGGATGGACGCGAGAGGACCTACCTCGCGCACGTGCCGCCCTCCTACGGGGGCGACCGGGCGGTGCCGCTGGTTCTGGTGCTGCACGGGCGGTTGGGCGACGGCCGAGGCACCGCGGAGTTGACGCAGTTCGATCGCGTCTCGGATAAGCACGGGTTCCTGGTGGTTTATCCCGACGGCCTGGAGCGAAGCTGGGCCGACGGGCGCGGCGGGACGCCCTCGGACGAGAAGGGCGTGGATGATGTGGCTTTTCTCTCCGCATTGATCCGCAAGCTTGCGCACGAGTACAAGGTTGACACGGCGCGCGTCTATGCGACGGGCATATCGAACGGCGGCTTCATGAGCCAGAGGCTGGCGTGCGGGCTATCGGAACAGATTGCCGCGGTTGGTGTGGTCGCAGCCACAATGGGCAAGAACGTAGCGTCCCGCTGTGCCCCGAAACTGCCCGTATCCGTCCTGGTTTTGATAGGAACGAAAGATCCCCTCGTGCCAATCGAGGGCGGCGTCATGCGGCGCGGTGCTGGGGGAGCGATTCTGTCGCTGGACGAGACGGCGAGGGAATGGGCGAGCCTCGACGGCTGCAAGAGCAAACCCGAGGTGACCGTGGAGCCGGACTGGGCCGGCGACGGCACGAGAATTCGCCGCGATACTTACTCCGCCTGTACAGAAGGGACCGAAGTGTTGATTTACTGGATTGAGGGCGGCGGGCACACCTGGCCTGGCGGCAAGCAGTATCTTCCCGAGTTGATGATCGGGAAGACGACACGGAATTTGGATGCCAGCGAAGTGATTTGGAAATTTTTTGAGAGACACACCCAACCCTGAGGCCTTTTCTCCCGTCGAAACCGGTCTCCGCCAGGGGCGCAGCGATTCCGGTCAGACCAGTGACTTGCGCGGCACAAAATGGCAAACTGCGTAGACACGGTTCGACGGCGTTCGTTACCGTAGTGGTGCAAGAATTCTCGGCGTGGGGGTCACGCCATCGAGGCAATTACGATGAAGAAGTTTGTGCTTGTGTTGTGTGTTTCCTTTGCCGCCGGTGTCTCGTGCATCGCGCAGGAGAACGGCAGCGCCGGCGACTCTGTTTTTGCCGCGCCGCTTTCCGCGACGACTGCACCGGCACCGCGATCTGCGGTGACGTTCTCTGCGCCGCCTGCTGCGGCGACTCCCAAGCCCGAGCCGCGCTTCATCTTCGGCGGCAGCGAGGATTACCGCTGGCAGCTCGGCTTCGCCTACACGTATGTGCGGTTCCACTCCGCGCCGATTAGCGCCAATCTCAACGGCATCAACACTACCCTGGTCTACTACACCAACGAGTGGTTCGGCGTTGAAGGCGCGGTGACCGCTGCCTTCAGTTCGCAACTCGCCGGTTTTGATCGAGAGCACGCCAAACTCCTGACCTACAGCGGCGGGCCGCGCATCGCCTGGCGCCAGCACCGCTGGGAGCCTTGGAGCCACTTCCTGATCGGCGGCGCGCACCTTCAGCCACAGACCGCGCTTGGCGGAAGAAATTCACTGGCTTACTCCGCGGGCGGCGGCGCCGATTTCCGCTGGAATCCCAAGCTTGCCTTCCGGTTGCAGGCAGACTGGCTCCACACGCGGCTCTACAGCCAGGGTCAGAACAACTACCAGATCACCGGCGGGTTTGTCTTCCACTTCTAAGTGGTTGAAGAGATCTTTCCTGCGCAGCGGCATGGCCGCTTGTATCCTTGCCAGATGTTCTCCGCATGGAGATCGTGTTGCTAACGCATCCAATTTGGCAGAGGAATTTTCCCTTTGTCGGTGGTTGGCGCGCCATTGAAGCGCGCGAAGAAAAGTTGTTCCGGCGTTTCCCGGACGACGTAGACTAGGAGCCGTGCGAATCAATCCGAATGGGAATACGATCCGCGTGCTGGGATTGGACCCTGCTGCGGCGGGGCCGACCGGCTACGGAATTGTCGAAGGCGACGGGCGCCGGTGCCGGATGCTGTATTACGGCGCGCTGCGCGTGGCCCCGAAACGGCAGCGCGAATCGTCGGGGGCAGCTTTGGCGGAAGTGCATGCGATGGTCGCGCGCCTCATTGCAGAGTATCAACCCGACGTGATCGCCGTGGAGTCGGTGTTTACGGCGCTGAATATGAGAACGGCGCTGCGCCTGGCGGAAGTGCGCGGCGTAGTGCTGCTGGCTGCCGAGCAGAACAATATTCCGGTGCACAGTTATTCGCCGCGCGAGGTGAAAGCATCAGTGGCGGGCTACGGTCACGCGACGAAGGAACAGATTCAGTTGATGGTCCGCGCGCTGCTGGCGATGGCCGAAACGCCGGAACCCTCGGACGCAGCGGACGCGCTGGCTGTGGCGCTCTGCCATTTACAGGCGGAGCAGGCGCGGCGGCGCTATGACGTGCCGGCCACGCCGGCACATCGGATGCTGGGCCGCACGGGGAATGCAAACCGTACGCGCGCCTCGCGCATCACATTCTAGCGATGAAATACCCAGCTCTTCGCTCAGTCCTGCTCTGCTGTCTGGCCGCGCTGCTATGCGCGCCGTGTCTTTTGGCGCCCCCATCCGGCGCGAAGCTGACGTTCCGGCGGGTGTTCCGGTCGAGCAGCCCGGAGTTCATTGAGATCGTGGTGCGCGAGGACACTGACGCCGCAACGTTTGAAATTCGTCAGCTCGATGAGGACCATGCCGCTTCCCTGTTTGAGGTGAGCGCCGCCCTGCGCGCAAGGATGTTCGCGCTGGCCGGCGAGCTGAACCATCTCCGGGGCATCGACCTGGACGTGCACCGGAAAATCGCGAACCTCGGCGAGAAGACGTTTCGTTGGGAGCGCGGGCCGGAAACGCACGAAGTCAAGTTCAACTACACGTTGAATTCCGCCGCCAACCAACTTCTGCAGATTTTCGAAGGGCTCGCGCGGCAGCAGGAACACCTGACCCTCCTCGCGCGGCGCATCAAGTACGACCGGCTCGGCGTGAATGATGCCTTGCTGCAGTTCGAATCCGACCTGAACCGCAAGCTTCTGCCGGAACCGCAGCGGGTTCTTCCCGCACTGGACCAGATCGCGAATGATTCCCGGTTCGTGGAAATTGCGCGGCAGCGAGCCCGATCACTGGCCGAGCGGATTCGCCACTCCAGTTGAGGACATCCCGGGGAGCAGCGGGAATTCCGCAGACCATTCATTCCACACTTCTTAAAGAGAATTCAGCATCGGGCCCGCCGATCTCGGGGTGATATTCCGGCGGGCTCTTTGGCGTATGTTAGGATGAGGCCTTCTTCCGATGGCGCGCGCGTCCACAATGAATTTTTCCGAGGCGGTGGAGATTGCCACGTCCAGCCTGTGGGCGCACAAACTCCGCAGCGTGCTGACGCTGCTGGGTGTGGTGATCGGAGTCATGGCGGTGATTGCCGTGGTCAGCCTGATCAACGGCGCGAACCAGTACGTGACGGAAAAAGTGTTCAATCTGGGCGCGGACGTTTTCGGCCTGGCGAAACAGCCCTTCATCGTGACCAACGTGGACGATTTCGTGGAATTTCAGAAGCGCAAGCGCATCACGTATGACGACTATGAAACGGTCCGCGACTTCTGCAAGAGCTGCAAGGAGGTGGGAGCGGCGCTCGGCGGGCGCGTCGAATCGAAGTCGGGGCTCAATTCGGTGAAGGACACAAACCTGCGCGCGTGGACGCCGCAGATGCCGCGGCTGTATGACGTGGATCTCGCTTCGGGACGCCACATCAGTGATGCGGACCTGCGCAGCGCAGCGCCGGTTTGCGTGATCGGATGGGACCTGGTGGAGAATCTGATGCCGGGCGTGGATCCGATGGGAAAAGAGATTCGCTGGAACAATGTTCCCTGCCAGGTGATTGGCATCGGGAAGAAACTGGGGTCGGCGCTGGGGAATTCGCAGGACAACTGGATCGTCATTCCTCTGAGCACCTACAGCAAGGAATTCGGCTCGCAGCGGGATTCGCTGCGCGTAATGTCGCGGGCGGCATCCGCGGCGCGGATCCAGGACAGCGTGGATGAAGTGCGGCAGATCATGCGCGGGCGGCGCCACCTGGCGTACGGCGCGAAGGACGATTTCAGCATTGAGACGAGCGATTCGTTTCTGGAACTCTGGAAAAACATCAGCTCGACGTTTTTCGCGGTCACGGTCGCCATCGCCTCCATTTCCCTGGTCGTCGGCGGAATCGTGATCATGAACATCATGCTCGTATCGGTGACGGAGCGAACGCGGGAGATCGGTCTGCGCAAGTCGGTGGGCGCGCGGCGAGGCGATATCCTGCTGCAATTTCTGATCGAGTCCTCCACGATCGCGCTTATCGGTGGCGCAGTGGGAGTAGTGCTCGGCGTGCTCCTGGCGAAGCTCGTATCGTGGGTCTCACCATTGCCGAGCGCGGTGCAATTGTGGTCCGTGCTGGGAGGCCTGATCGTGGCGCTGAGCGTGGGGCTGTTCTTTGGGACATATCCGGCGTCGAAGGCGGCGAGGCTGGATCCGGTGGTCGCGCTGCGGTCGGAGTAGGAGCGGGGTCGAAGGAAAACGATGGCGACGTTGAGCCGAACATGGAGCGGGGCCGCACCAGGACGGCTGCGCGCGCTAGCCGGGTCGGCGCGAACGATGGGGTTCCGCGAGACTTTTCTGCTGGCGATGGATTCGCTGCGTCGCAACCCGCTGCGGTCGGCGCTGACGATTCTGGGGATCGTGATCGGCATTACGACAGTGATCACCGTGAGCACGGTGATCAACGGGCTGAACGAGAATGTTCTGGGCGGGATCCGCGAGCTCGGGTCGGACACGATCATCTGCTACCGGTTTCCGTGGGCTTCGCTGTCGCGCCCGCCGAGCGAGTGGTTTCAGCGAAAAGAATTACAGCCGGAATGGGCGGAGGACATGAAGCACCTGCCCCACGTATCCGCGGCATCGCCCTCGATGCGAATCTTCCTTCCGCAATTCGGCTCCGGCTCTTCCGACGTGCGGAGGGGCTCCTACCGGGCGAAAAATGTGATCCTACAGGGCAGCGCTCCGGATATCTCGAAGATATTCGAGATGAAGCTAGAGCGCGGCCGCTGGCTGACCGAGACCGACATGGAGCACCGGTCGCCGGTCGTGGTGCTGGGCTACGACTCGACGCGCATCCTCTTTCCCGACACGACCGAAGATCCGATCGGAAAGGAAGTCACGGTGAATGGACAGCTTTTTACCGTGATTGGGACGGCGGACAAACGCAAACAGGGCATCTCCGGCGGCAAGAACCCGGAAGACAACATCGCGATGATGGCGTCCACGACGCTGCGGAAGATGTACCCGAAGCAAAAGGACTACGTCATCTTCGCGAAAGCCAGCGATCCCGGGAAAGTCGGCGAGGCGGTGGATGAGATCCGCGACCTGCTACGGAGGAAGCGCCGGCTGGCCAATAACAAACCGGATGATTTTGCGATTTTCACGTCGGACTACTTTCTGGAACTCTGGCACAGGATCAGCGGGTTGATTTTCATTCTGACATTTGCCGTCGCGATGGTGGCGCTGCTGGTGGGCGGGATCGGCGTGATGAATATCATGCTTGTAAGCGTCACGGAACGCACGCGGGAAATAGGGGTGCGCAAGGCCATCGGCGCGAAGCGGAAGAATATCCTGCTGCAATTCCTGCTGGAGTCGGTGGTGTTGTGCGGCTTCGGCGGGGTGATCGGAGTTGTGCTTGGGTCCGGGTTAGGGCTTTCGATGCGACTGGTCCTCTCGTTCCCTGCGACGGTCTCGGTGTTCTGGGTACTGATGGCGCTGACCCTGTGCGCGATGATTGGGATCGGCTTCGGGATGTATCCGGCCTGGAAGGCCGCCAGGCTCGACCCGGTGGAAGCGCTCCGCTACGAATGAGTCGTGGTCCTGCGGCCCCGCGGTCCGCCGCCCAGCCGGCTCCTTTGCCTACGCCGGCTTTTTCTTCCACGCGCCAATGACTGCACCCATCAAGCAGAGCCCGGCGAGCGGATAGAATTCATTGATGGCATACAACTGCTTCGGGCGCATTTCGTACATGTAGGTGGTAAACGTTATCGGTCCCACGATGCCGACCCAGAGCAGTACTCCAATTGCAGCACCGCGTCCGGCCGTGTTGGCATTGCGCCAGATACAGAGTTGCGCAAGCACGAAGGCGATCAGCAAATTGAGCACAAAGGAAATGACATACGGCAGGACGGGGCTCATGCTGCGCGCTTGTTCTTCGGTCATGTGCTCGAGCACCATCCAGGGCTTGCTAAACACTACGCCGAACCAAACCGCCCCCAGCAGCCAGTACAGCACCGCCGAGACGATTACCGCCGGATAATTCGTCCTCATCGTTTTTTCCTCGAGGTTTAATCTGACCGCCAGGATCAGCGTTTTGGGTTGGTGATCAAGCGGCGGCGCCTTGTCGCCGAGAGTTTGCTTCCGCCCCCGGATGTTGTCAAGCACGCTGCACCAATACGCTGAGGTTCGATTTTGTCAGCGCGCCAAACCTGAAATCGCCGAACGACGGACTCAGTCACAACGCCGTCTTCCAATTCATTGCCAAGTATCACTTGCGGACCGCGGGGACGTTCCGGAAAGACCAGAAGGACGCCGGCACGGTAAACATGACTTTCGCGCGGACGCGATAGACAAGAATGAAGTAGAATGGGGCCACTCCAGGAGGAACCATGAAACTGTTTGCACTCATTGCACTACTGCTGACAACCGCGGCGGCGGCCCCCACGCTCACCCAGGTCGAGCGAGACCGCGCGATCGCGGAATTTGAGGGATCGCGGCAGGCGTTTCTTGACGCGACAAAGGGCCTGTCTCCAGAACAGTGGAAGTTCAAGTCTGCGCCGGACCGCTGGTCGGTCGCCGAATGCGCCGAGCATATTGCGCTCAGCGAAAACTTCATCTTCGGAGTGATCAGCAACATCACGAAATCTCCGACTACGCCAGAAAAGCGCGACGCTGCGAAGGGTAAGGACGAACTCATCCTGAAGATAATGCAGGACCGCAGCCATAAGGCAACTGCTCCGGAGCCGATTGACCCGGTAAAACGCCCCATGTCGCCCGAAGATTCGATGAAGCTCTTCCTGGAGAGCCGCACGCATACCATAGAATACGTCAAGACGACGCAAGATGATCTGCGGGACCACTTCTACGACCATCCGGCGCCGGCCGTCGGAACGCTCGATGGCTATCAGTGGCTGCTATTGATCTCGGGACACACGCGGCGGCACACTGCGCAAATCCTGGAAGTAAAGGCCGACCCGAACTTCCCGAAAAAGTAGTCTCGAGAATCGGATACGAGATGGAAGCAGGGGTTCTCTTCCGCCGAGTGCACTGTATGCCCGGCTCATGGCGTTCCGGATCAAAGCGGGCATGAGCGCCGATCAGCCATTTGCCGCATTTTCCGGCCACAAATATCTGAACCTGGAAACATATCGCAAGAATGGGGCTGCGGTGCACACCCCGGTGTGGTTTGCCGCCGACGCGGCTGATGCGATGGACCCGGCGGAGACGAAACTGTACGTCTATACGATAGGCGTATCCGGCAAGGTGAAGCGAATTCGAAACAATCCGCAGGTGCGAATTGCGCCCTGCGACATGCGCGGGGGATTGCAGGGCGAGTGGGTCGCAGCCCGGGCGGAAATCGTCACGGGCCAACAGGCAGGGCACGGAATGCGGCTGCTGAACCGAAAATACGTGCCATGGAAACAAGCGCTCGACTTCTTTGCTTTCTTCCGGCGCAGGCAGCGGATCGTTTTCGTGCTCCAACCGGCGTAAGGGCAAGTCTGCGCGCAGTGGATCAAAGGGACCGCACGATAAGCACGGCGCCTGCGATGACGGCCACGGCGCCGGTCATACGCGCCAGCAACGGACCGCGCTTCCAGAGTTTTTCGCCCGCGATCACGGCGGCGACGATAATCATCACTCCCAGATTCATCACGCCAAGGACCATCTGAATCACCATCAGCGCCCAGCAGCACGCCGCGCAGAAAGCGCCATGGTGCACACCGACGCGCAGAGCCCCAGCAAATCCTGGCCGCCAGGCGTGGCCAAGAAAAAGGATCGGGTCGCGGCAGTGCTTCAGGCACGCTTGCTTGAGAGGAGAGAGCTGATACAGCCCTGCGACGATTAGAGCCAGCCCGGCAGCCGCAGGTATCCATTGACTTACGTAGCTTGCTTCCATCGCCAAGCGGGACACGCCGAATCCGATGGCAAGTGCCACCGCTCCAAACGCGAGCCAGACGGCAAAATATCCGGCGCCGGCGAGAAAAGTGGCGAAACCGATGTGGCGTAGTCCCGTATGCGCCGCGGTGCGGCGGTAGAGCGACAGCATCGGCCACGTCGAGGGGAGCATCATGGCGATCATCATCGCCTGCCACATCAGCAGGAACATCCATGCAGCGCTCCAGAGCGTCTGGCCCGGCATAATCATCCACATCATGGGCATGGTCCAGCCACCCGGCATGGGCATGCCGCCGCTCATAGAGTTCGCGCCGTGCCAGGTGAGGACAGCCGCCGCAACAAACAGAGCCGCGGCAACGGCGCGGGCCCATCTCTCATCACGGCCGAGGCCGGGCCGTAGCGCTCCGTCCGCGAGCGGAGGAAAATCGCTTTGCGTCTGACCGTGCACGGGGTGTTGCCAATTCGAAAGGATTATTCCGGACTCTCGCCGGTATAGTCGAACGTGGAGTGCTCGGCGTATTTTCCGCTGTGGTCGTAGCTCAGGTCGGAGGTGACGCGGAAGACGCGCGATGCACCAAGCGTGAGCCTCTTGGAAGTGAAGCCGGTCGGCTTGTCCACGTAAATTTCCTCGGGCTCGCCCGTTACCGGATTGAGGATGGGTCCGAGTTCCATCTCCACCAGGCCGACGGCGCGCGCTTTGCTCTTCAAGCCGGCGAGCGACAATTCGAATGGGAGAAAACGGGGGCCCAGCCGCTTCGAGGCAACCGCCATGAAAATCGTCCAGGGCCCGCCGGACTTCCCATCGGCCAGCGTGGAGAGCGCTCGGCGCTGGTCTGCGTCAGCCTTTTCATCGCACGCCACGATCCAAGTGACGTTCCCTTTGTGGAGAGGGCCGGGCGAATGTCCCACCCAGGTCAGGGAGAGACCATTCAGAGGAATCTTGCCGAAGTTTCCTCGTTCGATGTGCCAGAGGTAGCCGCCCTCGCAAAAGCCGCGCGTGGGCGGTGCGTCGAAACTGCAGGGACAGCCCCAGTCACAGCTACAAGCACCGAGCAACTGCCCTTTCATTGCCCATTTCGTTCCCATGCAGACCTCCCCTGGAAAGCGACGTTGAACTCTTGCGGAACGCGCCGTGATCGCCTAAGTCTCGCATAGCTTACTTCTAGACTCATTTCCCTGACAAGTTTGTCTGCTCTTGCGCCAGGGTCATCGCACGAGATGCGGACAAGCTCAGCGGGGAGCTGAAGATGCGGCCGTGGAAGCCGAAGCGAGAGCGCGTAGCGATTGTTCATAGGGAGGCTGGGCGACGCCGCGCTCGGTGAAAATGGCGGTGATGTAGCGGGCGGGCGTGACGTCAAACGCCGGATGCGCGGCAGGAACGTCCGGAGCGATGCGCACACCCTGGATGTGAGTGACTTCGGCGGCGGAGCGTTCCTCAATCGGAATATAATTTCCGTCGGGAATGGAGAGGTCGAGCGTCGAGATCGGCGCGGCGACATAGAACGACACGTTGTTTTCTTTCGCCAGGACAGCAATCTGGTAGGTGCCGATCTTGTTGGCCGCGTCACCATTGGCGGCGATGCGATCCGCGCCGGTGACAATCGCCCCCACTTTGCCGGTCTTCAGGAAATGCCCGACCATGTTGTCGGTAATCAGAGTGAGTGGAATGCCGCCGCGATGCAACTCCCACGCGGTCAGGCGAGCGCCCTGCAGATAAGGGCGCGTTTCCGGCACGAGCACGTGGAGCTTTTTTCCCTGCTCGATCGCGACACGGATGACGCCGAGGGCCGTGCCGATACCGCCGGTGGCCAGCGCGCCGGCGTTGCACTGCGTCATGACCTGGCCTTCGCGCGGCATGAATTCCGCGCCGAAGCGGCCAATGGCTTCGTCGGTGGCTTTTTTCTCGAAGTGAATCTGGCGCGCTTCGTCGATGAGACCGCGGCGGAGCAACTTCAGATCGGGTGATGCGGCGGAAATCTCCACGAAGCGGCGCTTCATGCGTTCCAAAGCCCAGAAAAGGTCCACGGCGGTGGGACGAGTCTTGGCGAGGGTATCGCAGATTTCCGCGAACTCGGGGCGAAGAGCCTCGAGTGAAGCTGCGCGGGAGTGCTGTACGCCCAGGGCAACGCCCATGGCGGCAGCCACGCCGATCGCCGGCGCACCGCGGATGACCATTTCTTGGATGGCGTGCGCCACTTCGCGGTAGTCCGTGTAGGTGTGCCGGATCTCTTCCGAGGGAAGACGGCGCTGGTCGAGCATGACCACGCCACGATCGGTCCATTCAATGGGCTGCGCTACGTACATGCGAATGGTGTCCTTGAGGAGTCTAGTGTAGCGGACGGCGCATGGGATGGCGAACTCGTCAGCGAGGCGTGGGCATGTGTTGGAAGCCTTTGGTGGCCACCGCGTAAGAAACCGCGAGCATGGCATTGTAGCCGAGATGCATCAGATAGCTGGCAAAGACCGTGCCGGTGCGCGCGCGAACATAGGTGAAGATCCAGCCCACGATGGTGAGCAGGGCTACGAGTCCCAGGGTCCAGCCGAGTTGATAGCCGTGCATCAAGCCAAAAAGGAGGCCGGTCAGAAAGATGCCGGGTAGAACTCCCAGATTGCGCGCCAACAATGGATAGAGATAGCCGCGAAAGAGTGTCTCCTCCATGAGCGGCGCAATGAGAACCGCCAGGGCCATCAAGAGCAAGGCACTGTGCGGATCCTTGAAAAGATCCTCGATAGGCATCTTTTCCTTGGGGTGAATCCCGACGCCCGCAAAGGCAACTAAAGCCGAGAGTCCGCATCCCCCGAAGAAGTAGGGCCACACGCGGCTGCGAACCGAGGGCGGATCGGGAAGACGGCGCCAGCCGAGAGTGGACCAGAACGGGGCGTCCTTCAGGAGACTCAGGGTGACGTAGAGAAAGAGCAGCACGAAACCGAACCAGACGATCTGCATGACCACGGCAAACCGCGCATTCGTCGTCAGCAGCCGCTCGACTTCCTTCATGGGAAGGTGGCGGTAGGATGCGAGATAGACAACGGAAGCTAACTGAATGATTAACAAGCTTCCAAAGCTGAAGAGAAAGAAGATGATGAAGTGCAGCCAAGACCAGGAAATACGCAGGTCTTGCGGGATAGAGGCGGGCGGAGTCGGTGCTGATGCGGGGGAATTCGTGACAACTTCGGCCGAATCCCCGGGGAGCGAGCCGAAAGAATTGCCTGTGTTCGGCGGTTCGTCTTCGAGGTGAGTCATCGTGTCCCCGGCCAGCCAGCGGCCAAGGCGGCGGCGACCAGCGGCAGTAGCAATTCGTGGTGGCCCGTGAAGGCATAGCCGTGCGATTGGGGTCCGCGGTGGCCACGTTCAGGCGCGGTGGGACGCTTGACTACATTCTGCACCGGGCGGTAGTGCTGAATAAAGTCGAAATTGGCCGTGGTGACCGGCCGCAGGGGCACGCCGAGATTGCGGACCACCGAAATGGCCTTCAGGAAAACCTCCGGCAAGAGAACCGCTGAGCCCCAGTTGAGATAAACACCGCCGGGCTGCATCTGTTTCACGAGAGCGCAGAAGAGGCGGAAATCGTGATGCGTGGCGGCGCCGAGCGCGGCGCCGTCGGCGGCAGGATGCATGTGCGGAATGTCCGTACCGATGGCGAGATGAATCGTGACCGGGATGCGCGCACGGTAGGCGGCGACAAGGACGCTCGCTTCCGGATGGCGCGCGCGCAGGCGGCCGCTGGTGAGCAGTTTCCCGGCGGCCTCGCCGTAGCCGATACCTCCGCGGGCCGCGCCGACAGCGATTTCGTTGATGTACAGGCCGGTCTCCGCGGCCATGCCGAATTTTCCGCCCGCGAGACTCGCTTCCACGTCCTCGGAAGTGTTGCCGACGAGCGCGATCTCGAAATCGTGGATGAGCGCGGCGCCATTCATGGCGATGCCGGAGACGAAGCTGCGGCGCATCAGGTCAATCAGGACGGGCCCGAGGCCGACCTTGATGACGTGGCCCCCCATGCCCCAGAGGATGGCCCTGCGGTCTCTGCGGGCGCGCTGAATGGCAGCGAGCAGGCCGCGGAGATCTTCCGCAGCAAGGATGTTGGGGAGCGCATTGAGAAATTTCTTGAGAGTTGCGCCGCGCGGGACCGGGCGCGCGAAGTCGCGGAGGCTGACCTTGCTCTTGCGCGATGCGAGCGGATAGGTACAAACAGACCTTAGACCGAGGGGTGAAATGCGATAGATGCTCATCGGCGAAAAAGCACTGTACGGCGAAGCTTCGGTGCGCGCAAGGCTTGCTGCCAACACTGTTTCCTGGACACGCTCATTTTCCGCTCGCGGGCTTTCCATTCGAGCCGGTGCCATTGGGGCTGCCATTGGAACCCAAGAGGCGGGCCAGGGCCTGGCCGGTGTAGGACTTTTTCACGCGGACGACCTGCTCGGGAGTTCCTTGCGCGACGATGCGGCCGCCGGCTTCGCCGCCCTCCGGGCCAAGATCGAGGACCCAGTCCGCCTGTTTAATGACGTCGAGATGGTGCTCGATGATGAGGACGGTGTTGCCAAGGTTCACGAGGCGCTGGAGGACATCGAGGAGCTTGCGCACGTCGTCGAAGTGCAGGCCGGTGGTCGGCTCGTCGAGAATGTAGAGCGTCCGGCCGGTCTGGCGCTTGGAGAGTTCGCGCGCGAGCTTGATGCGCTGGGCTTCGCCGCCGGAGAGCGTCGTGGCGGACTGGCCGAGCTGGACATAGCCGAGACCCACATCCACCAGCGTTACGAGTTTCTGGTGGATCTGTGGGATGTTCTCGAGCAGCTTGAAGGCTTCGCTGACCGGGAGGTTCAGCACGCCGGAAATGGAGTGGCCCTTGAAGCGGACGGCGAGCGTTTCGGAATTGTAGCGGCGGCCGCGGCAAACTTCGCAAGTGACGTACACATCCGGCAGAAAATTCATTTCGATGCGGCGGAGGCCATCGCCCTGGCAGGCTTCGCAGCGGCCGCCCTTCACGTTGAAGCTGAAGCGGCCGGGGCGGTAGCCGCGCTCGCGCGATTCCGGAAGCATGGAGAAGAGATCGCGGATAGGCGCGAAGACGCCGGTGTAGGTGGCCGGATTGGAGCGCGGCGTGCGGCCGATGGGCGCCTGATCAATTTCGATCACTTTGTCGAGGTGCTCGATGCCGAGGATCATCTTGTGCAAACCGGGCGGCTCCATCGAGCGGTAGAGCTTCTGCGCGAGGGCGCGGTAAAGAATGTCGTTTACGAGCGTGGACTTGCCGGAGCCGGAGACGCCGGTCACGACGGTGAATAGGCCGAGGGGAATCGTCACGTCGAGGTGTTTCAGGTTGTTTGCCGCGGCGCCGAGGATCTGAATGGCCTTGCCGTTGGGGCTGCGGCGCTTTTCCGGGACGGGAATGCTGGCGGCGCCGGAAAGATACCGGCCCGTAAGAGAATCCGGGTTCGCAGCGATGTTTTCGGGCTTGCCCTGGGCGACGAGATGGCCGCCCGCGTTTCCGGCGCCGGGGCCGAGGTCCACGACAAAGTCGGCGCAGCGGATGGTCTCTTCGTCATGCTCGACGACGAGGACGGTGTTGCCGAGGTCGCGGAGCTGCGCGAGGGAATGGAGCAGGCGCGCGTTGTCCCGCGCGTGCAGGCCAATGGACGGCTCGTCGAGCACGTAGAGGACGCCGCGGAGACGCGAGCCGATCTGCGTGGCAAGACGGATGCGCTGCGCTTCGCCGCCGGAAAGCGTGGAGGCGGAACGGTCGAGGCTGAGATAACCCAGGCCGACGGCAAGGAGAAAATCGATCCGCTCCGCGACTTCTTCGAGCGGGCGCGCGGCGATCTCGCGCTGCCGCGCGGTGAGCCGGGCAATAATCTTGTCCACGCTCGGGCGAGCCTCGGCGAGCGAAAAAGCCGTGAAATCGGCGATGGACCACCCAGCAAGCTTGATGGCAAGGCTTTCCGGCCGCAGGCGCCTGCCCTGGCAAACGGCACACACGGTTGACGACATGTATTGCGTCATCCACTCGCGGTAGGTGTCCGAACCGGACTCTTCAAAATTGCGCTCGAGAAACGTCAGAATCCCGTGGAAGCGAAACCCCTTCTCACTCTTCTTCGCGGCCCGCGACTTCAGTTTGTCACCGTTGGAACTACTGTTGGCGGGCGGATAGCCATACAAGACCAGGTTTTGAATTCGCGGCGCAAACTTTTCGAACGGCGTATCGAGGTGGAAGCCATGGGCATAAGCAGCGAGCTCGAGTGTGCGTTTGAGCATTGCTGAGCCGGAGCCGGGGCCGAGGCCGCCGTCGAATAGCGGCCGCGTCCAATCCACAAGGACCTTGGCGGGGTCGAAGTCGAATTTGGATCCTAGGCCGTGGCACGCGGGGCACGCCCCGTAGGGTGAATTAAAGCTGAACGAGCGGGGCTCGGGCTGGGGCACGGAGATGCCGCAATCGGGACAGGCGAGTTTCTCGGAGAAGACATGTTCCTTGCCGCCGACGACGGCCACGGTGACGAGGCCCTGCGCGAGCTTGAGCGCCGCGGCAATGGATTGGTCGAGCCGAGCGGCAATTCCGGGCTTGATGAGCAGGCGGTCCACGACAATTTCAATGGTGTGGTTCTTGCGCTTGTCGAGACTGGGAGGCTCATCGAGAGGATACAATTCGCCATCAACCCGCACTCGGACATAGCCATCCTGCGCGAGTTCCTCGAACTCCTTGCGATACGCGCCCTTCCGGCCGCGGACGATAGGCGCAAGGATCATGATGCGGTCGCCGGGACGGCAAAGCTCGCCCTTCAAAATGGCCTGAACGATCTGTTCGCTGGACTGGCGCGTGATGGGACGCCCGCAGTTCGGGCAGTGCGGAAGGCCGATGGAGCTGTAGATGACGCGGAGATAGTCGTAGATTTCGGTGATGGTGCCGACGGTGGAGCGCGGCGAGCGCGTGGTGGTTTTCTGCTCGATGGCGATGGCAGGGGAGAGTCCCTCGATCGCATCCACTTCGGGACGCTCCATCTGGTCGAGGAACTGGCGCGCGTAGGCGGAGAGCGACTCGACGTAGCGGCGCTGGCCTTCGGCGTAGATGGTGTCAAAGGCGAGGGACGACTTGCCGGAGCCGGAGAGGCCGGTAATGACGGTCAGGGAGTTGCGCGGGATTTCGAGGTTGATGTTTTTCAGGTTGTGCTGCCGCGCGCCCCGCACGACCAGTTTCGTGAGTCCCATAGAGCTTGTCCGCTCCTCCACAGGAGCTCCGGCACACAGTGGGTACACTGCGGCCAGAATAACCTTTCAAGGTAACAAGGCCGGGGAATGTGGTCAAGCCATGTACCACTTGGGCTAGACTTTAGGTGCGGATTCAAGGCGCCCTGCAAGGAATAAGTGGCGGGTAATTTTTGTCGGGGGGTGACGCTTTTTTACGCGGGCGCAAAGTGGCAATGAACAGAAAATAAAGAGTTTACGGGTGGCTTTGGGCGTGCAGTTCTCCGCGATGGGGGAGGCGAGCCGAGGATCCCTTTTGGGGATTGAGGGCTGGGCCGGTTCGAACTCCCCCACTTTCACTTCGTTCCGACCGCCCGAACGGCCTTCCCGCCTTCGTAAATTCTTCGCGTCACATCCCGCTGGATACCTGGTAGCGAAAGAAGCCTGTCTTTGGACCGCTGCAATGTCCAAATCCGGACTTAGAGATGTTGCCACGAGCGCGTCAAGTAGTCCGCCATGGTCATGGCGAGCAAGAGGGCGAGCCAGAAAATGCCGGCGATGATGACCAGCTGCGTCCGGCGCGGGCTATAGCGCACGTGCATGAAGTAGAGGATCACCAGGGTGGCTTTGAACGTAGCGATCGCCAGAGCGAGGATGATATTGAAGGCGCCGAGATCCACGTAGGCGGCCCAAACGGTGATGCCCGTGAAGAGCATCAGAGTCAAGATGATGCCAAGGTAGATCCTGGGAGAAACGATGTGCTCGGACACGCGGCCGCTCCGTCCTAATCCTATTTGTGACGATCGATGAGATAGAGCAACGGGAACAGATAAATCCACACAATGTCCACGAAATGCCAGTAGAGGCCGACGATTTCCACCGGCGTGTTGTACTCCGGCGTAAAACGTCCGCGAAACGCGGAACGGATGAGCCAGAGGAGAAGGCCTGCGCCGACGACCATGTGCAGCGCATGAAGCCCGGTCATGCCGAAATAGAGAGAGAAGAAAAGCTGCGCGTGGGTATTGAAATAAGGGTCGTGCGCGGCAGCGTTCGGCGGAATGTCCTCCGCTGGAATCTGAAAGCTGCGGCCGGGAACGAGATGGTGCTCGAATTTCTGGGAATACTCGATGACCTTGACGCCGAGAAAGATGCCCCCTAGAAGGAGGGTGAGGATCAGGAACAGGGTAATCAGTTTCTTCTTTCCCGTCTGCGAAGCCCAGACGGCCATGGCCATGGTGAAGCTGCTGGCCAGCAGAACTGCGGTATTAAAGCCGCCGAGCTTGAGGTCGAGTGTGTTGCTGCCAATCCCGAAGGCGAGAGTGTAGGCGTGGCGGTTGATCGTGTAGGTGAGGAACAAGGCGCCGAAGAACATGATTTCGGTGATCAGGAAGACCCACATGCCGAGCGTAGAGGCTTCCCTCTGCTGCTCCAGCGTCTGATAGTGTCCGTATAGCTCTCCGGTGCGATGCACTAGCACTCCCCTTCAAGATTCGAGGCGCAGCGCTCTTTCGGGCGGCGCCATGGCGGGCGGAAACCCGCCGCTACAAGTCAGTCGTCGCCATGAGCCGGAGCAATTCCCGGCTCCCGCGGCACGTCCAGGCCGAGATCCGGCCGGTGTTCGAAATCGTACGGCTCCCAGGTGACTTCGGGTGTCACTTCGAAATTCTCAGTCGGCGGCGGCGAATCGGTCTGCCACTCGAGGCCGGTGGAGGGCCAGGGATTGCGGCCTGCAACCTTGCCGTAGCGCATGGACCAAGTGAGATAAAACATCGGTATCAAATAGCCGAGAGCAAGAATGGATGCCCCCGCCGTGGAGAGCACGTTGAGCACCTGGAATTCCGGCGGATAGGCGTGATAGCGCCGCGGCATGCCCACATACCCCATGATGAATTGCGGAAAGAACGTCAGGTTGAATCCGACGAAAAGAATGATCGCGGAAACCCGGGCCACAAATTCGTTGTACATGCGTCCGCTGATCTTCGGCCACCAGTAATGCAGCCCGCCCATGTATCCCATGACCGCGCCGCCGACCATGATGTAGTGGAAGTGGGCCACAACGAAATAGGTGTCGTGGACGTGGATGTCAACGCCGAGAGTGCCAAGGAAGAGACCGGTAAGGCCTCCGATGAGGAAGAGCCCCAGAAAGCCGAGGGCGTAGAGCATGGGCGTGTCGTAGGAAATCGAGCCTTTGTAGAGCGTGGCGGCCCAGTTGAAGGTTTTGATGGCCGAGGGCACGGCGACGATGAGGGTAAGAAGCGAAAACGCGAGTGCGGCGTAGGTGGACTGGCCGGCGACAAACATGTGATGCGCCCAGACGAGGAAGCCGATCACCGCGATGGCCAGGCTCGCGGCCGCCATGATGCGGTAGCCGAAGAGCGGCTTGCGGGCGAAAGTCGGAATGATTTCGCTGATCACGCCCATGGCCGGGAGAATCATGATGTACACGGCGGGATGCGAATAGAACCAGAACAAGTGCTGGAAGAGAATCGGATCGCCGCCCAGGGCAGGGTTGAAGAAGCCCAGATGGAAGAGGCGCTCCATCCCGGCGAGGACGAGGGTGGTGGCGACCACGGGCGTGCCCAGAATCATGACGATGCTGGTGGCGTAGTGGGTCCAGACAAACATCGGCAGGCGGAACCAGGTCATGCCCGGCGCGCGCATGGTGTGGATGGTCACCAGGAAATTCAGCCCGGTCAAAATCGAAGAAAAGCCGTTGATGAAAATGCCGAGGACCGCGGGCGCCACCGCGGAATTCGAATAGACGCTGCTGAGCGGGGTATAGAACGTCCAGCCGGTATCAAGGCCGCCGGTGAGGAAGGAATAGAGCACGAAGGTCCCGCCGACAAGATACAGATACCAGCTCAGCAGGTTGATCTTCGGGAAGGCGAGGTCTTTCGCGCCGATCATCAGCGGGATGAGGAAATTGCCCAGGACCGCCGGAATCGCCGGGATGAGGAAGAAGAAAATCATGGCGACGCCGTGCATGGTGAAGAGCTTGTTGTAGGTTTCGGGCGTGACGAGATAGCCCTTGGGCGTGAGCAGGTGGATGCGGATCATTACGGCAAATGCACCACCGATGAAGAAAAAGAGCGTGACGGACGCGAGGTAGAGGAGGGCGATGCGCTTGTGGTCCGTGGTGAGCAGCCACGAGCGGAGGCCATACTTCGCGTTGAGGTAATGATCGCGCGGGAGTCCGATCCCCGGCAGCGATGATGGTGTAGTGCTCATTAGACTAATTCTTCCCCGGGGCCGGCGCGGCGGCCATCGCATTGGCCGCAGGCTGCGCCTGCAGGGACTTGACATAGGCGGTCAAACTGAGAATCTGTTCCTCCGTCACTAATCCCTGGAACGTGGGCATCAACGGCTGATACCCGGCCACAATTTTTGCCCTGGGATTCAAAATGGATTCGCGGATGTACGCGTCATCCGCGGCAACCGTGGAACCGTCGGCGAGCTGGACCTTCGAACTGTAGACTCCGTACAGCGACGGTCCGCGCCCCTTCCCGTTGGAGAGGTGGCAGGTATTGCAGGCAAATCGTTCGAACAGCTTTTCCCCGGTGGCGACGGGGCTGGCGTCGCCCCTCGAACCGCTCAGCCAGGCGGCATAGTCGGACGGCTCCATCACCGTGACCCAGCCGCTCATGATGGCGTGGTTGGTCCCGCAATACTGTGAGCAGAAGAAATGGTAGCGGCCCGGCTTCGTCGGGCGAAACCAGAGCGTGGCGTAGCGGCCGGGGACTACGTCCATCTTCACGCGGAACGCCGGCACGAAGAAATCGTGGATGACGTCTTCACTGGCCAGGATGAGCTTGATGTTGCGGTTCACCGGGACGTGCAGCTCATTGATCTCCTTGCGGCCGTCAGGCTGCTGCAGCTTCCACATCCACTGCTTCCCGATGACATAGACATCGAGGGTGTCCTGCGGGACGCGGCGGTAGTCCACATAGATGCTCGCGCCCCAGCCGAACATGACCATCGCCAGGAGGAAGGGGATAACCGTCCACGTGGCCTCGAGCGTTGCGGAGCCATGAATGGGGATGCCGATTTCCGTCTTGCTCCTGCGCTTGTATTTCAAGAAGCAGATGAAAATGACGAAGGTGATGAGCGCCGAGAAAAAGACGGACGTCACAAGAATAAAAAACATCAGGGCGTCGATGTTGCCCGCGAAGTTGGACGCCTGTTCCGGAAACAATGGAAGTTGCGACTGCACGGTTCTAGTGTGCTCCTTGCAGATTCGAGCCTGTCCCGGGTTTTGCGCGGCGCGCGGCGCGGCCTTCCCGCCAGCGGAAAATCACGATCCCCAGGAGAATCCCGGCGATGGTCAGCACGCCGCCGGTGGGGACGATGGTCAGAATCGCCGCGCTGTAGCGCGCCGACGACGGGTCGTACTGGAAACAGAACAGCAGGACGTGGTCGGTGGCCGTGCCGATTTTTCCGGCGGAAGCCTCCACGAGGCCGAGGCGCACGTCGCGCGGCGGAAAATCCGTGCCGAAGAAATACCGCGAGATGCGGCCATCCGGCGTCAGCAGCAGGATGCCGCTCGCGTGGGCAAAAAGTTTCGTCTTCTCGTCGTACGTGAACCGGAACTTCGCGGCACGCGTAAGCGCGTCAATGGACTCTTTCGACCCGGTCAGGAAATGCCATCCGGCGACGGTTTCGGGGCGGCCGAAACGGGACATCGCAGCCTGCTTCTTATCCTGGGCCATGTCAGGCGTTTCGCCCGGATCAAAGCTGACAAACACAACCTGATAGTCGCGGGCGGGATTGAAGGAAATCGTCTTGAGCGTGCCCACTACACCCTGCTCCAGCTGATTACAGAGCATGGGGCAGCCAAAATACACGAACGCCAGCACGACGGGCTTCGAGCCGAAGTAATTCGCAAGACGGACGTCCTGCCCGTTTTCATTTCGAAAAACGAGATCCAAGGGCAGCGGCGCGTTGAGCTGCGGGTCGAATCCGACGCCTCTCAGCGCGGGCGGCAGTCCCGTCTGCTGAACTCCATCGGGGATAGTCTGCGCCGGCAAGACGCCAGCCAGCAGCAGAAGAGAAGCGATACCGGCAATAAAGCGAGCGAATTTCATGGTCTTACTTTTTCTTTGCCGGCGTGGGTGCGGGAGCAGCCGGCAAACCTTTCTCGGCGACGATTTTCATCGCCTCCTCAATTGGAATCTGAGCCACGCCGGCTTTTTCGTCCACCCAGCGCGTTTCTTCGAGACCCTTGCGGTCCGCGGCCAGTTTGTCGCGGAGATCCTGCTGCGGGTCCGTTTCGTGCCCGGGCAAGCCCTGAAGCCGCGGCTCCGGTGGCTTGGCGGCTTCCATTCCCTGGCGCACGACCGGCGGAGGAGAATCAAACTGGGCCACGCGCGAGGTGGTCAGGTTGTACACGCCCAGGCAAATGAAATAGGACGCCACAAGCGCGAATCCCAAAAAGACGAGGAACTTCAAAACGCCTGAAACCTTGACGTCGCGCGCTTCGAAGGAGACATCGTCGTGGACCGGCGGCTGTGCCGGATCGTGTCCCGTGTTGTGCAGATCCGCGTTCATCTTTCCCCATGAGCCCTATCGGGCTGTTCGATGGCCTCCGCCAGGTTCGGATCGCCGAGCGGAAGGAGCGGGCGTTCCTGCAATTGTCTCGCAAATGACGCCAGCCAGAGCCCCCCGATGCCGAGCGCCGCGGCGAGATCCAGAAAGTGCGGGTGCATTCCGAGAGGCGAAAACTCGGGTCCGCTGATCCAGTAGAGATCCACGTAGCGCATGGCGATGATGAGTGCCGCGAGCTTGGGCAGGAACCTGGCGCTGCGTTTGACGTCGCGCGAGAGCAGCACGAAGAACGGCAGCGCAAAGTGGAAGAGCAGCAAGGCCACGGCAACATAGCCCCACGATCCGTACAGACGCGAGCGGTAGAACGTAATTTCCTCCGGCAGATTGCCCGACCAGATGATCAGGAGCTGGGAGAAGGAGAAATAGGCCCAGAGCATGACGAAGGCGAAGAGCAGCTTGCCGAGGTCATGCAGGTGGCGCGGCTGGAGAACGCGGGACATCGGCTCCGATCCGGCGAGCATCACAATCACGATAATCATCAGCGACATGGCGGAGATGGCCTGCCCGGCAACGAAGAGGAATCCGTAGATTGTGGAAACCCAGTGCGGCGAGAGGGACATCACCCAATCGACAGCAGCAAAGGTCATGGTAAAAACGTAGAGAACGATGCCCGGGCCGCTGAGGAGCTGCAGCTTGCGGCGAAGCGCGCGGTCTTCGGTGTTGGTGTCCTGCTGTTTGGACCAGCGGTTGAGCAGAAACATCAGCAGATTCCAGATGGCGAAGTAGATCACCGCGCGGGTGAGAAAGCCCGGGATCGTCAGATAGCCTTTTTGAAAATCCGGGAGCGAATCTTGCATCGGTCCGGTCCAGACGTAAAGACGACGCAGGCCAAAAACGATGGGCAGGAAGAGAAGGGTGAGCAACGGCAGCGTGCGCGTGGCGGATTCGAGCGGCCGCCGGATGACAATGCCCCAATTGCCGCCGGTCATATGCTGCAACATGAGCAAGCCCAGGCAGCCGAGCGCGATGCCCAGCGAAAGCAGGTAGCCAATCAGATAAGAACGGAAGAATTGCTCGGGGTTCGTGAAAGCCCCCACCGCGCACAACAGAAGACCGGCCACGCCGACAACCAGCGCGCGTTGAGAGAGGCGGCCGGCGCTCTCGGGCGCCCTGTAGTCCTGCGCGGTCATTTCTTTCCGCCTCCTTCCGGCGCGCTTTTTACCGGGACGCTGCCGCTGCTGAGTTTCCGGCGCAGCTCTTCCGGAAGATCGGCCGCCGGCGCGTTGCGGCTCAACTGAAGAGCGCGGACATAGGCGATGATGGCCCAGCGGTCGCGCGGCGGAACCTGCGCTGCATAATCGTACATGGCGCCAAAACCGTGCGAGATCACATCGTAGAAATAGCCCACGGGAGCCTGGCGGAGGCGGTCCTGGTGGTAGGTCGGCGGATGCTTCATGCCGCGCACAGCGACCATTCCGTTTCCGTCGCCCTGCAGGCCATGACAGGGGCTGCAAAAAATATTGAAACGCTCTCGCCCTCGCTTGAGGAGTTCCTTCGTCACCGGCAAGGGGAAAATGGTCGAATCCTTGGGCACTTCGAGTTCGTCGTCAGCGAGCACGCCGCGCGCGACGGTATTTTCCACCGGCTGCCTCTCCGAGCGGCCGTCCTCGAAAAACGTTGATGGCGTCATCGGATTGTGCTTCGGCTGGTCCGCCATGTTCTGCCGGCAGCCGCCCAGCGCAAGAAGGAACAGGGCGGCGCCGGACATCGCGAAGATGCGCGCGGCGCTACTCATCGAACACCTCAACGACATCGTGCGCATGCAAGCTTTCGAGAAACTGCGCCGTTTGTACGCGGTCAAATCTCGGGTCGTTTGCCACGATGCAGAGGAAAAAGCGGTTGTTGGAGGCGAGCCCGAAGCGCGGCGCGTTAAAGACCGGATGATGTGGCTGCGGCAGCTTATTCAGCGCGAGCATGCCAAGCACGGCGAAGAGCGCGGCGCCGAGAACCGTGCATTCAAAGGTTACGGGGATAAAGGCCGGCCAGCTATTGAGCGGGCGCCCGCCGATATTCAGCGGATAGCTGACGGCGGCCATCCAGTACTGCATGAAGAAACCGCCTGAGCCCCCGAGGAGGCCGCCGAGGAGGGTAAGACGCGGCACATTGGATTGACGGAAACCGAGCGCTTCGGCCAATCCCTCGATCGGAAACGGCGAGTAGGCATTGACGCGCTGGTAGCCCGCGGCGACAGTCTTCGCGGTGGCTTCGACGAGCTGTTCGGCCGTGTCAAACTCCGCCATCACGCCGTAGATGTGAGAGCGCCGCTCGATCATTTCTGTTCCTCGGAGGTGTGCGCCACGAGCTCGCGCATTTCGGCGATGGAGATGACGGGCAGCGCGCGCACGAACAGGAGAAGCAGCGCCACGAACATTCCAAGCGTGCCGATAAACGTCGCCCAATCCCAGAACGTGGGCGCGTACATGCCCCACGCCGAGGGCATGAAGTCACGGTGCAGGCTGAGGACCACGATCACGAAGCGCTCGAGCCACATGCCGACGTTCACCACGAGAGACAGCAGGAACAGCGTAGGAACGTGCACGCGCACCTTGTGAAACCACAGAAGCTGCGGCACGACGAGGTTGCACAGGATGAGCGCCCAGTAGAACGGCCAGTACGGACCCGTCAAACGGTTGTGCGCCAAAAACGTCTCGAACTTGCTCCCGCCGTAGTACGACATGAAAAACTCCATAGCGTAGCCGTAAGCCACGATCAGGCCGGTGGCGAGCATGACCTTGGCCATATTTTCGAGGTGCCGCATAGTGATGAAATCTTCGAGGCCGTAGATTTTCCGCAGCGGAATGGCGAGCGTGAGCACCATGGCGAAGCCGGAATAGATGGCGCCGGCGACGAAGTAGGGCGGAAAGATCGTGGTATGCCAGCCGGGAACGATGGCAATGGCGAAGTCGAAGCTGACCACCGTGTGTACGGAAACGACCAGCGGCGTGGCCAGGCCCGCGAGGAGCAGATACGCCGACTGGTAGCGGTGCCAGTGCCGGGCGGAGCCGCGCCAGCCCATCGCCAGGATGCCGTAAAGTTGCTGGGCAAGGCGGGAATGAGCGCGGTCGCGCAGCGTCGCGAGGTCCGGAATCAGCCCGACAAACCAGAACAACAATGAAACCGTGAAATACGTGGAAACCGCGAACACGTCCCAAATGAGCGGGCTGCGGAATTGCGGCCAGACGCCCATCGTGCTGGGATACGGGAGCATGTAATAGGCCAACCAGGGGCGTCCGGTGTGGATCAACGGGAAAATCCCGGCGCACATCACGGCAAAGATAGTCATCGCTTCCGCGAAGCGGTTGATCGAGGTGCGCCACTTCTGATTGAGGAGAAGAAGAATCGCGGAGATCAACGTTCCGGCGTGGCCGATACCGATCCACCATACGAAATTGACGATGGCAAAGCCCCAGCCGACCGGGATGTTGATGCCCCAGATCCCCGTGCCTTTCGCAATGAGGTAGGCGAGGGCCATCCCCAGCATCATCACGAGGCCGAAGGCCAGCGTGAAGGCAAGATACCAGCCGGTTCCCGCGGGACGCGAGAGAACGATGGAGCTGATCTTCTCCGTGACCGAAGCGTAGGTGTGCCCCGGCTCGAGCACCGGCGCGACCCTGCGGAAAGGAGGAACGCTGTTCGCCGAGCTCATCGCTTGTCCCCCGGCGGTGTGCCGGGCTTCTCGAGTTCCGGATTCGGATTGCGCACGGCAGCCAGATAAGTCGTGCGCGGCCGAGCGTTCAACTCGGCCAGAATCGTGTAATTGCGCTGCTGCGCTTTGAGCTTCGCGACGCGGCTCTTGGGGTCGTTCGCGTTGCCGAATACAATCGCTTCGGCAGGGCAGGCGGCTTCGCACGCGGTGACGATTTCGCCGTCGCGAATCGGGCGATTTTCCTTTTCCACTTCGATGCGCGCGTTGTTGATGCGCTGCACACAATAGGTGCACTTTTCCATGACCCCGCGGCTGCGCACGGTCACTTCCGGGTTGCGCATGAGCTTGAGGGCCGGCGTCTCCCAATCCTGGAAGCGCAGGAAATTGAAGCGGCGCACTTTGTATGGGCAGTTGTTCGAGCAGTAGCGCGTGCCAACGCAGCGGTTGTAAACCATGTCGTTCAGGCCTTCGGCGCTGTGCAGCGTCGCGCCCACGGGGCAGACCTGCTCGCAGGGCGCGTTTTCACATTGCTGGCACGGCACGGGCTGGAAAAAGGTCTCCGGCGAGTCGAGCGAGCCTTCGTAGTAGCGGTCAATGCGGATCCAATGCATTTCGCGGCCGCGCATCACCTGGTCTTTGCCGACGATGGCGATGTTGTTCTCCGAGACGCACGCCACGACGCATGCATTGCAGCCGTTGCAGGAGGCCAGGTCAATGGCCATGCCCCAGGCGTAGCCGGGATACGCGAACTCCTTGTAGAGCGTGAGTTCCTTGGGCGGCTCTTCGGCGCCTTTGTGAGCGAAGTTTGGATTGTGTTTGTATTCGTCGAGTGACGCGGAACGCACAAGCTCGCGGCCTTCCATGTTGTGGTGGTACTGCGTGCAGGCGAGCGGATACTCCAGGCCGGTCTTGCGCAGCGTGCCACCGGTGGCGCACCAGATTCCGGTGGAAGCGCGAACAACGTAGGCGTTGAAGCCCTTGTTCGTGCCCGTGTGTCCCGACTTACGGCGGCCGTAGCCGAGCGGAAGCGTGACGACGCCATCCGCCTGGCCCGGCAATGTCCACGCCGCAGCGGTTACTTTGCTGCCGGCGAGATCCACGTCCACGACATCGGAAAGAATCTGGCCATGTTCGCCGCCGGTCCATGCGGCGTGGTGCGTGAGGCCGAGCTTTTCCGCGGTCTTCGGGCTGACAAGCGCGGCGTTATCCCAGGTGAGCTTGCTCACCGGCTTTGGAAGTTCCTGCAGCCAGCCGTTGTTGGCGAAGCGGCCGTCGTACACGCTGGGGTCAGGTCTAAAGATGAATTCAAGCTGGTCGGCGGGCGCGGGCTTCGCTGGCAGCAAGCTCGCTGGATTCCACTTGCTCGTGATGGCCATCGGCGCAAAGGCCGTGCCGCCGATCACGCCGTCGTGGAGCCACTTGCGCCAGTCTTTTTCGGTGTGACCCCCGACCCAGGTGTTGCGCACGCGCTCATAGCTGGAGAGGCCGGGCTTGTCGCTGAAGGCGCCGATGACATCGTGCGCCGTTTTTCCCTGATAGAGCGGCGCGATCAGCGGCTGGACGACGCTGGCCGTGCCGTCGAAGGCGCGCACATCGCTCCAGGATTCCAGGTAATGCGCTTCGGGAATATGCCACTGGCAATATTCGGAGGTTTCGTCGAAGTACTGGCTCAGATGGAAGGAGAGGCGCGCCTTTTTGAGTTTCGAAACGAAATCGAGATCGTGCGGCGCATCGTACACGGGATTGCCGCCGAGAATGAGCAGCGTGTCCACGCGGCCGGCGTCCATGTCGGCGCAGAGTTCCCGCAGCGACTCCAGGTGATTCGCCGGCTGCGTCTCGACAGGTTCGGTGTAGTAGATCGTGCCGCCGGCGGTGCCATTGAGGAGCGCCTGATTGATGGCGTGCGCCAATGCGTGCACTTCCGCGGGCTGATATTCCCCCGCGATGACGAAGCTAGCGCCGCGATGTTTCTGCAGGTCGGCTGCAGCGGCTTCGAGAAGCTTCTCTCTTTCAGCGGGCACGGAGGCCGAGCCGCCCAGGCCAAGTTTTGCCGCGAGCGCGCGGGCGAACAGACCGACATCCGACGCCTTCATGGGAATGCTGTGGTCCGCCACCGCACCCGTGACCGATGGCGTCGGCTCCAGGACGTACAGCCGGCTCATTTCCGCGTGCTCGCCGCTCAGCTTGCGGCGCCGGAAAAATTCCTTGGCGTAGCGGACGTGGCCGGGGCCGCTGCCAAGAAAATCGGAATCGAGAGAAACGATGACGTTCGCTTTCGCGGGGCGATAAACGGTATTGACGTAGCGGCCGAAGGCGAGCTTGCCGCCCTCACGCGCGCCATCCGAGCCGGCCGTCTCCCACTGGTGCCACTTTGCCTGGGGGTATTGCGCGAGAAGAGCGCGAAGCTGCGCGGCGAGCGTTGGAGAAATGACGCTGCCCGTCAAAATGCGGAGTCCCGCGCCGCCGGTGGCCTTGAGCATCGGAGCGGTTGCCACCGCCGATTCGAGGAAGGACGACCAGGCGCGGATCTCTCCGAGATAAGTGAGGACCTGCGAACGATCCGGGTCGTAAAGGCCCAGGATGGAAGCTTGCGCAAACGCATTCGTCGCGCCGAGGCTGCCCGGGTGGTCGGGATTGCCTTCGATCTTGGTCGGGCGGCCTTCGTGACTTTCGACGAGCAGGCCGATGGCGTCGGCGCCGAGCGGCATCGCCGTGGCGTAATACTGCGGCTTGCCCGGTGTCATGCCCGCAGGCTGATTGACGTACGGGACAATCGTCTCCTCCGGCTTACGGCCGCAGCCGGAAAGGCCCGCTAGCGCCAGGGACGCGGCCATCAGTTTCAGGAAATCCCGGCGGTCCACCGACTCATCCCATTCGGATGCCTGGCGAGGGAATTCGCGATGCAGCAGCTCTTCGAAGTGAGGATTGCCGGAAAGCTCTTCAAGGCTGCGCCAGTATTCCTTGCCGGTGCTCTTCGCGAGGCGCTCTCGGATGGCTGCGAGATCGAGGGAATACACCCGGGACCCCAGCTCCTCCGTGCAAGGATCGTGGGCGTCGTGCTTAACTTCCGGCTCTTCGCCGCCCCTGTGCTCGTGTCTGTGGCCTTCCGCGCCCATATCGTATCTTCTATGTCCTCTTCGAATCGTTCTCTCAGCGATGACAGGTCGAGCAACTAACCAGCTCGGCCGTGGTGCGGAGCTTGTACTCCGTTGCCAGCGCCCTTCCGATTTCGGCTTGGTCCGCCGGCGCCTTCCAATCCATGTTGAAAACCTGTTCCCGCGGACGGAGGACCGCTTCCGGATTACGATGGCAATCGAGGCACCAGTTCATTAGCAACGGAGAAGCCTGCCAGACAAGCGGCATCTGGTTCACCTGGCCGTGGCAGGAAGAACAGCCAACACCCTTGTTGATGTGAATGCTGTGATTGAAATAGACGTAGTCCGGCATCCGGTGGACTTTGACCCACTGGATGGACTTTCCGGTGCGAAAGCTTTCGCGGACCGGCTCGAGGTACTCGGCATTGCTGAACAATACGGAATGGCAGTTCATGCACGTCTTGGTCGGTGGAATTCCGGCATACGCCGACGTCTCCACGGAGGTATGGCAGTAGCGGCAATCGATGCCGTCATCCCCGACGTGGTGCTTGTGGCTGAACTGAACGGGTTGCTCGCGCGCGATGTTTTGATTGGTCAGGTACGGCGAGCGCGCAATCGCTCCCAAAACGAGCAGCGCCAGCCCCACGAGGAATAGTCCGGAAAAAAGCGTGAAGCGGGAGATGAAGTTCGTACTGCGGTGAAAGATCTGGGCCATGTTCGCGTTGCACTTGAGCGGCGAGCGCGTCGACTGCCCGCGCCGGAGTCGGAACCCACCACACCGTTCCGGGAAGCGCAAAACCCCGGTGAATGCGTGACCCGGTAGTTTCCATTAAAAGTTTTGCGAATGCAACTCTGCCCAGTGAAATGTCAACGGAGAGATGCGATTTCACCGCCGCCAAAAAGGCCGGTGTGTTGCAAATTTGTGGAATTCCAGACGGACCGGAACCGGAAATGCGCCTCGCAATGCGGTAGGAGCCGGCACCACGCCGAGCTGGTTCCCGAAGCGCGAGAGCGGAGACTCACGGGGTCAGACGAACCCGATGCAAGATGCTGTATTCTGTGGAGGAATTCACACCTCCTAAGATGGGGCGTGGTCCAAACGGTAGGACACCACACTGTTAATGTGGATGGTGGAGGTTCGAATCCTCCCGCCCCAGCCAAATCCTCGCAATCGGGTAAGCGACAAATCTCCCGCTGGACCGCATCTAAATCCGCAAAGATGTGTTCCTAGAGGGTGAAAACCCTTTTGCGTGGGAAAGGGGAGAAAAATGAGACCGATGATATGGATAGCGTCGATTCTGTTATTTCTCTTTGGCAGCGCCGCGAGCATGCGGGCGCAACAGCGATTCGAAATCACGCCGCTTGGTGGATATGAAACAGCAGGATCGTTTACCGTGAATGACACGCGCACCGACAGGCTGCGCTTCAAGGATGGGCCCAGTTATGGCGTGGCGTTTGGATACAATTTCACGCCGAGCTTGCAGTGGGAATTTTGGTGGGACCGGAACAACACGAGCGTGAGCCGGCACGACCGCTCCTCCGGCACCCTCACAAAGCTGTTCAGCCAGAGCGTGGACCAATACCAGTTCAGCGGGCTGTACCATTTCCGCAGCCCCAATTCGACACTGCGGCCTTACGTCGTGGGCGGGCTGGGGTTTACGCGCTTGAGCCCGGATGGGAACTTCGCAAGCGCGACGAAGTTCGCCTTAAACTTGGGCGGCGGCGTGAAGTTTCTCCCGGTTCGCCACGTCGGCTTGCGCTTCGATGCGCGCTGGCTGCCGACCGCGGTTCGTTCCGATCCGGCCCTTTTCTGCGACCAATTCGGCTTTTGCTTTACGTCGCAAAAGCCGGTCTACTTGCACCGGTTCAATTTCACAAGCGGCATTGTCTTTCGCTTCTAGTGCCGGTCAGCCGGGCATTTTCAGTCTTTAGCGGCCGGCAGGCCGGCTTCGAGCCAACCTTTCCAGCCGCCGTCCATGGATTCGATGTTCTTGTAGCCCATCTTCTGAAGATTGTCCGCGGCCAGGGCGGAGCGGAATCCTCCGCCGCAATAGAGAATCAGCTTGGCATTGGGGTCGGGGACGCGCTGCTCCACGTCGCGCTCGATGACGCCTTTGCCCATGTGAACCGCTCCGGGAAGATGCCCCTTGGCCCATTCGCTCTCTTCGCGAACGTCCACGAGGATGAATTTTTCACCGGCGTCCATCCGGCGCTTCACGTCGGCAACGTTTGTCTCTTTGACGCGGGACTTGGCGTCGTTCACGAGTTTCAAGAAATTCGGTGCGTGGGCCATGCCACCCTCCCTATGGATGAATGTGCAAAACGAGAGCCTAGCACATGCGCGAACGCGCGGGGAGTGCCGCAGAATAAGAGCCTCATCATCCAGGCAGCACCGGACGAGGGCTCCGGCAGCGTTGCGCACGCAGAGAACTGCGGCGTCTGGTACGCCAGAGAAGCATTCTCCTCCGCGCCGACAGCGTCAAAATTATCTATTCCCTTTTTTCGCGAACGAACGAATGAGGTTGACGAGTTGCCAGCGCTGCTCTGCCTTGGCGCGCTGTTCTTCGGGCACCATTTTGCCTTTGCCCTTGGTGAGAATGTAGAAGAGCTCGCCGTCCGTCATTTTCTCGAGCGAAGACGGATTGCGCCAATCCTTCAGCTCCAGCTTCATCTGCTCGACCAGTTCGCCCTTGCCGTCTCCGTCCTTACCGTGGCACATCGCGCAATCGTAACCGTAAAGGCGGCGAGCATCCTCAAGCGCGGCAGCGGTGGGCTTGGCGGGATTCGCCATGTTGACGTACTCGGGAGGGATCTTGAACTCTTCCGCCGGCGGCTCCTGTTTTTTCTCCTGCGAGTGTGGCGAGCCGGCCAGAGCGGCCAGCGACACAGCCGCGAATGCCATAACGACGCAGCGCATAGCTACCTCCCGGGAGCGCCGCCTGCATCTCTTTTCTCGCTCCCGCGCCTCGATTCTACGCCATCTCGCGGAAGAAAGAGCCGAAAGACAGCCCCTTCCCCCTGTCTCCACTCCAGACGAGAGCCCCTTCCGGCGGTGCGGGCCAGCATTTGTCGGTCGCGAGAATTACTTTTGTTTGGATTCGCGGACAGGACGTGGGCTTGCAATGTTGCCTTGTTTGCCGGAGCAGGCCGCGGGAGACTTTGTTTCTTTCCCCCAGCCGAATGCACGAAACCTGTCGCCCTCCACTATCTTTGTGCGCAGCCTGTCAATGACCGGCGGAATGGGCGTATATTGCTTCCCGGTTTCGACGTAAATCACCAGGGCAGGCTCGGCCGGATTATCGTCGCTGATCCCCACGCCCACACCTTGAATGGCCTCCTGCGCCATCAGCCTCTCCGCGTGAGCATCCTTGACGGCCATCGCTCCCTGAATGCTCTCCAGCGGCAGGCCGACCCGCTGAGCCACGCCTGACTGGGGCTGTCCCGCGGAATCCCCGCCAAAAATGACCCTGGTGCGCACGCCATCGAGCGCCTGCGGAATGGATCTCGTCGGCGGCCCGCTCAGATGGATGACCACGGCTGCCTCTTTCGGATTGTCCGCGCTCGCCCCGACTTCCACTCGGGTGATCGCCAGATCCTGCATCAATTGGGGAGCATTGCGATCCCGGGTCTCCGTGGCCCGCTCAATTTCCTGAGAAGAGAGATTTGCGGCGCTGGGTCCTGCGCTCACGGCCGCTGAGTTGATGGCAGTGGGAACACAACTCACGGCGTGGTCACCTCCTCCCACAATCGTCGGCGCCCCGGCAGCGCTTGTGAACTTGGCGATGATGTCCTGAATTGGGTTTGCCGTGCTGCTGGTGGTATTTCCCGCGAAGAGCAAGCCCACCGGGCGAGCGGTGTCCGCCGTGACCACCAGCGAGCCGGAATCTCCGGACGCGCTGAATTTTCCGCCGTTGATGATGACCTGGTTGGTGAAGAGAACCATAAAAGCCACCGTCCCGCCACAGGCCGTGTCATAAGAAACGCGCACGTTCGTGCCGACGGATTGCAGCGTGGAACACGTCAACCCGGTGCTCCTTCCGCTCTTTGCGACCTGTTCGTTTGTCGAAAAGACGGATGCTGGAACCGCCAGTGTGCTTGAAGGGGGAGCGGCAGCGATCGTGGTTCCGTTGGCAGCGCCCAGGTCGAGAATGGCGCCCGTGGTGTCCACCGTACCTGCGACGGCTTGCGCGATGGCTGCGTCCGCGTTGCTGGTTTGTAGTGGAGCAGCCTCACTCAGATGGGCCACAATGTCGGCGCTGGGCTGGCACTTGGTGTCCACTAGACCCGGCTGCGTGATCGGGTCGTTCACCGCACCCTTGTCAGACTTGTCCAGCACGTGGTTGTTGCTGAGGATGTAAGTGACACCGCCCCGGCTCAGCAAACTGCCCAGCGTTCCCGAACAACACGTAGTCGTTGTTCCACTGACGACGGAGTCCGTGGAATTCCCGCCGCTGGTCCCCATTTTGATAGGGTTTGTCTGGGAGAGATTGTTGTCGTTCGGATAGGTGACAATCACACTGGCACTTGCCGTCTTCGTGGCATCCGTCTGCTCGGTGGCCGTGACCGTGAACGTGTTCGGCGTCGGGAAGGTCGCGGGAGAATGGTACAGGCCGCTCGTGTCAATGATTCCGACCGTGGCATTGCCGCCTGGAACTCCGTTCACGCTCCAGTTCACGGCGGGGGGAACGCCACTCGACACGCTGAACGTGAATAGCTGAGTCGTGCCAATGGTCACACTCGAGGATGCTGGGATGACGCTGAGCGTGACTGGAGGAGGTGGCGGCGGGGGCGGAGTGCCGCCGCCGCCGCACGCGGCGACGAAGGGAATCGAGGTCAGGCAGCCAAGCAGAAACAGTGTTCGACGCATGAGAATCTCACCCAGGGCAGGGCCATTCACGCTAACACAAGATCGAATCAAACGGCCGCACGAAGCGGCCACCCGAGTACTTAGTCTTTGACTGTGCGATGGGCATAGCGGGATGCCTCGCACTTGTGCGGACGAGCGCATCGTCGGAGGTCTTAAGCGTTCACTCCATGTCGCGCCAGTTGGCGCCGGACTTGAGGTCCACCTTGAGCGGCACCTTGAGTTTATGAACGCCTTCCATCTCCTCGCGGACGAGCTTGCCCAGCGCGTCGCGTTCCCGAGGGGGCGCCTCGAAGAGCAGTTCGTCGTGGACCTGCAGAATCATGCGGGCTTCGAGCTTCTCTTCGACGAGGCGGCGGTCGATCGAGATCATTGCAAGCTTGATGACGTCCGCGGCGGTGCCCTGGAGCGGCGAATTCAGCGCTGTGCGCTCGGCAAAATTGCGGAGCTGCATCTGCGGCGAGGTGATTTCCGGAATGGGGCGGATTCGTCCGAAGAGCGTTTTGGTCAGCCCACTTTTGCGCGTCTCTTCCAGAATACCGTCGAGGTACTCCTTCACGCCGCGATAGCGCTGAAAATAGGCATGGATGAACTGCGCCGCTTCTTTCTGCTCGATCCCGAGCTGCTGCGCGAGGCCAAACGCCGAAAGGCCGTAGATGATGCCGAAATTGATGGCCTTCGCGGCGCGGCGGTGTTCGGGCGTTTGCGCCAGCGGGCCGACGCCGAAAACCTCCTGCGCGGTGCGCGCGTGGATGTCTTCGCCGTTGCGGAAAGCCTCGACGAGCACCGGGTCGCCCGAAAAATGGGCCATGATGCGCAGCTCGATCTGCGAATAGTCCGCAGAGAGGAGGATCTTGCCTTTTTCTGCGGCAAACGCGGCGCGAATCTGCCGGCCCAGCTCGCTGCGCACGGGAATGTTCTGCAGGTTCGGATCGGAGGAGCTGAGCCGGCCGGTTGCCGTGCCGGTCTGATTGAAGCTCGTGTGCAGGCGGCCGGTTTCCGCGTGGATGAGCTTCGGAAGCGCGTCCACGTAGGTGGATTTGAGCTTGGCGATTTCGCGGTATTCGATGATCTTGCCGGGGATCTCGTGCTGCCCGCGCAGCTCTTCCAGAATGTCCGCGGCCGTCGAGCGCGCCTTCTTATTTCCGGCGGCGAAGCGGCCGCCTCCTTTTCCCCGGCGCGCGGGCGGCTCCAGGTTGAGCTTGTCGAAGAGGATCTCCGCGAGTTGCGCCGGAGAATTGACGTTGAACTCCACACCCGCCAGCTTCCAGATTTCCTTCTCCAGGCGGCGGACTTCCTTCTCCATTGCCCGCGACATCGCATCGAGCGCAATCGGGTCCACGTGAACGCCGATGCGCTCCATGGCGGCAAGCACCGGAGCCAGCGGCAGGTCAATCTTTTCGTACACCGAAGCGACGCCTTGCTCTTCCACCTGCGCGCGGAGAACCGGAGCGAGGCGCTGAAGAGCCTCCGCGCGCTCGCCGGGCGCGCCGCCGGGCATGGCATTCAGGTGCCGGAGAGCCACGTCCGCGAAGTTGTGATTCGCCGTGGTAGGGCGCAGCAAATACGAATAGATCTGCGTGGCGTGCTCGATGTTCGCAACGGGGCCCGCAAGAAGGCTGAACAGCTTTGGATCGTGAACGATTTTCGGGCGCTTCGCGTCGGCAAGGAGCGGCGCGAGTGCGCGCAGCGCTTCGCCTTCTTCATCGAGCCAGACGGAGCGGCCCTCACCCGCGCCGGGAGAAATCTCAATTGAGGCGATGCGCGTGCCGAAGCCTTGGCTTTCGCGGCCGCCGGTCTCCAGGTTGAGCCAGACGGCGAGTGGCTGTTTCGGCGAGAGTTTGGCGAGGTAGCCGCGAAATTCAGGCGGGGAGGCAAGCTGCGCGTAGTCGGTTTTCGAGCATTCGCCACCGGCGGTCGAAGCGGCGCCCGCTTCCGTAACGGAACCCAGCTCTTTCAGCAGCGAAGTAAAGTTGAGCTCGCGATAGAGCGCGGCCAGCGCGGCGGCATCCGGTTCGCGCCGCTCCAGAAGATGCAGATCCAGCTCGAGCGGAACGTCCGTGGCGATGGTGGCGAGCTGTTTGGACATCATCACCTGTTCGCGCTGCTGCTGGAGCGCTTCGCGATAGCGCTTGTTGGGGACTTCGTCGGCGTGGGCGAGCGCCTTTTCGACGCTGCCGTATTTCTGGATCAATTCGGTTGCCCCTTTTTCGCCGATGCCTTTTGCCCCGGGAATGTTGTCGATCGTGTCGCCCATCAGCGCCATGACGTCGATTACTTTTTTCGGCGGCACGCCCATCAGCTCTTCGACTTGGCCTTCGTCCACGACGATGTCGCCCTTCGCCCCGCCCGAGCCCGTGCGCAGAACGCGGATGCTCTTGTCAACGAGCTGCATCATGTCTTTGTCGTTGGTGATGAGCAGGACGTCGAGATCTTTCTTCGCCGCTTGCCGGGCGAGAGCGCCGATGACGTCGTCGGCTTCGTAGCCCTGGAATTCGAGAATCGGCAGCCGCATGGCCTCGCACAGCCGGCGCACAAACGGGATCTGGACGGAAAGATCGTCCGGCATGGGCGGGCGCTTGGCTTTGTATTTTTCAAAAAGCTTGTCGCGGAACGTCGGTCCCTTGGTGTCGAAGACGATGCCGATGTAGTCGGGCTGATAGTCCTTCATCAGGCGGCGAATGATATTGCCGAAGAGATAGGGAACCTTGGTCGGCAGGCCGGAGGATGTCCGCAGGCGGTCCATCGGCGCGTAGAAGGCGCGATAGATGTGCGCCATCGCGTCCACCAGGAAGAGTTTCTTCGGCGCGGTCGGCCGCTCGGCGGTCACAGGGGACGATGGCATGCGGGCGAGTATAGCAAAGGGATAGAGAAGAGACGGGCGGCTGAATCAGAAACGAAGAATGTCTAGAGAATGCCCAGAGGCTTGGCGACCTCGGCGAGGATATCCGCGGCGCGGAGAAGTTGCTCGCGCTTGTGCGCCGCGCTGACCATGGCGCGCAGGCGCGCTTTGCCTTCGGCCACGACCGGGTAACCGACGGCGGGAGCGAAGACGCCCGCGTCGAAAAGCTTGCGGGAAAATTCAAATGCTTTGGCGGCGTCGCCCACGTGGATGGGGACAATGGGCGTTTCGCTGACGCCGAATTGGAAGCCGCGGCGCTTCAGTTCGCGCTTGAAGAACTTCGTGTTGGCCCAAAGTTTCTTGACCAGCTTTTCGCCTTCGGGCGAATCGAGCAGCGAAAAAGCTGCCTGGCACGCGGCCGCCGTGGCCGGCGGATGAGAGGTCGAAAAAAGAAACGGGCGCGCTCGGAGATAGAGAAAATCAACAAGGTCGCGGGAGCCGCAGACGTAGCCGCCCATGGCGCCGATCGCCTTACTGAGCGTGCCAACCTGGATGTGCACGCGGCCCTGGCAATTGAAATGGTCAATCGTGCCGCGGCCGCCGCGTCCGAGAACGCCCGAGGCGTGCGCGTCGTCCACCATCATGATGCAGTTGTACTTTTCGGCGAGGTCGCAGAGCTGCGGCAGCGGAGCGATATCGCCGTCCATGGAAAAAACGCCGTCGGTAATGAGCAGTTTGTGGCCGTTCCAGTTGGCCGTCTCCTGGAGGATGCGCTCGCAATCCTTGGTGTCCTTGTGCTTGAAAACCTTGATCGTGGCTTTCGAGAGGCGGCAGCCGTCAATGATCGAAGCGTGATTCAGCTCGTCGGAAATGATGAGGTCGTCTTTGCCGAGGACGGCGGAGACCGTTCCGGCGTTGGCGGTGAAGCCGGATTGAAAAACCACGCAGGCCTCGGCGTTCTTGAAGCGCGCGATCTGCTCCTCGAGATCCATGTGCAGCTTCATCGTGCCGGCGATGGTGCGGACCGCGCCGGCGCCCGCGCCCAGTTTGCGGACGGCTTCAATCGCGGCTTTGCGCAGCGCCTTGTGCGTGGTCAGGCCGAGATAATTGTTCGAGGCGAGATTGATGATCTCTTTACCGTCGAAGGTGCAGACGGGCTTCTGCTCGCCTTCGAGGACGCGGAACTTCGGCGCGACGCCTTTCGCGCGCAGCTCGCCGAGTTGGTCGGTGATGTACTGCAACGGATTGTGCTTGGTTGTTTGGGTTCCGGTTTCCATGCAATCACCTCTTATCACCGCGGCAAGCCGTTTGGATAGAGCAACACCTTGCCGGCGTGGCCGCTCTGCAGCATGGTAAACGCGCCTTCGAATTTTTCGAGCGGCGCGCGCTCGCCAAAGAGCGGATCGAGATTCAAGCGGCTGGCCTTGAGCAGCGCGGTCATCTGCACCCAGGTCTCGTACATGCGGCGGCCGTAGATGCCCTGCACGGTCGCGCCCTTGAAAATCACATCGTTGACGAGATCGAGCGGGACCGATTCCGTCGGAATGCCGAGGAGCGACGCGCGGCCGCCGGCGCGCAGCGCCCGGAAGCCCTGCTGGATCGCGCTGGGATTGCCGGACATTTCCAGGAGTGCGTCCACGCCGGTGCCGCCGGTTTCCGAGAGGACGCGCGCGACCGAATCTTCCGCGGCAGGATTGATGGCCACGTCCGCGCCCATTTTCTTGGCCATGGCGCGCCGCTGCTCGTTGACCTCGGTGGCAAACACGGTCGAGCTGCCGCAAGCCTTCGCCACGGCGATGGCCATCAACCCGATGGGGCCGCAGCCGGTGACGAGCACCGTCTGCCCTGCGATGGGCCCCGCCAGAACCGTGTGCACCGCGTTGCCCAGCGGATCGAGGATCGCGGCGTAGTGCTCCGGGATTGCGCGATCGAGCTTCCAGATGTTCGACGCGGGGATCTTCACGAATTCGGCGAATGCCCCGTCCTGGTCAATGCCGATGATGCGCAGGTTTTTGCAGATGTGCGCCTGGCCGAGCCGGCATTGATGGCAGTGGCCGCAATTGACGTGCATCTCGGCGCTGACGAAATCGCCGGGCTTCACCGCGGTGACTTCTTCGCCGGCGCGCTCGACGACGCCGCAGAATTCGTGGCCCAGCGTGACAGGCGGCTTGATGCGCCCCTGCGACCAGCGGTCCCAGCCGTAAATGTGAAGATCCGTGCCGCAGATGGACGCGGCGCGGACGCGAACGAGCACCTCGGCCGCACCGATCGCGGGCACCGGCGCGGTTTCGAGCGTGAGGCCGCGGGCGGCCTGCATCTTGCGCAGAGCTTTCATCGTTGTCGGCATGAAATGTCTTTCAGGGTTACTCCTCGCTCACACGCAGGTTCGCGATGTTAACACACCGCTCTCGCCACCGCCTTTCTGTCATTCCGCGCGAAGCGAGGAATTTCTCTTCGTTTTTCAATGGAGAATCACTTCACCCGCTCCACCACCCCGATCTTCACCAGCGCGCGGAGATACTCGACAACGAGCTCGAGTGGCACGGGGCCGTATTCCGCCGAAACGGCGTCCCGAATTTGGTGCGCATTGCGTGCTCCGTCCGCGAAGTTCAGAACTTCGTAGGCATATTCCTCTCCCGCGCCCCAGAGTCCTTCGTAGCTGAGGAGTTTTGGCGTAGGAATTCCCGCAGCCTTGGCGTGATCCGCGAAATAGTCATACCCGAACACCGCCAGCGGTCCCTTCGGCTGTGACTTTCGTCTGAAAACAAGAAGTCCGCCGCCCGTCGCTGGAGTCGGAGGTCGCATCCGAGCTGCGAGCGTCTGGATTGGAAAAAACCTCTCGAACGCTAACTCCGTCTGTGCGATCGTGCTCGGAACGATTTGCATCGTCGAATGAAACAGATCGATCTCCGAATTCAAGTAATGACGAACTAAGTTTGACGCTTCGGCTTCCGGCAACTGGACTGCGCGTGTGTTTGAAAAGAATCCACGGAGTAACCGATCGTTATCGGTTGCCTTCAATACGCTCCTCGCTGCGGATTCGTCCATCCCCGCCAAAAAAAACCCGCTCGCCGCCCCAATAAACCCCGCACGCTTCAACTTCGTTGGATCTATATTCGCGGCCGTATCGAAATTTGTGTGGATGTACCGGTCCGGCCAGTCATTCAAGTAGATCGCCGGTATCTTGAACGAACTGTCTTGATAGACGTCGTGGTCGCTGCCCATGGAAAAGGGTGAAAACTCGGCGCGCAGCGGCTCCTTTCCTCCTTCGGGCGCAACGAAGGGATATTCGGCGCTGCCGGTGGCGGCGAATTCATACGACTGCTCGTTGACGAATTCGGCGAAGGCCCACGCCACATCATGCACAAAGCTTGGAAGGCTCATCGGCCCGCGTGTCACGTGGAACACTGCCTTCGTCTCCGGCCCGCCGCCCACCATATCCATATGAATCACGGCCTTAATTCGCGGGGCAAACTCAGCCTTGCCGTTCAGGAGCGCCAGTGTTCCTTCGATTTCCGGCGGCCAGATAAAGCGGATCGTCCGCGCAGGCCGCGCCAGCGCGCCATTCGAGATCAATTTCTGCAGCGTCCGCGCCACCTCCAGAATCGTCACGCAGCCGCTCGCATTGTCGTTCGCGCCCGGCCGCTGATGATCCAGGTGGCACGAAAACGCAACCTCTTCCTCCTTCAACTTCGGATCAGCCCCCGGAATCGTCGCCGTCACAACCTCATAGTTCCCCGGATGCTGCCCCGCCTTCACCACCGCATGCAGCCGGATCTTTTCTCCCCGCGCCAGCTGCTCCCGCATCGCCCGCGCCGTCTTCAGCGACACCATGAACCCAAACGTCTTGTTCGCCGAAAACGTCTCCAGATGCCCCCAGCGAATCAGATTCTCATCCTCGCCCCACCAAGCCGTCTTCTGATTCTGCGCGTAGCTCACAATGCCTGCCGCCCCAAATTTCCCCACAGCCAAATCCTGCACCGCCCCCGGCTGCGCGGCGGCAAGTACGATCTTTCCGCGCACATCTTTTCCCTCGTAGTCACTTTCCTTTGTGCCGTTGCCGGCATCCACGAGATCGGCGGTCACGTCGGCGCTTTCACTGTCTTCGGCAAGTGTGATGGGCATGGCTTCGTAACTCCCCAGCAGCGCGGCCGCGTGCCATCCGTTTTCGTCTTTTCGCAGCTCCCACAGTTCAGCCGATTCGGCGTCCCACGCGGGACGCGAGCGCTGTGTGCCGTAGAAAATCTTCCCATCCGCCGGAAATTCAAGAATCGCCACGTCGCTTAACCCATACGCCCGCGCCCGCTCCGCCACCAGCTCCGCCGCGGCATGAAACCCTTTCGACCCGCGTTGCCGGTGAAATCGTGCGATCCCCTCCAAATTCCGCTTCGCCGTTTCCCCGCTCAACTCATTCGCCAGCGCCGCAACATCTTTCTCCGGCAGGAGCGGCGGCTTCTGCGCCTGCGCTCCGCCTCCCGCCACGCTCATTCCGGCCGCTACCGCCACACTCAACCACGCCCCTTTTTTCATCCGCCACTTCCCCCCGGCCCATCCTTAAGATGAGTCATCTGTCTTGAACGAACGCCCCCCTGTTCTACCCTCTTTTCCACGGTCTTTTCCACCCATGCCTCCCCAATAGGGCCAAACCTCCGTCCCCGTCGCCGCCATCCAAGCGTCCTTTCCCCACAGGATGAAGTTCGGCGCCTCCGCGACAGATGCGGAAAGAACCCCTGCCGTGTGAACCTGCTGTAGTATGCTTCCTGTTTCCGAATTTGCGCCCGCAATCAGCATGATTGCCCCTCCAGAGGATCTCGAACAAACGCTCGACCGTGCTTGGAGTTTGACCAAACACGTCCCCGGCTTCTTGGGGGAGAACGAGGCTCGCTTTCTAGGACTGCTCGTTGCCTGCACTCCCGCAACCGGCGCCATCCTCGAGATTGGAAGCTTCAAAGGCAGGTCCACTGTCATGATGGCCTCCGTCGCTGCGCACTATGGATTGGGTCCCGTCGTGGCCGTCGATCCGCACACCCAACCCGCAGTCACCGATCGCGATATCGTTCAGGGCTCCTCGACCTTTGACGAATTCATTTTCTCCGTGCGCTCCACGGGATTGGACAACCACGTCGAAGTTCATCGCGCCCTTTCCGGTGAAGTTGCCGGGACGTGGCGCCGCCCGCTTCGCTTTCTCTGGATTGACGGGGATCACACCTATGCAGGCTGCAAGGCGGACTTCGACAACTTCTCGCACTACTTATCTGATCATGCCGTGGTTGCTCTCCACGACAGTTTGAACGCATTTGAAGGCCCGATTCGCGTCGTGGTCGAGGACATTTTGCGTTCAGACCGGTTTGGCCCCGCAGGGTTTGTCCATTCGATTGCCTGGAGCCAGTACCGTCCCGCTGACGGCGCCTGGTTTCGCGAGGAACGCAGCCGCCTGGAGCGCCGCGCGGTTCGCTTGCTGCCATTCGTGGAGCGGAACCGCACCCCGAAAGGCCTGGCTAAAATTGCCTATAAACTGAACCGTTTCCGCGTGCCTCGCAGCCCCATTTCTCCGGCGGACTGGACCGCCTCTGTCTCGCGAACTTCTGGCCACCGCCGCCTCTGACCCGTTTGGAACCAGCGGGCAGACCACCGTTTTGAAATAAAATCGACTTTCAATTCTTGGCAAACCGGCCAGGGTGCGGAGCAAACGGCTCAAGTGATGGCCGTCCCCTCTTCAATGCGGCTGATGTGGCAAATGACCACCTCTGCTTACACCGGGCGATGTCAATGATTGCTGTAAGGTAACTTGAGTGGTAATCTCGCACCGCATCAAGCGGCAGGAGGCGAATAATGGCAGACGACCGGCGTAGGCGAATCCTTCCAATACTGGGATGGGTAGTTGCAGCAGTCGTGCTGCTTGTCCTTCTTGCCTCGAAATACGAAATATCGTTCCGCAAGAAGTCTGATGTGGATAAGCCGTTGACGAGCACGCCCGCCGCCAGTGAATCATCAACCCCGCCGGTCAAAGCAAGAGGTGCGGCACCTACACAACCTGCTCCCGCGCAATCCCGAGTACTCACGACTGAAGAGTTGTTTAGTTCGGCCAGCCCCGCTGTGCTCTTGGTAGAGATCTTCGATGATGAGGGACACGCACGCGGACGAGGCAGCGGGTTTGTTGTTTCGAGCGAAGGGACCGCGATTACGAACTATCACGTGATTCGTGGCGCGTATAGGGCCAACGCAAAATTCAGCGACGGCACGTTTGCCCCGGTGCTTGGGGTTGCGGCATACGACCCCGGCCACGACGTTGCGGTCATTAAGATTCAGGCCGCTTCACCGCCAACACTGAAACTGGGAAATTCGGACAACGTCCACATCGGTGACCACATCGTAGCGATCGGTTCACCCCTCGGACTACAAAACACGGTGAGCGAGGGAATTGTCAGCGCGCTCCGTGAAAATATCATTCAGATGAGCGCGCCGATCAGTCCCGGATCGAGTGGTGGGCCGGTGCTTAACATGAATGGCGAAGTTGTTGGTATCTCCACCCTGACTGTAACGGCGGGGCAAAACCTCAACTTCGCTGCCCCCATAAACTGGGCGAAGCGGTACGTAGGGGAAAGCTCCGTTCGATCCCTGTCCGAAATAGCGAAAGAGAACACAGTGACTCAGCCGATCCTAACGGGCTCCATGTCTATTCCAGCAGGAGAATCCCGAAGCTGGCAGTTTCAGTTCAACCCAAATGTGATGAGCGGTGCCGAAGTCCATGGCGAAATCCATTCAACAGGCGGCCTCAACGGAAACGTGACTTTGAGTCTCTATTACGGGAACCAACTCATCGCGAATTGTCCGCGACAAACCTCGTGCGCAATCCACGAGGACTTGTCCCGGCCCGGAACGTACGCCCTTGTGCTCGATAACAAGGAATCATCGATGTTTCCTAGGCAAGTGACAGGCCAGATTGCTCTTCGGTATGTGAAATAGTGGCGGGTGGATAATCAGGAGGGAGGCCAAGCTCGCTAAGTCTTACGTCTAACGAGCCAGCACGCTAGAGTGAGGGTTGCAACGAATACAATCCAATACCAAAGGTTCCACACGGTTAATGATAGCAGCAGATTTCCTGAAGTCGCCTTGTGCGCTTCTATCGGGCGCATCTTATTGACTATGTAAACGAGAGACCCGACAAAGAAAAGCCCGAAACCGAGCAAGAGTCCTTTTAGAATCCACATATTTTTCACTATAGAACTCATTTTACCTCAGGCGGGTGGCCGACTGGATTCCTTCCTGATTGCCTCTTGACGTTGCAGGGTGGCGGCCCTTTGCTCGCAAAGGGTGCGGTTCTTGCCGTTCGAATACTCTTCAGTACTATTCTTCTCTTGACTATCCCCCCGCTCTCTGCTACCATGTCCCATGGTTCGCCGCCGCACCTCCCTTCCTTCCCCCTCCGCCGACCCTGAGCCCTCTCGAATCGACCCTCTCACCGAGCGATACAGTACGTTACTCCTTCTTTTTCAAGCTCTTGCGCACTCTTGCGCCGCACGGCGCAAAATCGCCCCTTTGTTTTCATATTCTTACACACTCCCTAAAACAGGAGCGCGCCACAAACCTTCTGCAATCAAGGAGTTCCGCACTCTTTGCAAAAACACCCAGGGTGTGGGTACCCCTGTGAAAATCTTCCAAACCCCACGCCGGTGCGGCAAACCCGTGCTCGCCTCCCGCACGGCCCTCCGCTACAATCGCGCCTCGCATCCCGGGAGGCCCCATGAGCTTTAGCCAGAGGCTCCAGGAAATTCGCGGCGGCTTCGAGCGCCCGTTCTGGGTCGCCAACGTCACCGAGATTTTCGAGCGCCTGTCGTATTACGGCGCCTTTGCTTCGCTGGCGACCTACCTGCACGAGACGCTGAATTTTCCGACCGCCGAGGTGGGAAGTTTAACGGGCCTCTTCGGCGGACTGGTCTGGTTCCTGGCGATCTTCGGCGGAGCGCTGGCGGACCGGTTAGGATTCCGCCGCTCGCTGTCTCTCGCCTATCTGATTTTGAGTTGCGCCTATTTTCTACTGGGTTCGATCGGCGCGCCGTGGATGGCGCCTGTGCGCAACGCCCTGCCGCTTGGCCTGCTGGTGGGCTTCGTGCTGATGCTGCCCGCGCTGGGGATCTCGCTGGTGAAGCCATGTGTGGTGGGGACGACGGCGCGCGCATCGAAAGAGAGCGTGCGCTCGCTCGGCTACTCCATTTACTACACGATGGTGAACATCGGCGGCGCGGCGGGACCATTCGTCGCTTCGTGGGCCCACCGCCACCTGGGTGTGGAGAATGTGTTTCGGGTCGCGGCGCTGAGCGTCTTTGCGATGTTCTTCGCGGTGCTGCTTTTCTTCCGCGAGCCGCGGCGCGCGGGAGACACGCCACCGCCGAGCATTTCCCAGACAGCGCGGAATTTTCTCACCGTGCTGTCGAATCCGAAATTCATGCTGTTTCTTCTGATCTTCACCGGCTACTGGGTCGTTTTCTGGCAGCAGTACACGACGCTGCCCGGCTACATCCATGGCTACATTGACCCGAACGCGGACGTGGAATTTATCCTGATCACCGACGGCCTGGCGGTGATTGCTCTCACACTGGCCGTCAATTACGTTACGCGGAAAATCCCCGCGTTCCGGGCGGTGACACTGGGCACGCTGATTACTTCGCTGGCGTGGCTGATCGTGGCGGCGCGGCCCACGGTGTGGGCGGCGGTGCTCTCGCTCTTTGTGCTGGCGCTCGGGGAGATCCTGCAAGCGCCGCGGTACTACGAATATATCGCCAAGCTGGCGCCGCCGGGGCAGCAGGGGACCTACATGGGCTTCGCCTTTCTGCCGATCGGGATCGGCTCGCTGATTGGCGGGTGGTTCGGCGGACGACTGATGCATCACTTCGGGGAAGTCACGCACCAGCCGGAGCGCGTCTGGTGGGCGATCACGGGCGTGGGCGTGGCCACGGCGCTGCTCTTGTGGATTTATGACCGGGTGGTGATGCCGACGGAAAGCAAGTGACTGGTGATGAGTGATCGGTGACGGGGGCCTTGCCACTCCTCTCTTGAGTGGCTTCCCTTGACGCTTTGCGGACTCAATTGACCAGACGGCGGAGGGAACCGAGGGCTTCGCGGGCCAGGCGGTAGCGCGGTTCGATGCGCAGCGCATTCTGAAAACAGCTCTCCGCGCGGGCGTACATTTCTTTTGCCAGGTAGGCACGGCCCAGATTGTAGTGCGGGAAGTGGCGCGGCTCGTAGCGCCGGGCTTCCATTGCCCGCTCAAGCCAGGGAATGGCCTCGTCATAACGGCCCATTTCGATCAGATAGGCTCCTGTGTCGTTGTACGGGTTGCCGAATTCCGGGTCAATCTCAATGGCCTTCCTGCATTCGGTGATGGCCTCATCGAGTTGACCCAGAAAATGGTAGGTCCAGCCCAGGAAGGTATGCGCTTCGGCTGTCGGCTGCAGGTCAATCGAGGCGAGATAAAGCTCGATGGCGCGATCGTAGTCGCCTTCCATCTGGGCTTGATAGGCGTCCTGAAGCAGTTCCCATGCCTGCGCAAGAGTTTCCTGGCTCATCCCCCAATTGATAACACACGGGACGCCATGGGTCAGTAGTACGAACGGCTGGCGGTGCGGGACGTATAACTGTACTTCATGCCGGGTGGAGTTCCCGGCTAGAAGTCGGGGCGCGAGAAAGGGAGAATAGACGTGTAATCCGTTCGTCTGGGGCGAAAAGGGGGCTTCGTGAAGCGGGATCTGGCTTGGCTGGTAGTGGCGACACTCGCGATGGCCAGTGTGGCTCTGGCGCAAGGCTCTGCTTCGAAGGATGGTCCGAAAAAGCACGGGTCCAACGGGGCGTCCAGCGAAGCAGTGCTGCGGGGAAAGCGTGTCTTCGACAAGAAATGCGCGGTTTGCCACTACACCGCGAGCGGCGCGCGAAAGGTCGGCCCCGGATTGAAGGGCATGAACAAGCGAGGCACCTTCAGCGCAAATGGGAACAAGATCACCGACGAATCGCTGAAAGCTTGGATTGAGAACGGCAACAACCTGATGCCGCCGTTCAAGGATGTGCTGGACGCCGAGGAGTTGAAAAATATTATCCGGTACGTCAAAACCCTGTAAGACCAGGGGCAGAGTTCTAGCTCAGGCGCGTGAGAGGGGTGGCCCAAGGCGGGTCGCCCATTTCTTTTGGGCTCATCCACTGTCTTCGGGCAGGCAGCGGAAGAGACAGCAGGGTGAGAAGAGAACAGAAAAGCCCTTCGCCGACTGGAGGAGTTCCAACCGGCAAAGGGCAAACTCAGATTTGACACCCGGGCCGCCGCTCGGCGCTCGCTGGGTGCGCACCGGGTCCGGCCTGGGCCTCCGCGTAGCGAGAAGCTGGCTACTTGAGGATCGCGTCCTTAAAGGCCTTCGCGGCGCGGAGGCGGACAACGGTCTTGGCCTTGATCTTAATCGCCTCGCCCGTCGCCGGGTTGCGGCCCATGCGCGCCTTGCGGTGCGCTTTTACGGCGCGGCCGATGTTCGGAATCACGAACTTGCCCGCGCCACCCTTGCATTCCCTCACGGCCAGTTTGAAAAGTTCTTCGAAGAATGTGGCCGCGGACTTCTTCGTCGTGCCGCACTTCTCGGCCATGCTCGCCACGATCTTGCTCTTGCTCATTGGCTTGGCTGCCATCTAGTATGCTTATCCTCCTGATTTTTCGTTTGAAGAGGCCCCGATGGAATCGGGGCAGGCTGCGCGATCTTTCCCCTTGCAGGACGCCTAGAACGCGTGCCGCAGGGGACTATAGCCAACGAAATGTGGGAACGCAAGGAAAAACCGCAAAAAAGGCCGGAAAAATGGGATTTTTGGCGGTGGCTTCCTGGGTGGGCGCAACGGGCGGATGTTCTGCCGGGAATCTCTTGATCAAC